>DATHQG010000153.1:0-5127 GCA_035483075.1 Edaphobacter sp. | reverse complement strand
CTGGCCAGGGCGTAGCTGCCGCCGCTGCCGATGGTTGCGATCCCTTCATCCGGATCGATCACGTCGCCTGTTCCGGAGAGCAGAAACGTCTGCTTCGGGTCGGCGACGATCAACAGCGCCTCGAGCTGGCGCAGCATCTTGTCGGTGCGCCAGTCCTTAGCAAGCTCCACGGCTGCGCGGCCCAGATTTCCCGCGTACTGCTCGAGCTTGACCTCGAACCGGGCGAACAGCGAGAAGGCGTCTGCAGTAGATCCGGCGAATCCGGCAAGGACCTTGTCCTGATAGAGACGACGGATCTTCTTCGCTGAGCCCTTCATGATTGTCGCGCCAATGGAGACCTGGCCATCGGCGGCCATGACGACAGAGTCGCCTCGCCGGACGCAGATTACGGTCGTTGACCGGACACGCCGACCCTCAGCCAGGTCCAGCGGATTTGCGAGGTTAGACGATGTGAGGGAGGCAGCTTTCACGGGAGCGAACGACTTTGCAGAGCGAGAAAAAGACGGCTTCATGGGCAACTTCCAGTATATCGTCAACCGCCTTCTGTTTGGCAGGCCGCCCTGTGCACTGGCCCACCGGAATCGTACGACCGGTCTATTGCCCCTAGAAGACCGATTCCACGCCCGTTACCGGCAACTGGCGTTTCCCGTATTCGCGATAGCGTTGAAACTCTGGTTACTGAGACAGTACCTCTCTCCCTCCTGAATCTCGCGCAATGGACTATGCTTTTTGACAGAAGATTGTGTTATCGCTGACTCCAACTCATCTGCCGCTCTTACTCCGCTCCCCACGGGTCGTCGCCGCAATTAGCGCCAGTGTGGCGGTCGCGATAGGCGTCACCACTTATCTGCTTACGCGGCCCAAACCCACGGCCGAGGAGATCGAGCGCGAGCGTCGCGAACTTCTTGCCCGTTCCGGAAGGATCACGGACGGGACCATTATGGACACCATGATTACAGAGGCCCGTAACACTTCGGAGATTCCGACGCAGGCCGATCCTTCGATTCCGACGCCTCAGATCATCGTCTACAACTACCGAATTGGCGGGGTCACCTATGAGTGCGCCCAGGACGTCACTGCGCTGGCAGAGTATGTTCACGGCATCCGGACGGACCTTCCGGTCCAGGTCCGCTATCTGCCGCAAAACCCCGCGAACAGCATCGTTGTTGCCGAATCGTGGAGCGGTCTGCGGCTGAGTTCCTCCCCTCCGTACCAGGCTGATTGAACGCGGCCGTGGAGCAGCATACACTTAGTAGTATGCACATGGTCGCCACCCCGAACCGCAAGATGCAGCGGGTGCTGCAGGTTTCGATGGTGCTCACGGCGGCGTATGTCGGAGCTACCTTCTACTTCGGGTTGCGGGCGCATTCTCTGGCGCTGATCTCCGAGGCCGGCCACAACGTCAGCGACCTGCTAGCCATTGCATTGTCCTTTGTTGCTGTGTACTTCCAGGCGCGGCCGGCGACAGACCAGAAGACCTTCGGCTATCAGCGGGCGGGTGTGTTGGCGGCGTTTGTCAATGCGGTCACTCTGGTCGTGCTGTCGGCTTGGATTGCGATTGAGGCGATCCATCGCCTCAGCGCGCCGGTGGAGGTCCAGCCGAGGGTGATGATGTATGTCGCTGCTGCAGGTGTGCTGATGAACGGCACGGTGGCGACGCTGCTGTGGCGCTTTGCCGGCGACGTCAATATCCGAAGCGTCTTTCTGCATATGCTCGGCGATACGCTGTCGACGGCCGCGGTGATTGCGGGCGGCGCTGCGATCCTGTTCACTGGAATGGCTTGGATCGATCCTTTGCTCTCCATCCTGATCGCGGGCATGATTCTGTGGAGTTCGATCGGGATCATACGCGAGACGCTGAATATTTTGCTGGAGGGCACCCCGCGGAGCCTCCAGCTTGGCGATATTCGTGAGGCGATGGCTTCAGTTAGTGGAGTTCTGGATGTCCACGATCTGCACGTGTGGAGTCTCGGCTCGCAGTCTCATGCTTTGGCGAGCCACGTTACGATTGCCGAGATGCCTATGTCTGAATGTGGTGACATCCTCACAGGTATCAAATGCGCTCTGCGTGATCGTTTTCACATCACGCATACGACCATACAGTTTGAAATAACGGGTTGTGAGACCACCCATGGGTGCAGCGCGCCGCCGGAGCTGGAGGCCGTCGGAGCGCATGGACATCACCATGGGCATGACCATCACGGCCATGCCCATTAGGGCGATGCTGGGTTAGAGCAGGGTGGCGTCGAGGGTGATCTCGGCGGCTTTGAGGACTCGGGAGACGGGGCAGCCGACCTCGGCGTTGTGGGCGAGTTCGTCGAACTTCGCCTTGTCGATGCCGGGTACCTTTGCCTTTGTGGTCAGGTGGATCTTGGTGATGGTGGGTTTCTCGCCGGTCAGGTCGAGCGTAAGGGCCGCGGTGGTCTCGATCGAGTCTGGTGTGAGGCCGGCCTTGGTGATCTCTGCGCTCAAGGCCATGGTGAAGCAGCCGGCGTGAGCGGCCGCGATGAGCTCTTCAGGGTTTGTGCCGACGCCGTCGGCGAAGCGGGCCTTGAAGCTGTACTGCGTGTCCTTCAATGTGCCGCTCTGGGTGGAGATCGTTCCTTTGCCCTCTTTTAGGCTGCCGTGCCAGACTGCTGATGCGCTGCGATCCATCGTGTGTCTCCTCTTTCTGTTGTGCTGTATCGACTCTACTGAATAACGGTATCTTCTTCGATGCGCGGTTGTGGATAAAGGAAGTTGAAAATTGACGCGTTACGCTACTATCTCCTGATGCAGATGCCATGCTCGAATGAGGTCGCTACCGAACCGATCTCAGCCGAGTGCCCGCTTTCCCCGGAGCACCATTCGCGCTTTTGTCCGACTTGCAGCTCGCGGCTGGAGGACAGCCGGTGCAAGCTGGTTTGCCGGACTTGTGGTTTCTTCCTGAGCTGTGCGGATTTCTACTAGGGGTACCCTCCCCCATTGCCCGCGCGTAAATATCTTGTATTCAACAATATACACGACGCCGGCGTCCGCAAAATATTCTAACTAAAAGGGTTACGTCCAAAATATTCCAAACAAAAGGGTTAGAAAAGATTCCATTTCTAAAAATGGAAAGCCCCAGTTTTTTGCCGGGGCTTTTTTGACTTCTAACTCCATTATAGCTAGCTGAGTGTAACTAAAATGCCAAATGGATGTTGTTGCTGGGGAATGAGTTAGGTGTCTTATGGGGTTGACATGCGATTTCTGGGCCAAAAACGCCAAAAAATAATTTATGCAAAAATGAAATGAATGAAATCAGCAGTTTATGCCTGCGCACAAACTCCGGTCCACCAAAACAAAGCCAAGCACAAGTACGAAACAAAGGGATCCTTTGCTTTGCTGAGGGCGCGGGGGTGAGGGTCGGGCGCGACGCCTCACCCGACCGGGCCGGCAAAGAGAACCAGATTTCCAACGAGATCTACGACGATGAAGGCTGTGGCCCCCCAGGTTTCCTGGCACGTCCCTGATACATTTCGCCGATCCAGTTAGGAGCCACAGGCGCCCACCCCGCACACCGAGGGCGGCGAGACCTTGTCGGCACGCTGCCGGAATGAGTGGGACGGGCCTGAGTCATGCTTTCGCCTCTGCGTCACGATTTTCGGAAGGCGGCTATTCCAGCGTCGGACACCTCGACCCACTTCAAGTCAGGGGAGGCCTCGGCGTCGTAGTTGTCGTGCCAGTTGAACCACTTGTACGGCGCGGTCTGGGGGTAGCCTGCGGGCGAGTCCTCCCAGTTCTCCTGGCGTCCGAGCGCGGTCATGTCCAGGTAGCTCCAGACGGTGCCCATTGCTTCGTCGCCACGAGTGTTGATGAGGTAGGTGCGGAACACCTTGTCGCCGTCGCGGATGAACGCGTTATGGCCGTGCCATTCGTCCACGTCGAAGTCCTTGTCGAAGCTGTCGGTGATGGTGTACCAAGGCATCTTCCACTCCATGCGCGCCTTTAGACGCTCGATGTCGGGCTGCGGCGCACGCGAGGCGTAGACAAGAGTGGTATTGCGGGCGTTCAGATGCGCGAGGTGGGAGACCTGGTCGGCTCCCAGGGAGCAGCCGCGGCAGGCATGGTCGGGCCAACCATGTACACCCGGTTCGAAGAAGGCGCGGTAGACGATTAGCTGACGGCGGCCCTCGAACAGGTCTAGCAGGCTCGCTTTGCCGTTGGGTCCCTCGAACTCGTACTGCTTCTCCACGGCCTGCCATGGCATACGCCGGCGCTTGGCGGCCAACGCGTCGCGTTCCCGCGTGACTCGTTTCTCCTCGGACAGCAGACTCTCGCGAGCCGCCAGCCACTCATCTTGCGACACGATTTGCGGTTTCTCTATTGTGCTTGTTGACATGTTGATCTCTCCTTTGATGTGAGTTCAGGACGATTTCTACTCTTCCGGTTTTTTTCGAAGCAGCTCGGATGGGGTTGGAGCGGGGCCATTGTCTACGGCATTCTTCCCGCCGAATCTCTTGATTGTGATTGCCGCGAGTCCGCCCGTAGAGGTGACACTGCCGGCAATCAGCGCTGCGGTCGTTAAGCACACTGGACACATGGATTTTCCTCACTTGTGACTCGTTGATCGCGATATGTGCTGTTGTTGGCCGGCCTCGGCATACCTGCGAACACCTTCGTTCATCAAAGCCCAGCCTTTTTCCATCTCTGCCTTTTGACCCTCGGGGACGAAGCCGAGTGCGGTATGCCTGAAGGCGATCAGGGTCCCACCTTCGACTTCGCTCAGCCGGAATTGCACGTTCGAGACCATCGGGAAAGACGCGAACAACGGACCAGCGAACTCAAGCAACGTGGGCCGTTTGATGGCCTGGACATTGGCCCAGAAATGCCCGTTGTCGTCACCCAGGTCGCGGTACCACCTTCCACCGGGCCATGCTTCGATCTTCATCTTGAGAGATTTGCCGTCGGGGGTGTCGTTGCCGGGCCCCAGTTGCTCGAGCAGCGCGTCAAAAGTTGTGTCCAGGGGAGCCAGGACGTGGATCTCCTGCTTAATTGTGAGGGTCAGGTCTTCGAGGTTTTTCTCAGTGGAAATCATCATTTCTCCTTAAGGTTTGGGGCTGGATTCGGACCCGCGGAATTCAAATCTGCCGTGCCATTGCGGACCAG
>DATHQG010000152.1:0-26637 GCA_035483075.1 Edaphobacter sp. | reverse complement strand
TTCCAGGCGCCCAGCGGTTCCCTCGCAGTGACGGAGGTTGGAACCACGGCAACCTTCGCTAGCTCGTCCGGCTTCGGCAAGATCACGGGCACTCAACCTAATCGCTCTCTGCAGTTATCTGCGCGCTTCTTCTTCTAACCTCTTACTTCCCGATTTATCTACCTGGAGGGTCACCCAGTTGGGTGGCCCTCCTTTCTTACAATCAGCAGTTTGATCACCGTAGAGGAAACAAATGAATAAGGCCGTTCGATTTCGGTATGGAATTCATCGTCGGCAAGCCGAATTTTCCAGGTACACATACCTGCCGATTCTTATTGCCGCCGTCCTCCCAGTTCTCGTAGCTGCTCAAGAGAAAGCTCTTCGTTCTCCCTGGGATGGAAAACCTGTGACGATGACGGACGCTTCCTATGCGTGTCCAGCCATTGCGCATATCGCGCCCGACCTGGTGACCGATGGCTTCTACAGACTGGACGATCCGACCCACTCCATCATTGATCCGGTGCGGCAGGAGGCTTACCGCAAATCGAGTGACGGAGTGAAGGCCGTTGGGTTGGCAGTTGTCAACGCAGCAGACGACTATCGCATCACAGGGTCACGAAAGGCGGCGCAATGTGCGATGGCACAGATCGTGACCCTGGCGCAGGAACACTCGCTGGCCGGCAAAATGTCGTCGAGCCAGGCGTATTACGTACAGGGATGGGTCGTTGGCGCAGTTGCAATCGCCTATCTGAAGGTGCGCGAAGCTGGCATTGCGACTCCACAACAGGCGGAGACAGTTGCCAGATGGATGCAAAGCGTCGGAGAACAGACAAAAAATTATTACGACGCGCGCAAGAAACCGAGACAAGGAGACGCTCAGAACAATCATCTGTACTGGGCCGGAGTCGAGCTTGCAGCGATTGGGGTGGCGGCGAATGATCGCAAGGACTTTGATTGGGCGATGGGAACTTATGACAATGGAATCGACCAGATACAACCGGATGGGGCGCTTCCACTTGAGATGGCCCGAGGTGGCCGGGCCCTGCATTACCATCTCTATGCTCTCGCGCCTCTCGTTCTGCTCGCGGAGTTTGGAGAAGCAAATCACCTTGATCTTTATGCCCACGCAAGCGGCGCGATTCATCGACTTGTCAACTTCTCGGTAGCAGGCCTTCAGGACCCC
This sequence comes from Edaphobacter sp., assembly GCA_035483075.1. Taxonomy (GTDB): domain Bacteria; phylum Acidobacteriota; class Terriglobia; order Terriglobales; family Acidobacteriaceae; genus Edaphobacter. The sequence goes on along the minus strand of DATHQG010000152.1, from coordinate 25,475 downwards.
ACACCCTTCGTCAAAGCGACAGGCGTGCAGCAAGAGCTGCCGAAGACAATCAATGGAGACCAGATTGGCTGGGCGCCTCCCTATGCAGAGCGTTTTCCAAATCCTGCGCTCGAGCGAATGATAAAAGCTGCCACCAATCTAAGTGTCTACTACTTAGGTGGCCTCCCTCCAAACGTATGAAAATAGCCTGAATTCTCACTTCGCGCTCTTGATAAAGCTGTCTCTGAGCGCCTTGGCTGGTGCCCAGACGCAGCGGCCATAGACCCGTCGCTAAACCCGCATCTGGTCTTGACGCTGAGGATTTTGAAGTCCGCAAAGTGATTGCGGTGCGCGAACCTTGGGCCAAGGCGGCATAAGCGGCTGTTCTCAAAGAGGCCGATGGATACGGCTGTCGGTTTTGACAGTTTCAACGCCTTCTTGAGCAGCGTAAGTTGCCCAGTACCCTCAATGCTGTCGTTTACATCCATCAGACATTTGAGCGAACGCGACTGGTCCTCGGGCCCGGCCCAAACTAAGCGAGTACAGTCATTTTCTACTCAACCGCTCTTCCACATTGCATCCGCCGGACTTTTTGTAGTCAGCGATTCAGTTGCACAGCTTCCAAGCGTTCAATCGATGAGACCGCGGTCTACCGAGGAGGCCCATGACTGATCTTGCACACACAAATCAACCGATGCTGCACCTTACAGAAGGCGGACCCACCTATCGAATCGAGAAGCGTTTGGGCCTCGTTCGGGAGGAGTCGCCGCATATTCTCCGCCGAGCGCTTCTTGCGGTCCTGGTTACGTGGGTGCCTCTGTTGGCGCTCTCTGCATTGCAGGGTGCTGCGATCGGGCATCGCGTTGACGTGCCTTTTCTGCGGGACTTCGCCGTGCATGCGCGTTTTCTCTTGGCGCTGCCTCTATTGTTCATTGGCGAAATAGTGTTGGGGCCGCACCTCGGGCATGCTTCCGCGCATTTTGTACATTCCGGCCTGGTCCATGAAGAGGATTTCGGCCGGTTTGATCGAGCAATCGGAGACGGACTTCGATGGCGTGATTCCACACTTGCAGAGGTCCTCCTAGTGTTCCTGGCTTACTCGTTCGCAGCCATAGGGCTGACGTCGATGGCGGTCCAGGCTTCGACATGGTATGCGATCCACTCCGGCTCGACGGTCACATTGACGTGGGCGGGCTGGTGGTTTGTGCTATTTTGTGTTCCGTTCTTTCATTTCCTCATACTCCGCTGGCTCTGGAGACTATTTCTGTGGGGGCAGTTCCTCTGGCGCATGAGCAAGCTTAATCTCCAGCTGATAGCGACCCATCCTGATGAGTCTGGGGGCCTCGCCTTTGTCGGGGAGTCACATCGTTTCTTTGCCATCATTCTTTTTGCGGTCTCCATAACAGTGTCTGGCATTCTTGCAAACGAACTTGTCTATGACAAGGTCTCGCTACAGCAGTTTGCGCCAATGATCGCTGCTTACGTTATTGTGATGGTCGTTCTGTTTCTTCTTCCGTTATTTGTTTTTGCCCCGATTCTGTTGAAGACGAAGAGGGCCGGACTCTATAAGTACGGTACGTTGGCAACGGAGTATACGGCCTCGTTCCAGAAGAAATGGGTAGAAACGAAACCGCCACGTGAGGAAGCGCTGCTCGGAACAGGAGACATCCAATCACTGGCTGACCTAGGGAACAGCTTTGCCTTCATCGAGAAGATGGATCCCGTACCGATGGGGCCCCGTACACCGCTTGCTCTCGTAGCGGCCTGCCTCATTCCGATGGTGCCGCTGCTCTTAACCGTGATGCCTCTGAAAGACGTCCTCAGAATGCTGTTGAAGTTTGCGGTGTAGCCCATTCTGGAACCAAGCTATTGCCCCCTCAGACGCGATCCAAGGGGGAGCCCCCTCCCCCCCAAGATTCGGCGAAATATTTAGATTCAATGGGTACCGAGCGGCACAATCTTCATAGCAAAGGGGTTATGGCTAAAACCTTTTTCTAAATGACTTTAGAGCCGGAGGGTTCCGTATAGCGGTTTGGACTAAACTAAAATGCTACGCGGATGTCGCTGAATTGTAATGGGTTATATGTTTTTGGGCTTGACATGCATCCTTGCCGAGGCTTTTCGCATTTTTTATTTTGGCTTGCGAGTTTTTCCCGAGTCTGTAAGTCCTGCCAGTATTCGATCTTTCGATCCGTTGCGATAGTTGAAGCGAGTATTTACGGATTCGAAGGCGCAAATACAATCTCTGGCCCCGACTGCAACCTGATCCATACCCGCAAGGCCGGCTCCAGGGACAGGAGGCTTCCGATGTACAAAGAGCCGGCTATTTGCGCGCTTCTTCTGGCAGCTTCTTTAGTTACGTTCACAGGATGCAACCCACAGCAAACGAACCAGCAGGCCCCGGCACCGGTCGCGCCTGCTCCGGTTGCGGTCTCCGTCCCCGATCCAGTGCCGGGCACCCGTTTGACCGAGGACTACGTCCGCCGCGTAGGGGGGGTGGCCTACTTGTGGGGCTGGCCCATGGTTAACCTCCATAATCGCAAGCTCATTCTGTCTAAGCTGCCCGGGCCGGGCCTGATGGGCGGCATCGTGCCGGTAGCTCCTATTAACCAACTATCCATGGTGCGCGACTATATCGATCCGGCCGAACGCCTGGTCGCCTGTCCGAACCAGGACGTTGTCTATGGCTTCGGTCTCTTTTCCCTGGATCAAGAGCCAGTGGTCGTGCAGGTGCCGGATTTCGGCGACAGGTTCTGGGTCTACCAGGTCGTCGACCAGCGCACGGACTCTTTCGTCCAACTGGGAAAGATGTACGGCACGAAGCCCGGCTTCTACCTTCTTGTCGGACCTGGTTGGAAGGGAATCGTTCCTCGTGGGATCACAGGGGTCTTTCAGTCGAAGACCAATCTTGGTGTTTTCATCCCCCGTGTCTTTATGGACGACACTGCGGCCGACCGTCAGGCGATTCAACCGCTGCTGACAGGCATACTCATTTATCCACTCAGCAAGTTCACGGGGCAGAACCAGACCAAAGACTGGTCAAACATCCCGAATTTTCCCAACACGTCCACCGGAGAAGAAGAGACGAAATGGGTGTTGCCGGAGAGCTTTTTCGATGTGCTTCCCGCCATACTGAAAGAGGTGCCACCGCTGCCCGGGGAAGAGGCGTTGTACGCCAATCTCCAAAGCGTCCTTGACGCTGCGTCGAAGGACCCCAAGCTGCACGCGGCCTTAGTTGCCTCGGCAGTCGAAGCGGACAAGGACCTCATTACACCACTCTTTCAGTTTCATAGCAGCGGTCTTCCGCTGGCCTATAACTGGACCACCATCAAGAATGGCGCAGCGTTTGGCACCGACTATTACACGCGTGCCGCTGTCGCCAAATCCAATATCTTCGTCAACTCTGAGCGCGAGACGAAGTACTTCTATCAGGATGCCGATGGTAGCGGCCAGCAACTCAACGGCAACCACGTCTACATCGTTACTTTCGCCGCTGGCCAAACCCCTCCGGTAAAAGGCTTCTGGTCGCTCACACTTTACAACCAACATCACTTCTTCTCGCCTAATGAGATCAAGCGCTATTCCATCGGCACCAAGAACAAGACGTTGGTGACCGCGCCTGACGGCTCACTCACGATCTACGTGCAGTCGACCCCACCTGAAGGTGATAAACGCGCAAACTGGCTGCCCGCGCCAAAGGAGAACTTCGTGCTTTACGTCCGCTCTTACTGGCCGGAGGAGAGTATCCTGAACGGAGGCTGGACCCCACCGGTCGTGACAAAAGTAAAGTAGGAGCATCTGGACACATGAAGAAGGTCTGCGTCGTCCTCCTGGTCGCACTTTGCCTCACCGCCTGTAATCAAACAACTAAGTTGCCGCCGTCGCACTACGACCAGCTGGCGGACCAACCCTACATCGAGAGCTATCCGCTAAAAGCAGACATCAGCTTACTCAAGCGGGAGCTGCTCTTTGAGCGGGCCGTTCAGGCCTATCTCTGGGCGCTGCCCGCGCTCAACATGTACGGCATGAAGGAGGGCTCCGAGAAGGTCTTCGGCAAAGGCTATAACATCCTGCCTATCTTTAAGGAGCGGTTGAACGCCAAGACCCTGATCACCACGCCGAACTCCGACGTGATTTATGCGCTCGGCTATCTCGACCTGAAGGAAAACGGGCCGATGGTTATCGAGGTGCCGCCCGGCCTGCAGGGAATCCTTGACGACTTCTGGCAGCGGCCCATCCGTTCGGAAGGCGAGATTGAAGGTCGCGAGTGGGCTGGTGATGTAGGCCTGCCTGGACCGGATCACGGCAACGGCGGAAAGTACTTGATTTTGCCGCCGGACTACAAAGGCGCTGTCCCTTCGGGCTACTTCACCTATCGGTCGGGGACCTACGGGGTGTTTGTCTTTTGGCGAGGGTTCTTCAAAGATCCCAAAGAGCTCTCCGAACCGGTCAAGGTGATGGAGCAGACGCGGATCTATCCGCTCGGCCAGGAGTCGACGGCCAGAGCGATGGTGTTTCCCGATGCCTCCGCCACGCCGGCCAACATGCTGTATCCGCAGGACGGCAACGCCTTCAACATGCTCTCGCGCTTTATCGACCATGAGTATGTCGATCCGACAGATATGGAGATGCGGGGAGTCCTTGCGGGGATTGGCATTATCCAGGGCAAGCCATTTGCGCCGGACGCGCCGACGTTTGACCTGCTCGACAAGGCCGCCCGTACCGCATCGCGCATGGGTCACGCGATCGCTTATCAGCCGTCGGCGATGGTCCCCAACGGTCTCTATTATCCGAACCGTCATTGGATCAATCCGTTCCCGACGAACGCAACGTTCACTGTCGACACTTATAACGTCATCGACGCGCGCACGGGCTTTTTCACCTTTGCGTATTCGACCAGTCCAGGAATGGCCGTCAACATGGAGAATATAGGCGCGAAATATCCCGCGGCCTATGTGGACGCCGACGGCAACTTCCTTCGCGGCAGCCAGGCCTATGTGCTGCACCTGCCGCCCGACATTCCCGCTGCGATCTTCTGGTCGGTCACAGTCTACGATCCGATCACGGGCTCGGGTCTCGACAACGGACAACCGTTTCCGTCCCTGAATACGATGGACAAACCGATCCAGAACCCCGACGGCTCGACTGACATCTATTTTGGACCGAAGTCTCCGGGAGTTGGAAAAAACTGGATCGCCACCATCCCCGACAAAGGCTGGTTCACGCTCTTCCGGCTCTATGGTCCAACTAAGGCCTTCTTCGATCAAGCCTGGAAGCCTGACGATATTAAGAAGGTGAATTAGCTCCAGTTCGACCACGCACGGCGGTATTCATTATTTTTCATCCAAAGAGTGAAGGTGCGTATCTTAGCAGGACAGCGTTGAAATGCTAGACTCTTCTTCACCAACGCACGTTAAATCAGATCGGGAGTTCCGCTGTGCATGAACCCATGTTCATCTTTCGCGACATCGCAATGGTCTTTGCGGGCGCTCTCATTGGTGGATTCGTGTTCTGGCGCCTTCGCCAGCCACTCATACTAGGCTACGTTCTTGCCGGTCTCATGATTAGCCCGCTCACGCCGGGGGTCCGCGTGCACGATGTTCACACGTTTGAGATGATGGCCGAAGTCGGCGTAATGCTGCTGATGTTTTCGATTGGAATTGAGTTTTCCATTCCTGAACTGCTTCAGGTAAAGTGGGTCGCGCTTGTTGGCGCGCCAATCGGCATTCTTCTTTCCATCGGGCTTGGTGTGGGTACAGGACAACTTCTTGGCTGGTCGCTTCCCCAGGGCGTTGCTGTCGGTTGCATCATTTCAGTCGCCAGCACGATGGTCCTTATGCGACTGCTTATGGACCGTGGCGAACTCAGCTCGGAGGCCGGCCGCGTCATGATTACACTGACGCTGGTCGAGGACCTTGCGGTTGTTGTTCTTACCGTTCTGCTTCCGAGCCTCGGTTCTTCCAATGGAGGGGGCTACGGCCAGGTCTTCTGGCAGATCGGCAAATCTCTGCTTCTGTTGGTTCCCGTGGTCCTCGTTGGCTGGAAGGTGGTTCCGAGTCTTCTGGCTCGCGCAGAGAAGACCGACAATGACGAGCTCGCCCTTCTTCTGGTGCTCACTATTTGCTTTGTTATTGCTGCTGTCACTGAGGCAATTGGCCTGTCGCTCCCGCTTGGTGCATTTGTCGGGGGCATGCTTCTTGGCAGTTGCGATTACGCCCACAAACTCGGTGCGAAGACGCTTCCCATTCGTGATGCCTTCGTTGCTCTCTTTTTCGTCACGATCGGCATGCTCATCGACCCACGCACGTGGCTCTCAAATTGGCGTCTTCTCCTGGTCATCGTAGGACTGGTGCTCGTCGGAAAGTTCGTGATCTGGTTCGCGGTCGTTCGCCTGTTTGGATATTCTGCCCACACAGCAATGCGTGTCGGTATTGGTCTGACGCAGATCGGCGAATTTTCCTTTATTCTTGCGCAGGTCTCTTTGCACTCGGGGTTGATTGGGTCGGACGTTTACAACGCCACTTTGGCCGCGTCGCTTGTCACGATTCTGGCCAACGCAACTCTGTTTAAGCTCTTGAAACCAGCACCTGCAGGTCTGGGGCAAACGCAGGCTCACGCGTGACGTCTACGGGTCTTTCCTGAGCGGTCGCCAAGAGAAGGGAACTGGCGGACAATGGCAAATCGTGTCGCCAATAATTCAATCCCCGGCAACTGCCATCTCGTAGGTGTCTCGCGTTTGAGTGCGGAGAGATTGCTCAAGGGCGGCCAGCTGCGTTTCGATATCACCTTCGATGGTCCGACGCTTGACGATGTCTTCGCGGTAGCGCCGTAGAAAGTAGTCGATTGTCTCGACACGAATGCGGATTGAGCCGGACGGTTTGTTCTCGTCGAGATCTTTGAATGAGAAGTATGGCGTTCCCGACTGCTCGATGATGCCCTCGATGACTCCATAGATCGGAGCATCGTGGCCGCACTTGAAGCTGGAGACCTCGAGGGCGACCAGATTGGGGTGGCGCGCAGTAAATTTTGCCGCCCAGACTTTGTGGTTCGTGCTCGTGGAGTAGCGATTCTTCCAGACGTCGCTGATGTCCAGTGGATGAGTGATTAGCCCCGCGCGAACTTCCTCTCCGAAGAGGCGTTCAAGCAGGTCCTCGTCCAGAGGCAAGGTGCTTTGCGAGAAGACCGGATAGCCCAATTTCTGAAACTCCTCCATGATCTCGTGGTTGAGGCCAGGATCGTGGTGATAGACGCGGCCTAGCATGACGATGCCGATGCGGTCTTCGCGTTCGAGCTGGTCGAGCGTCTCCCGTGCCTGCCGACGGATCTCCGCTTCGCATTCAGAGAGTGCCTTGAACCCCGCCTCGACGGCGCGCTCATTCTCTTCGCGGGAGAGCCCCAGAATCGGGCCCCAAGCCTTAAACATCTGGTCTGCACAGAACCTGTGGTCTTGCATGTTCAGGATCGGATCGACATAGACGAGTCCGTTCTCGGCGAAGATGTCGCTTTCCTTGGTGAAGGCGGCCTTCACTGTCTCAGGTGTTGCGGTGACCGTAGGACATGCGTTGGAGCCAGTTAGATTGACTAGATGGGTGTGCAACACGTCGTACATCGGAAACCAGATCGCATGGAGCGGCTTCTTTGCGTGCTTGGTTGCGAGCAGATTGTAAACATGCGCGATGCCGATCTTCGAGGGATAACAGGGGTCGATGGCGCCGCGGCTTGCGCCTGCGCGATACAGCTCCGGCGTGGTGTAGTCGGAATAGACGATGTTTTCGGCCTTCAGCCCCAAACTGGCGAAGTATGCATTGAACATCGCGGCGTAGGTATAGGTGTTGAGCAGCCGCGGGATTCCGACGCGATAGTCCTTGCGCTTCTCCATCAAGGCGGCCCGCTCTTTAACGGCTTTGGAGACTAGAAATCCCTTTGTACTCGGGACAGCATCAGCTACGCTCGCAGTCTGACGGTGACGGAATACATCGCGGGCGGCCACGTCGACATAGTTTGGATTGGCCTCCTTGACCTTGTCGATGTCCGCCTTGATGTCCTTCATGTCGTCCAGGTCTTCGACGGCCCCTTTTTCACACGTTGCGATAATTAGCCTCTGCTCGCCTGTGCGAAGGGGTACCTTGGTCTTGCGAGGTTGAAACTCAACTGGTTTGGGCAGCTCAATCACTTTGCTGGAGCCTGGCGCAATTTGAATCTGAACGAGCGGTTCCACCTTCGCTTTAAACGTAGAGGAAGAGGAAGAGCCGCAGCTCCCTCCTGTACTGCATGAGGACCCGGAGGAAGTCGCTGGAGGCAGATTCGCCTGGATCTGTTCGAGGGAGGGAAGCGTTGCCACCGCGGCGGCGACGGCAACTTCTTCTACTGTGGCCGCGCGGTCACCCGCCGCAGCATCGGGATGATTATGCTCGTGCGAGCCAGTCACGTCGACGTCGATGAAGGTGCGGAGGCAGTTGTTCTTGCAGAAGTAGCAACGCGTGTCTTCGTTGCGCGTGGTGCGGTAGTGGATGTTCGCGACAGCTTCGAGGCCAATGAAGGTCGTCTTGCGGCCGTTCTTCCAAAGACGAAGCGCCTCTTGTGCGGCACCGATCGCACCTGACTCGCCGCAGTGTTCGTGGACGATGATCTCCGGTTCTTTGCCCTTGGCGCGGAAGCTGGACTTGATGAAATCCACCTCCGCCTTCACGACTGCCATATTGTTCTGCGTACCGCCCTGCAGCACGAAGCGGGAGCCGAGCGCCGCGAGATTGGGAATGCTGGCGACGTACAGAAACACGTTCTTCGGCAATACGTCGGCAAGGCCGGCAAGGATCTCCTCCGATCGCCATCCCTGGCGCTGGAAGTTCACGATGTCGGATTGCATAAACACTGCGCATCCGTAGCCGAAGGACGGCATGGATTTAGCCGAGAAGGCGATGTCTGCGTATTCCTCCACCTTCATGCCGAATCCTTCTGCAGTCGACTGCAGGAAATATCCATTGCCTGCCGAACATTGTGTATTTAGCTTGAAGTCCTTTACACGGCCGTCTTTCAGGACGATGATCTTGATGTCCTGACCCCCCACATCCACGATGACGTGAGGGTCCTCGTAGAACTTGAGTGCCGACTCGGTGTGGGCAACGGTCTCGACCAGCGCGACATCGGCGTTCAATACGTCCCGAAGAATGTCTTTGGCATAACCGGTAGTGCCAACACCCAGCACCTCGATCGTCGCTCCTTTGCTCTCGACCTGCTCACGCAGCTTCTGGAACATCTCGATCGTGTCCTGGATTGGATTACCATTGGAGAGCTCGTAGGCCTTGCAAAGGATCTCGCCTTCTGTGTCGAGCAGGACAGCTTTGGTTGAAGTGGACCCTCCATCGATCCCGATGAAGCCGGAGACAGTCTGGCCGGGAAGAAATCCTGCTGCGGTGAACTTTTTCTTTTTGAATGCCGACTTGAAATCAACGAGCTCGGCATCCTCTGCGACAAGTCCCTTGCCACCCGATATGGCTTTTTCTTCTGCGCGACCGTAGTCGATGTAGTAGAGAAGCTTCTCGGTCCCGAGATAACGGCCTACCTCGGGCTCCTCGTCTTTGCCGAACTCGACCGAACCCAGGGCGGCGAAGTACTGGGCGTTCTCCGGTACTTTGATCAACTCCTCTGGAGTAACGCCTTCCGGGATCTCTACTTTGCGCTCCTTCCACATGCGCGGAATGTTTGCCTGCCAGGCTTCGCGCATGCCACGGATGAATCCGTTGGGGCCGCCAAGGAGAAGAACGTGGGGGCGCAATGTGTGCCCGCGCGTCAGCACGCTAAGGTTTTGCAACACAATGGCTTCGAAGAGCGAGGCCATCAGTTCGTGGGGAGGGGTTCCGGTCTTTTGCAGACCATTGATGTCGGTTTCGGCAAAGACGCCGCACTTGCCGGCGACCTTATGCAGCTTGACACCAAGGTAGGCCTGGTTGGAAAGCTCGGCGGTTGGGATCTTCAGCTTGGCGTTGATTTTGTCGATGACCGCTCCCGTGCCGCCAGCGCACTTATCGTTCATGGAAGGGATCTTCTTCTTGCGCCCCGTCTCTTCGTCGTCTTTGAAGACGATGATTTTTGCGTCCTGTCCGCCCAGTTCGATTACGGAGTACACCTCGGGATGCAGCTTTTCGACTGCAAGCGAGACGGCATGCACCTCCTGAACGAACTTTGCGCCGATCATCTCAGCGATGGTGCCGCCACCGGAGCCGGTGATAAAGATGCGGGTGTTTGCAGGCGACATGCCGGTGTCAGCCTCCATGCGGCGCAGGAATTCAAGGACCTTCTCCGGTTGTCGCGTCTCATGGCGTTGATAGTCCTGCCAGATCGTTTTGTCGGTCGCAGCATCGACCACAATCGCTTTGACAGTTGTGGAACCTACGTCCAAGCCGACCAGGAATAGTTGCATCACCTTCTCCTTTAGGGAGTTAATTCACGACGGGACAGACAGACCGCTCTCTCTTCGCGATCCACTGAGTGGTAGAGAGGTCTGCACTATGCAACTCGTTTCGCGGTCGTGAAGACACGGTTCCGGCTACGATTCGCACCCATCAGATCACTGACGTGCCAGGCGAACTGCGCAGCGGTCCCGGCAAGACCTTCCCGATGGGGAAATTTGTAGAGTCCTTGTTTTAGATTCGGGTGTTCATTGACGTAGCCTCGCAACTCCTCCAGGGACTTACTGGTCTGTTCCAGTACACCTTCGAACTCCGCGCGCGCTTTGGCTTTCGCCTCTGCCAGCGCCATCTGGACCCGGCTGTGGGCGTTCACTTCGCCCTCGCCAGAGGTTTCGACCGGCAGGAAGATCATGTCTTTAAACTTGTTGACGACCCGCGACTGAACACCGTCCGATTGCGTCGACGGCATGCAACCGAAGGGCTTCAAGGCCAGGACCATGTGGCACAGATGATTGACGGTGTAGTAGACGTTCTTGCCGACTTCCATGTAGCCCTCTCCGCCGCGAGCAAGCTGGTGATAGAAGGGATGTGCTAACCGCGAGAGCTCCTTTTGTGGAACCAGATGGTGCGCCGTGTCACCCATATGCTTGATGGTGCGGTGATAGAAGTAGGTCCACATGGCGCTACCGGCGCTCAGACCTCCGGTCTTCTTCAATACCTTCAGATCATTGACGAGGCGTTTTTTTACCTCGTACCACTTCGGATCACGATAGGGGGCCTCTGCGTCGGCTCTCGCCTTCGCGCCCTCTTTGGCTACGAACATCATGTAGGCGATCCAGGTAGCGATCGGTTCAACCAGTACCTGCGCGCCTTCCTTTTCGAGGAAGGCAAACATATTGAAGTTGCCATCGCCTTCAGTGGTCTGGGCCCAGAACTCACCTGTGATCTTGATGACCGGCTTTACACGCAAACGATCGACTTCGATCGCGTTGATGCTGTCGCGACAGGCATGCAGCGCGTCGATATACTCCTTGCCATATAGGTTGTGGCCGATCTTTCCGAGCGTGCAGCCAATCCCCGCAAGCTTCTCGTTCTTTTCAAGGAACGGTTTCGCCCAAGCGGGGGCAGCGTCATTGATGTGCCAGCGCTTCCGGTCTCGCAGCGTGTCGGTCAATGTCTTCACCGACTCTTGAATGACGCGGTCCGTCTCGCCTTTGTTCACCTCGAAGGGACGCACCTGGTACACCAGTTCATTAATGACATCGCCGAGGTTGAGGGCGTTCAACATGCCCATGCCGAAGTCGACGGAAAACTTCAACCCTGGCTCGCCGCTCGCCGCCTTAATGCCATCGGTCTGCTGAAATAGCAGGACGCGGAAGCCGTCAAACCCTGCATTCTGGAGAGCAAAGCGGTATTCGGCTTCATACATGCCGAATCGGCACGGCCCGCAGGAGCCTGCGGTGAAGAAGACGTAGTTGTCGATGATCTGTTTGCGCGTCAGCCCTTGCTGCTCAAGCTTCTGCAGGTGGCGCACCAGATTGCCTACGGTGAAGTATGTTGGATTGCACTGGCCATTGTTACCAAATTCTTTTCCGGCCTGGAAGTCATCGACGACCGGAGTCGGTATGTTCTCGCACTTGTAGCCGCTGCCGTGAAAGACGGCCTTGATCATCTCTTCGTGCTTCCAGGTCAGGCCGCCGAAGAGAATGGTTACGTAGTCGCGCTCCGCGGCAGTAAAGGTGCGCTCCACCGGCTTCTTGAACTCGCGCATACGCGCCAGTCCGGCTTCTGCACGAAGACGGGCCCGCTCTGCATCGATTCGGGCTTGAATTTCCACTTCGAAGTCCTTCTGAACGATCTCTTCAGCTAGCGGCATAAACGTCTCCTTTTTTATCTAATAATCTGGGGCCCCGTATAGGCGCGAATAAGTTGGTATCTGGAATGACTGGCGGCTACATCTGTCCCTTCACTCCCTGGAAGCCATGTGCGAGTTGTTTGAAAAAATACTTGATAACGCGCTGATCGTTGTAGCACCAGCCCAGGATGTGGTTCAGGGTAGAGAAGCAGTGGGTCTGGCAGGTTTCCTTCTGATGGTCGAGTTGTTTGGTGTCGAACTTATGGTCGCCGACCACACCCCAGTCATAGCTGGCTGTGTACATTGGGAAGCACGGCGCGAGTGTTCCATCGACGCGAATAATCATTGAGTTCTGCCCGGCCCGGCAATTCCATGGAAAATGATTGCCCTTCATAAAGTCAACCATCTGCCAGAGCCGTGTGTTGGAGTTCACCATCTTGTAACCGGCGTCCTGTTTTTCTGTCAGCCATTGGATCGTCCCCTCCACTGCAGGCCAGTCGTCCCGGGTGATGTAGGTGACGTTCTGTTCCGCGTGTTTAAAGTGCTCGTCCTGCGCAAGAAGTGGAGACTCGTTGATGTGGTAGTCGGTCGCGATGCCGTGGTCGCGGGCAATCTCTGTCAGCTGGCGAACATCGTCAAGGTTGTTGCGACAGATGTTGATGTTCAAAAAGACCGAATAGCCATAGGCGTATTGCTTGCGGACCAGGTATTCGAATTGCTGCCGGATAGGCGCCAGCGCCTTCGGGAGGCCCGGCTTGATATCGACAGCGTCGACGGCGATGTTGAATGTGGAGAGGCCCGCATCGGCTAACTTGTCGATGACATCGGTGCGTAACAGCCGGGCGTTGGTTGGGAGATATATCCAGAAGTTCTTCTTCGCGGCATAGTAAGTGATTCGATGTATGAAGTCGGGCCGCAGCAGCGGTTCGCCTCCCATGTAGGCAAGCACGCGACATCCGGTGCCGTGGAGCCAGTCAATGGAGCGTTTCGCCGTGTCCTCGGTCATGCCCTTCACTTTGTTGTCGAAGGCCCAACAGTAATGGCAGTCGAGATTACATTTGAATTCGGTGAACAGGTACGAGATGAGCGGATGAAAGTCTCCAGTCGTGACACGGGAGCGGACGTAGGGAAATAGCCATCCCTGCATCGCGTGATAGATTTGGCCGGTCGTCCACTTGCGTTTTTCCGGTGGCTCCCAGGCATCGCCCTCCTCGACCTGCCCCAGTAGGTCGGGACGCTGTGGAAACACGGGGTCAGGAAATGTCTGGGGCGTGCCCAACGCCTGCAGACCGGCAGAGTGCGGCGCAGGTTTGGTGAGCAGATCGTGTAGCGGGACATCGAGACGAAAGTTCGGAGCCTGTTCAGTTTGTTGCTCTGGATGCATTTAGCCTCCCCGAGAAAAACTTAAAGAAAATTTTAAGATGCTGCTGTTCAGCTTCAGGTTTCTTCGTAAGGCAAGAAAATTATTCATCTCATCAACCGAAGGCGCGAGGCTGGGCAACGTATTGAAGATAAATAAGTTGTGCTTAGTTCGCGGGCATACCCCTGGCCTTACGGGGGAGACGCATGCAGATTGAAACGCCGATCACCCGCCCTAATTTGCTTATTTTGAGCTTATTTCTCTTTGGGCTGATAGCGGTAGATCTATCCCTCGGATCGAAGCCGCCGAACGCTTTCCTCGAGCTTTGCCGTCAGTTGCGCAGGCCCAGCCGCCTCGTCAAATGGAACAGCGCTGCCCACATGCACCTTCAACTGCCCGGCGCGAAGCCATCGGGTCTTGGCTGCGCGCATCTCTCCGAGCCCGATCAACGCTACGGGCACTACTGGCACGCGCGATTGCTGGGCGATCAGGCCGGTCCCCGCCCGGAACTGGTGCAGCTTGCCGTCTTGGCTCCGGGTGCCCTCTGGGAAGATCATCACCGCGTATCCGCGATCCATCGCTTCGCCTGCATGTGCGAAACTTCTCTGGAAACCGCGTTGCCGGGGCAGTGGAAATACATTGAACAATGCTGTCACCAACCAGTACGCGGCGGGGGCAAGCAGGTTGCGGACGACGCTCTGTTGGTTTCGTCCGTGTCGAAGATCCAGCAGTATCTCACCCGACATCGCGATTGCCATCCGTCTCCGGAGCCTTCCCGGCAGGGCGTACAGGACCAGTGCACCGTCGTACGCAGTTACGTGGTTCGCAATCACAAGAACTGGCGCGAGCGGAAGATCCGTCGTCTCACGCGCGACCTTTGGCGCTGCGAGCAACCAGATCAGCGGACGCATTACGAGTTCGATGAAGGCCATGCGAATCGCACGAACCGGCCAACTCCAGGGCCACCGCGGATATGCATGCTCGGACGCGGCCGTCTCGCGCTCGCTGGGCGGCACCGTCTGTAGTGGCGACGCAGCCGCCGGCGCTGCGGCAGGACTAGCTGGAACAGAATCGAAATGCCCGTCGCTCCCAGCGGTTCGAGAAGAAACTCCTGTGTCCCCCTCCCGTTGCAGCAGCGTGCGCAGGTCTCCTAACGTCTTCGCCCCGGCGATCGCATCGTCGTCGAGTTCGATACCCAACCGTTGCTCCAACATCGTTTGCAGCTGCACTCGGCCGAGGCTGTCCAGATGCAGGTCCTCCGAGAGCCGTAGCTCGCCGTTGGTGTATGGGAGAGACTCGCCGGTGATCTCAGCGATTAGTTTGAGCAGCGCGTCCCCCCGACCCGGGACAGCATCGGCCGATGTTCCGTGGTGTTGCCCTGAGAGCGTCGCGCAAGCCCACTCTGCCACGTTTCTGCGCAAGAGCTTACCTGTCGAGGTAAATGGGAATTGCAGGTCGGGCCACCTCAGCACTCGCCGGATCTGCTGATACTCCGCCAGCCCGCGGTTCGCGTGGTCGACCGCTGCGTGAAGCTCATCGTCGCTCCCCGAGAAGAGTACGACTGCGACCGGCTCGGGACCGCCGATCGTCTCACACGGCACCACGACGCATCCCCGTACACCGGGTTGCTTTGTCATTGCCACCTCAAGGTCCGCGGGGTGCACGTTCATTCCCGCGCCCGTGACGATCACTTCACCTTTTCTGCCGAGAAACCGCAGTTCGCCGGACTCTTCCCTGGTCGCCAGATCGCCTGTCGCCAGCCACTCGCCCTGGCGCGGATGGATCTTGCCTCCCTGCCATGTCGCCGCCGCCAGCATGTCTCCGCGCACATGGATCTCGCCGTCGTCGCCAATGCGAACTTCACGCCCGGGCAGAGCCTTGCCGATCGTTCCATGTCCAATGTGGAATGGATGATTCAGCGTCACGAGGGCGGTCGTCTCCGTCATGCCATAACCCTGAATCAGCGCGAACCCAAGCCTGTTCCAGAAACTCTCCAACTCGGCAGGCAATGTCGCACCGCCCGAGATGACCGCCCAGAACTTCCACCCGAGAGCACGATGCACCTGACGGAAGCGCCACCAGCGCTTCAAGGCCGAGAGGTCTTTTGCCCGTTCCAGCTCCCGTGCAAGCGAACCGTAGCGCGACAACAGATACGTCCGCAGTAGATGCAGCACGCGTGGTACGGCGATCAGGACGGAGATGCGCTCTCGCCGTGTCAGTTCAGTCGTCCGCGATGGCTCCAGATGGTCGCTGAAGTGGATCTGCGCCGCCAGCAGGGGAGGCGTCCAGAGGCCCATGAACTGCCCGAAGACATGACTGAGCGGCACGCTGTGCAGAAATCGGAGCGGATGCACCCATCGCTCATATTTCAGATATTTGGCGATCTCGTTCTCGATGGGCTGCAGGCTCGCAAGCACGTTGCCGTGGGTAAGGACAATTCCTTTCGGCTCCGCCGTTGTGCCGGACGTGAAGATGATCTGAAAAGGCGTCTGTTCGTTGACTGCATCGCTCACCGTGAACATCGGCTGAATAGGTAGCAGCGAGTCGATCTCTGAGAACAACAGCTGCGCGACATCGCCTTCCAATGAAGCCACCAGCGCGCGATCGCCCACGATCAGCTTCGGCGAAACGTCCGTTATGACGCGGTTGGCGAACTCGCTCGAACCTGCTGCGTCCAGCGGGACCGCGATCACTCCGCGGAGAAGGCAGCCGAAGAAGACGCCAATCCATTCCGCGGAGTTTTCACCCCACAGCACAAGACGGTCGCCTGCCGCGATACCGCGTCGATCGAGTTCGGCGGCACACCGGCCTGCCAACTCCGCGAGTTCGCCGTACGTCGTTGCATAGCGTCGATTGCCGCGATGGGCAACGACCGCCGTTTCGGAAGCGTGCTTGCGAAACTCTTCGACTAGACTGGCCAGATGAGGGCGCACATCGCCATCATATCTGTCTGCATTGCCGCAGAAGCCAAGATGCGGGGTCCGATTACCTGGCAGATTGACGTGATCGCGGACGCCCTGCGAGACTCACGCTTATGCGATACAGCGGAAAGATGGAATATGCTGAGGCGCGCAAGATGCGGGAACGGAACACGCGTCTCTATCGGCTAGCGCACTGGCCTATATGGATATGGGTATTTTTTCTCGCACCGGGACCGCTGACGTTTACGCTGTTTGCGCATGGGTTCGGACGCGGCAACCTGGCGTGGTTGGCGGCGGTGCTGGTCGGGACAGGGACCGCCGGCTTGCGCGGGAGGTTGCCGGGCGTGGAACCGCGGCCATATATCCTGCGCTTTGATGAGGACAAGCCAAATCCGCTCTATCGGCGGGTGTGCTACACGTTTGCGTGGAACGCAGTGCTAAGCTTTGCGCTTCTGAACCTGTCCGGGCTGCTGATCGCGGCGACGACGGGATCATGGCATATGAAGCAGATCTATGACTATGCCTACTTGCCGGTGTGTGCGACCGTTCTGCTGCTGGGCGCGACGGGAGTGTTGCCGCGCGTGAGGCCTTCGACCAAGGGCGAGGGCACGGAACGGCGGTACTTCTACGGCTCGGTTTGGGCGGTCACGATATCTCAGGCGCTTCTGCTGGCGGTCTGGAAGACACTGCCGGAGACACGTATTTCGAGCCTGATGAAGCTGGGTATCTTTGTCTGTGTGCTCCTGCTGATGGGGCTGGCGGCCTATCGCGGCGCCTTACCTCGGACCCGCCCCATAGTGCCCGGGGAGTTGATGATCGCGGACTGAAGGTGAAAATTGACGATCTCATGACAGAGCAATCGGCTTCCTAGTGACTGCAAGAAAGTGCATAGTCCACACATGTGGGATTAGCAAGGTGAAGTGCCAACAAGCGCTTAGTTTATGAAGATTTGGCAGGGTGATTGCACATCCAAGTCACGTGCCTCGGCCAGCGACACGATCTTGAGCCCGCAGGAGGACGTTCATGCGCTTTCCAGAAATCTTTTTGCCGTACTTGCCATGATGACCCTTGCAATATCTCCGCTAGCTGCCCACGCTGATTTGGTTGCGGCACTGTCCACGGCTTCTACTGATTTCCAGATACATCAACGGTGTATGAGGACGAAGGAATTTTCACTGCGCCGGGTAGCGGAGTGGCCTTCGGTGAGCTCGCTTGGTCGGTGACGGGTTCGAAGATTACCATCACCAGCTTGGTGGATTCCTTATTTAACCCATCGTTCTTCAATGGATTCGAATTCGATGACATATCACGCGATCCGCTCATCGATGGCGTGACCGTCGGTCCCGGTTCGACCTTGCTAGGCGGTGTCGTTAGTTTTACGGGCCCCACGTTTATGGTGAATTTTGAAGGCCTCCCGGTCTCGGACGGGCAGTTCGTTACTCTGATCTTCATTCGGCAGCGCACAAACGCCTGAGCCTTCTACCTTCGTTATGCTGGGTACTGGCATCCTCGGTCTAGCGAATATGGCCCGTCGCAAGTTCTTCCACGTTCGTGGCGAACTGAGTCGCAATGCAAGCTGGCCGTCTCTTCGGAGGCGGCCTTTTCTTTGCCAGGAGACTTCGCCGCTGCCGTCAGAGTGGACACCGTAGGCCATAAGCGTCGCCCAGCAATTCCGTGGATCAGGCCACGTGCCCATCAGGAAGTTGCTGGATCCGCTCCGCTCAATCTTTCCCGGCGGGTTGCCCTTTACCCGTCGTGATCAAACTCCGCAAGCTGTCGTTGACATAAAAGCCCCATGCGCCTGAACAGTCACCGTAGCATTCGAAGGCAGGAACCAAGCCCACGTGTGTAAAGCGGAGTTCGGTTTTGTCGCCTTTTCTGGTGATCTGAAAGACAACTTCGGTGCCGTTCCACTCGGTCTTGTCTTTGACAAAATTAAGTTGGGCATTCGATATGTGCCAAACAACTTTCTTGCACGGAATCAATTCCGTGATCTTCTGGGTACTGCGGTGAAAATCCTTGTACTGGAACTCAAACTCAGCACCGAGTTTGTCGGTTCTACCTTCGATTTCTTCTGACCACCACCCACGAACGTCGTTGACGGCGTCGAAGACTTCTTGCGGAGATTGGTCTACCGAAAAGGTCGTGGTGAAATCCTGCTTCTTCATGGTTCGCTTCTCATCCTTTCTGTTCTATCGCGACAGGGGTGGTGTTATTGAAGGACCGTCGTGGTCTGCGGCACGAAACCTGCATACTGGCGCTCGAACGCCTTGGCCACGCCAGAGCGCCAGGCCTCCGCGATGGACTGAGACGCTGGATCGGGGAAGATATCCTCTTCACCATTCTCCAATCCATCGAAGATGCCCACCGCGACTAGTTCAGGCCAGGCGTTTGGTATCTCGAAGCCTCGGGTCACGTCGGTGTCAACTGGGCCCAGAAGAACGCCGTGAACCGTTACACCCTCGCCTGCCAGCAGCGCTCTCAGCGATTGCGTCATGCTGAACGCCGCGGCCTTTGAAATGGAGTAGGCGGGTACGACCGGCAAGGGGGCGAGCGCCATCAAGGACAGGTTGTTGACTATGGCCCCTTTCGAGCGCTTGAGCAGTGGCAGCGCCGCGCGGGTCACGTGGAACGCTCCGAAGAGGTTGACCGCCAGGTGCTGTTCGATGGCATCAAAACCGCTTAGGTCGTCATAGACAGCGATGCCCGCATTGTTCATGAGAACGTCGAGGGTCTCGATCTCGGCGACCGCCTGCCGGACCTGCTCAGGATTGGTCACATCGAGCGCCACAGGGGTTACCCGTTCATCGGCGATCGTGAGTGCGCCGCGGGTTCCCGCATAGACCCTCTTCACGCCGCGTCGAAACGCCTCGTCGACGAGCGCTTGGCCGATGCCGCGGTTGGCGCCGGTGATCAAGACCGTCTTCTTTGCGATGTTCATACCCTTCTCCTTTTTAGGTTGCCATTGACCTGCACGATCTTGCCTCTCTACTGTGTAGAACCGGCGAGGTGGCTAGAACTCATCGGTCGTTGGCGATTTATTTGTCATCCGTCGGAATAGTTGCACGACAATCGGTGTCGACTCATCCGAGCGCGGCTAGCCATGATGGCCCTCATTGGAGAGGCAGGAGCGGCGTCATTATCTACGGCGTCCTTCACGCCGGATCTCTTGATTGCGATTGCCGCCAGTCCACTCGAAGAGATGGCGCTGCCCGCAATCAGCAATGCGGTTGCTAAACACACTGGGCACATGGGTTTTCCTCACTTGCGATCTCGTGATTGGAACACGGGCCGTGGTCAAACGGCCTCGCGTTGCCTACGAGTTCGCTCATGCATCGAAGCCCATCCTTTGTTCATCCCGCCTTCTGGTCATACTCGTCGTGGCGGCGCCACCAGACGCCCGTCTCGTTGCGCCCCTTGGGCGCGCGATCAAGCCACTGGTACCCGCCCCAGATGGCGTCAACGCCGCGTGCATAGGTCGAATAGGCGTGGTAGTCGGCGCCGTCCTCGAACACGAACGCGCTCATTCCCGGTCTATTGCGCGTATATGCCGGTGAGTCGTACTTCTTCGTCACGAGATAAACTTAGCGCAGGACATTGAAGCGGTGAGAGTGACAAGTTTGACGGGATTCCGATGGATTCGCTGATCACCGCTGCAGCGCGTGCACTCGCAGCTGGTGACCCCCTCGGAGCATTGAAGCGAGTCGCTCTGCGCGACGCTATGTTGCCTTGGACGCAGAATTAGTGTGGGCGCCAGACAATAGATCCACAATCGGCGCTCGTCGACCCGACGGTCGGCGGTTCACTGGAAAAGAAGTGGTGTCCTAATTTGGTATAGCCAGCTCTTAAGATCTTGGCGGTCATCTTGTGGATCGTAATGGCTTTGCTGACCGGCGCGAAGAAGAATAAGCAGAGCTGATTCGATATGCCCTGAGCCACGGCGTAACCATCCCAGTGTTAACCGCTGTTGAGGCGTCAGGACATCCTCTGTGAAGATCATGATGAAAAATGGAGATTCGCTGATGAAGACCGTAGATAGCACTGGAGATTCGGGAGGACCGGTGGCGATGTGGAACAAGGCGGCTTCTATCCTGTGGCTTTCGATTTGCTTCTCTTTGAGCGTTCTGCTGCCAGGCGCCGAGGCGCTGGGACAACGGCCTGCCGCACAGGACCTTACCCGCAACGTCGATCCTTTCATTGGGGTCGATTGGGGCGGTAACACGTTCGTCGGCGCCGCAATTCCGTTCGCAATGGTCAAGCTCGGACGTGACGTGGCGACCTTCGATAATCGACATTCCGGTTTCGGCTATTTCAGTGCCGGCAACGTCTTGGGCTTTTCGCACCTCCACCTCAGTGGAGCGCAAGGGAAGTACGGCAACATTCTCGTCGCACCGGTCACTGGCACGCTCGACCTGACCGACATCAAGACGCCCCGCACTGACGAGGTGGCCAAGGTTGGGTACTACAGCGCGAAGCTCACGCGTTACCACGTAGACGCCGAACTCACAAGCAGCCGCCGTGTCGGCTTCCATCGCTATACCTTCCCGGCTTCGCGGCAGTCTCATATCACCGTCAATGTCGCCTCGGCACTCGGCCTGGGGCCAGGGATAGAGGCCCAGAAGTTTGTCGGGGCCGATATCCACCTGCCCTCCGATCACGAAGCCCAGGGTGTCGCGCGCTTCAGGGGCGGCTGGAACGAGGGTGGCGAATATAAGGTTTATTACTACATGGTGCTGGACACTCCAGCCGCTGCAACACGGACCTGGATCGGCACGACCCTGGGCCCGGCAAAGGACGCGTCTGTAGTCGCGACCTCGCCGGATGGCCCATCGATTGGTGCCTCCTTCGACCTCTCTACGAAGGCCGGCCAGATCGTTCAGGTAAAGGTTGGCATCTCGTTCCTCAGCGTCGATCAAGCCCGGAAAAACGTTCAAGAGGAGGTCCCCGGCTGGAACTTCGGCGCCGTCCGCGCTGCCGCAACGGCTCTCTGGAATACCGAACTCGCCAAGCTGACCCTCTCCGGCGAGACCGATGCTCAGCGTCGCGAGCTCTACACCGCCATGTACCACATCATGCTGATGCCGACGGACCGCACCGGCGAAAATCCCGATTGGCAATCGACTGAGCCATACTATGACGACTACTACGCCATCTGGGACACCTATCGGAGCTCCAGCCCGCTGCTTACCCTCATCTCTCCCGACCGTCAGCGCGATATCATCCGCTCGCTCGTCGACATTTACCGGCATACCGGCTATATGCCCGATGCTCGCAGCGGCAATGACAACGGTCGTACCCAAGGAGGCTCAAACGCCAACGTGGTCGTCACGGACGCCTGGGTCAAGGGCCTGAAGGGCATCGACTACGAGACCGCCTTTAAGGCAATGGAGCACGATGCCACCGTGCCCCCGGAGAACGCTCAGAAGGAAGGCCGCGGCGGATTGAAAGACTACAACGAGCGGGGTTTTATTACTCTCGCGGATGAACGCTCGGGCTCGCGTACCGTCGAGTATGCCTACGACGACTTTGCCATCTCTGAGCTGGCCTGTGGTTTGGGTAAGACAACCGAAGCGGCCCTCTACGCCGGTCGGACCCATAACTTCGAACACCTCTGGGACAAGGGCATGACTGTTACAGGCTTCACCGGCTTCCTTCGTCCGCGTAAACCAGATGGCTCCTGGGCCGACCCCTATTTGACCGTGCGAGGCACCTGGCCGGACTTCATGTACGAAGGCGATATCTGGACTTATTCGTTGTATGCTCCACAGGACATGCGCCGATTGATCGAGATGGCTGGAGGTGCGGATCTCTTCAACCGCCGCCTGGACTTCATCTTCACGCGTGGTCACTTTGACGTCACCAATGAGCCAGGCTTTCTCCTTCCGGTCCTCTATAACTATGCGGGCCGTCCTGACAAGTCTGCGGATATCGTCCAGCTCCTACTGGAAAAAGCGTTCACTGACTCACGCGCGGGAATCCCCGGCAACGATGACTCTGGAGCGATGTCGAGCTGGCTCATCTTCCAGACTCTCGGTATTTATCCCGTCGCCGGCCAGGATGTCTATCTCATCAGCACGCCGAGCATACCCTACGCGTCTCTTACTCTCGGTAACGGAAAGAAGCTCCGGATCATCGCGAAGAATCTCGACCGGTCGGGCCTCAACCATTACATCCAGTCCGCCACGCTTAACGGCGTAGATCTTCCCAACTCCTGGTTCCGCCATGCGCAGATCAAAGACGGTGCTACCTTCGTCTTTACCATGGGCTCCGCGCCGTCTGCCTGGGGACAGATCACGCCGCCGCCGTCTATGAGTGATCCCGACTTTCGTTTCTGCGTCCCAAGGCGAACTACCTCGCAGGGGATGAACTAGGCTTCACGACATCGAATATCGAGTCCGTTGCGATAGAGACACGATGCAGCCCATGTCCAGACCGGCCATCGAACGACGAAGATTTTGAAGAGTCCCGATGTTGCACTGGCCAGTTGTCCAGGCCACTAAGAGTCTTCACCTCGAAGGTGTAGGTTTGCGCGCATTCGAGGTCGCCGGCAAGAGAGTCCCAACTTGACGCAGGAGGGCCGCAGCCTCCGTAGCGCCCTTTCGGATACGCCTCCTGATCAAATCAGCATTATCCATGTCGCGGTTTTTCTCATGCTTGGCCAAAGTATCTATGTCTTTCAAGAGTTCTTTAGACTTTTTCTCGAATTCCTTCTTCAGCTGTTTCAAAGCGTCTTTGTCCATGTGTAGAGGATAGACGGATTAGGTCGAAGCTGAAATAGCGTCCCTCCAAATGCCATCCCGGCATGAGGGGCCGTTTGCCCGTCCGGTTGATGGACTCCGGCAGTCGTACACAGCAGACGCGACACAGATGGGCAAAGCAACCACGGTTCCTGCAAATCGCTTCCAATGGATGTCAGGCAAGGAAGGAGATTCCATGGATCGGCGGTTGACCGACAAGGACCAAAGTCAAGCCAATGACGCTGGGCAGCAATCGAACTCCGCTGCAGAGCCATCAGGGCCCAAGGGCGACGATCCTTCTACAGCGGGCCCGGGCCCGACCAAAGTTAAATCCGAAACACCTGAAAACCGGCTCGGTCATATAAATCCCTCGGCGCCTGAGGAGGCTAACACTACCCCTGGAACCTCAGGAGAGAAGTAGCGTCAGCCTTGTTAATGCCAGACTATCGCCCCGCGTCTCCGGTAACTTCGGCCTCCTGCAGAAAGTCGAAGTTGCCGGACGGTCGCGGCCGCACATTCACGATCCGCCGTGTATGCACTACCTCATTGTTCGGATACCACAGCGGAATCGACGGCAACTCCTCCGCCAGAATCTGCTGCACCTCTACATAGTCTTTCTTCCTTACCGCGCGGTCCTGCGAAGCCGAAGCCTCTGCAAGCAAAGCATCCAGCCGCGGATTCGAATACCGTCCCCGATTTCCCCCCTTCGGCGGAAAGCTTCCCGACGCATACGCATACCGAAAAATATCCGGGTCTTCATTGCTCCCGATCCACCGAAGCGCATAAATCTGAAACGCCCCCTTTGTCACGTCCGCATAAAACGCCCCAAACTCCGCCGAACGGATCTCCAGCGCGATTCCCGCCGCTCTCAACTGTTGCTGCAACACCGCAGCCATCAGCCGCGTCGTCTCGTCCGTACTTGTCTTCATCGTCAACCGCATCCGCACGCCATCCTTGCCGGCAGGGAAGCCCGCTGCATCCAGTAGGCGTTCAGCCCTCGCCACATCGTGTGGATACTGGGCCAACTCGTTATTCGTGGCCGCCGCCCAATGCCCCATTGGCAACAAAGTATTTGCCAAGCGGGCCTGCCCACGCCATATCGCATCCACGATCGCCTGCCGATCGGTCGCGCAAGCCACGGCCTGCCGCACGCGCTCGTCCCGCAGCAACGGATCTGTGACGTTAAACGTTACATAAATCACCGGCGACCCCGGCCCCGACTCCACCTTCAAGTTCGGTCTACTCTCGAGCGTATGTACCATATCTAGCGTCACCACATTACTCGCCAGGTCCGCCGAACCCTTCTCTAACTCCAACGCGCTCGTAATCGTATCCGGCACCACCTCAAACCGTATCCGCTCGATTCTCCGCGCCCCGGCCGCAACCGCTGGCGTTCCCGCCCAGTAATCATGGTTCCGCTCTACGATCACCTCTTTGTCTTGCACCGCACTCACAAACCGGAACGGTCCTGACCCCACCGGATGCAAACCAAAATCCTTGTCCGACCCGCGAGGCACCACCCCAAACAACCCATCGCTCATATTGAACAGCAGTCCCGCATCCGGGCGCCTCATCCGCACCATCACGGTCAACCGGTCCTTCGCCACGGCCCGGTCTACCGCCGCAAAGCTTCCTCCCTTCGCCGTTACTAACGACCCATCGATCAAACTCTCAATCGTATAAACAACGTCCTCCGCCTCGAGCGGCCGACCATCATGAAACCGGACTCCATCGCGCAGATGAAACACCCAGGTCAGCGCATCCGGCTGCTCCCAACTCGTCGCCAGCCACGGCTGCAACTCATAGTGTTCGTCCTTCTTTACCAGCGCATCGAAGATCTGCCCACCCACCCGCTCCGACTGAGCGTCCGTCCCCACCCGCGGATCCAGATTATTCGGACTACTCTCAATAATCATCACCAC
The DNA here is from genome assembly GCA_035483075.1 of Edaphobacter sp. Lineage (GTDB taxonomy): Bacteria > Acidobacteriota > Terriglobia > Terriglobales > Acidobacteriaceae > Edaphobacter. The sequence continues at coordinate 292 of DATHQG010000152.1, read as the reverse complement.
CGAACCCGGCGCTTCCACCCGCCCCCGGCACCCCACCAGCAACAAACACCCAGCAACCATCAACCCAACACAAATTTGGGCGCCCCATCTTCGCGCGTTACCTGCGCAAAGCTGGGCAATCCCGAAGCGATCCGCGCTTCTCCCCGCGACCGCAAAGTTCATCCTCGAGACACCTTCCCCAAAACCACCGTCCTCCGTGCCCCCGTGGCCGTCGGAACATTTCCCGGCGACCCGTTCCAATTCAACCAGGCCAGCAGGGCAAACGCCACCGCTTCCTTCGCCTGCGTCGGAA
>DATHQG010000151.1:0-6481 GCA_035483075.1 Edaphobacter sp. | reverse complement strand
CACCAAATCAACCAGGGCATTCGACGCCTCCTGCAAAAAAGCTGAAGGCAATCCCGGCGGCAGCGGTACACCGAGCGCGTCCCGATACCTGGCCGCGTCCTCCACCGCAATCAACCGCTTCTCTCCGGCGACCTGTATCTCCAGTACGCGCCGCGCCGGCAGCAGCCTTCCAATCGTCTCCGCAACCTCGTCGTTTGCACATCGCAACCGCAGCTCTGCCCGTGTCAGATCGCCGAGTCGCAGCAGCAAATCATGCACTCCATCCATATTTCGCGCACGATACGTCTCCGTCAGACACTGTAGCTGCTCCTCCGTCTCTTCAATGGCGTTAATGTCCAACAGCTCACGAAGGTCTGCATCTCCCATCAGCTCCCGCAGTTGGTCCTGGTCGATCGAAAGCGCCTGTGCGCGTCTCTCCGCCAGCGGAGCATCACCATCGTAGATGTAGTTCGCCACATAGCTGAACAACAACGCCGATGCGAACGGTGAAGGTGTCCGCGAGTCCACTGTATGCACCCGCAGCGATCGGCCCCCAATGTTCCGCAGTGTCTCCATCAGCGCCGGCATATCAAACACGTCTCGCAGACACTCTCTGTAAGCCTCAAGCAGGATTGGAAACGAAGCATACTGGCTCGCCACGCTCAACAAGTCATACGCCCGCTTCCTCTGCTGCCAGAGCGGAGTCCGTCCATCCGCCCTTCTCCTTGGCAGCAACAACGCACGCGCCGCGCTCTCACGAAACTTCGCCGCAAACAGCGCCGTCGAACCCAGCTGTCGCAACACAAGCTCCGCAGCTTCGTCCGGCTCCAACAAAATCGGATCGATCGCAGGCGCCTCCTCGGTCTCCGGAAACCGCAGTACGAAGCCGTCCTCCGACCACATCGTCTCCACCTCCTGGCCGTTCGTCGCACGAAGCTTCGCCGTCACCGCCATGGCCCACGGAGCATGGACCCTGCTGCCAAACGGAGTCAGCACACAAACCCGCCAATCCCCCAGCTCGTCTCGCACCCGCTCAATCACAATGTTTCGATCATCAGGCACGACTACTGTGGCCAACTCCTGGTCCGCTAGATAGCGCAAAGCGTTTTCCGCCGCCCCCGGCTCCAGATCGTGCTCGGTCGTCAGCCGCGTCACGGCAACAGCACGCGGCGCATCGCGCAACTCTCTAACCAGGGCCCCGATTCTCCGCCCAAACTCCAGCGGCCGTCCAGCCTGGTCTCCGTGCCAGAAAGGCATCTTCCCAGCCTCACCCGGAGCAGGCGTAACGAGCACGCGGTCATGCGTAATCTCATCGATCCGCCACGTCGAAGCACCCAAGATAAATGTCTCCCCCGCCCTGCTTTCAAAAACCATCTCCTCATCCAGCTCGCCCACCCGAACCGGCTTACTTCTCTCTCCTGCAAGAAAAACGCCGTAGGTGCCCCGATCAGGAATCGTCCCGCCATTCAGGACCGCTATCCGCTTCACTCCTGCACGCGGCGTAATCCAGTTCCTCGTCCTGTCCCACGTAATTCGAGGCCGCAAATCAGCAAACTCATCCGACGGATACCTTCCCGCCAACATGTCCAGCACCCCCTCGAACACGCTTTGACTTAGGCCCGCAAACGGCGCGGCACTCTTCACGAGCGCAAACAGCGCCGCGTAGCTGATACCGGGGCCCGCGTCCTCCTCGGTGGCATGCTTCGCCCTTCGCTCCGCATCCGCAACGCCCAGCGGAGGATGTGCAATCACCGCCACCATCTGCTGCGCCAGCACATCCAGCGGGTTCCTTAAAAAGCGTGTGGACTCCACGTGCCCTTCATGCATCGCCCGCGTCACCGCCGCACAAGCAATCAGGTCGGCACGATACTTCGGAAAGATAATTCCATGCGACGGCGCCCCCACCTGGTGTCCCGCCCTCCCGATCCGCTGCATCCCACTTGCCACCGACGGTGGCGCCTCAATCTGAATCACCAGATCGATCGCGCCCATATCGATCCCCAGCTCCAGCGACGACGTTGCAACCAGCGCCTTGATCCTTCCCGCCTTCAACAGCTCCTCGATCTCTGTCCGCTGCGTCGCTGCCAACGAGCCATGATGCGCCCGTGCGATCTGTTCGCCGGCAAGCTCATTCAGCGCCCCAGCCAACCGCTCCGCCACTCGCCGCGCATTCACAAAGATCAGCGTTGACGTTCGCGCCTGAATAATCTCCAGCAACCGCGGATGGATCGACTGCCAAATCGAAGTCCGCTTTGGCCCCTGCGAAGCCGGCCCGCTCGGCAGCCCCTCGATTTCACCAAGCCGCGCCATGTCCTCCACTGGGACCTCTACCTTCAGTTCCAACAGCTTCCTCGCCCCAGCGTTCACCACTGTGACGGGCCTGTACAGCGGAGCGTTCGCCCCCACATCCGGCTTTACTCCATCGTCGCTGGCCGTACTCATCAGCACATTGACAATCTCGTCCTCACCCTCCTTCAGTGGCGATGACACGACCGCCAGCGAAACCGAAGCGTTCTCAACCGAAGACTCAGCGCCCCCTAAAAACCGCGCCACCTCCTCGAGCGGCCTCTGTGTAGCCGACAGCCCAATCCGCTGCAACCGCCTCCCTGTCAGCGCCTCTAGCCGTTCCAGCGAAAGGGCCAGATGTGCCCCGCGCTTACTCGGCACCAGCGCATGGATCTCATCCACAATTACCGTTTCGACAGACCGCAACGCCTCCCCCGCCTCTGATGTCAGCAACAGATAGAGGCTCTCCGGCGTCGTAATCAAAATGTCTCCCGGATGCTTTCGAAACCGCGCCCGTTCCTTTTGCGAAGTGTCCCCGGTGCGCATGCTGATCTCTGGCATCCGCACTTCCACACCTTCGCGCTTCGCCATATTGGCAATCCCCACCAGAGGAGACCGCAGATTGCGCTCAACGTCCGCCGCCAGCGCCTTCAGGGGCGACAGATACACCACTTTGCACCCGCGCCCCACGTCCGGGGCCGTCTGCACCATCAATCTATCGAGACACCACAGAAAGGCCGCCAATGTCTTCCCCGTACCAGTCGGCGCCAGGATCAGCGTCGACTCTCCACGCGCAATCGCAGGCCAACCCTCCACCTGCGGGACCGTCGGCGCGTCGAACACAGCCCGAAACCACTTCGCCGTAATCGGATGAAACAGCGCCAGCGCCGCCTCTGCCGCGTCCACAGCACCATGCTGCAGCGGCGAAGCATCAGCTTTCCCGGCGACTATTTTCTTCTTCGAATTGGAAGGAACTCGCGGCATCGTCACCATGCGGTTTCAGCAGCATTACTGCCATACCACTATAGGATGCAACGCGGCCTTCCCATGCACCACCCGGCTCGACAAGCCGTACAAAAAGCTAAGCTGCGCCCACAGGCCGATAAAAATAGCAGTTCACGGCGAACTCTACTTCAAATAGATCGGTGGAATCCTCGGCCTGCTCAGCGTTCCCCAGAACAAGATACCCACCCGGCGCGATCTTTCGATAGGTCTCCCTAAAGAGCGTCCTCCGGTCGTGCTGAGAAAAATAGAGCAGAACATTTCGCAGCAAGACCAGGTCGAACACCGGCAATTGCGGCAGCGGTGTACACAGGTTTGCATACCGAAACTCGCACATCGAGCGGACCTGTGGAACGACCTCCCACTCTTCACCTTCACGCACCATGTACTTCAGCAGCATCCGCGCGGGTAACCCGCGGTTCACTTCGAGCCGTCGGTATCGTCCCTTCTGCGCATAGTCCACCACATGTCGCGAGATATCTGTCCCAATGATCTTCACGTCCCATAGAGCAAGATCGGGAAAATGTTCGGCGATCGACATCGCCAGACTGTAGGCCTCTTGCCCCGTTGAACTCGCCGCGCTCCAAATCCTCAACCGACGCTCCTGCATCCGCTGCTCAATCAATTGCGGCAAGACCACCTCGCGCAACATCTCGAACGACGTCATATCGCGAAAGAAGCTCGTCTCATTAATCGTCATGGCCTCGGCCACCGCACGATGCAGATGGGCCGGCCGGCCGTTCTTCAACATGTTGACGAAGTCCTTGAGATTGGCCGCTCCAGACAGATGCGCGATCGGCGTCAACCTTGTATCGAACAGCGTCTTACGCGATGGATCGACAAGGTTCGCCGACTGCTTCATTACAAGCCCTCGAAGATACTCGTAGTCGGAGTCAGAGCAGGCCATGGATTATCTCCCGTCGCAAAGTTGTCGCCGGCACCGCGCAGGTCACGCTCCCCGGCCGCGTCATCCTCCCCGCGCTTACTCGCTGCTTCAACGCACCCGCGATCCCCCACAGCGGCAGCGTTGCCTCGGCGATCCCGGCCTCGCTGACTCTGCCCGGCATCCCCCACACAGCAGAGGTCGCTTCGTCCTGGGCCAGTACCACGCCGCCACCCTCATGCACCGCGCGCGCCCCGTTCAAGCCGTCTGCGCCCATCCCCGTCATCACAAGCGCCAACGTTCCCGCGCCATACATCCGCGCCGCCGAGAAAAACAAATAGTCAACCGACGGCCTGCAGTGATTCAAAGGCTCCTGCTGATGTAGCCGGACCCTGCTACCACACCCGTCAGCGCCTCTCTTCTCATCGCCCATCGCGCGGCGCGGAGCTACCTCCATGTGCGCGTCCCCCGGCGCCAGCCATACCGTCCCCGGACGAATCGCCGCATTGTCGTAGGCCTGTTCCACACGCAGCGCACAACATTTGTCCAGCCGCTCCGCCAGCGCCCCAGTAAACAACTTCGGCATGTGCTGCACGATCAACACTGGAACGGGAAAATCCTTCGGCAGCCTGGGAAGTAGCTGTTCTAACGCGGAGGGCCCCCCAGTGGACAACCCGATGACAACGACCTCAATCGGAGAAGACGCCTTCGCGTGGGCCTCGCCTGACCTTGCCTTCTGCAGGTGGTCGGGCGAGACACCTCGCTCCGCCTTCTCTACGCTCCCGTTCGCGTCCTTCGCGAGTGCAGCAATTCGCGGCAGCAGTTGCTGCGAAAGCGAGCTCATCGCCGCGGAAAAATCACGTTGCTCCGTCGGCTTCGTCACGTAGTCCGAAGCACCGCGGGCAAGCGCCTCGAGAGTCGACCTCGCGCCATGCTCCGTATACGCGCTGCACATAATCACCGGTAGCTCCGGACTCTCGACCCGCAGCCTATCCAGCACCTCAAGGCCATTCAACTTTGGCATCTCGAGGTCCAACACAAGAATGTCCGGGCCCAGTCTCTGCACCAACTCCAGACACTCCACTCCATCGCACGCAACTCCGCACAACTCCATCCGCGGCAACTCGCTCCTGCGGTCTTCCGCGTGCGTCAGAAACAGCTTCCACATAACGCTCCGCATCACCGCGGAGTCGTCCGCGGCAAGGACCCGAAGCGGCCGTTTATTTATGGTGCCCATTTGCGATTTCCTTTGTCTTCCCGTTAGGCCGCAATCACGCCAAGCAGAAGCATCTTCTCCCGAAGGCTCTCCGGAGTAAATGGCTTCATCAGAAACTCGTCCGCGCCATTGTCCAGCGCCGTAGCGATAAACGAATGATCGGCTTCGGTCGTCACCATCATCACCTTCATCTGCGGCCCGAGCCTCGCTTCCCTCAGTGCCTTGACGCACTCCAGCCCATTCATCACCGGCATATTCACGTCCAGCAGCATCAGGTCGAAGGTCTCTTCGGCCGCCAGGACCGTCAGCGCATCGCTTCCATCCACGGCCTCCTCACACACAATGTCCATCCGGTTCAAGAGGTGCCGCAGGTACTCGCGAATAAAGCTTGAATCATCGACGATCAGGGCCCGCATCTATACCTCCGTTCGCACTTGTCCTAAACAATCCAGTCTCCGACAACCGCGACGGGCATAGCCTCCGCGGGTCGAGTCGAACCATCAAGCCGGCCTCCATCTTGTACGCTCCATCGAACAGCCACTTGCCTCGCGCCTCCAACGTGCATGGATTCGCTTCCAGGGTCCGTCCGCTCACAGTCACCACACCGCCCACCGCGTCCACCACAAGACCGAATCGCTCCGCGGCATCGTCGTCTTCCATCACCAGCACGCAACACTTTCCCGGCTGCAACTCCATTCCCAGGAGCGCCCGCAGGTTCACCGCAGTCAGCACCTCACCGCGGTAAGGCACGACCCCTGCGATAAACAACGGAGACATCGGCACGCGCTGCAAATCTCGCTGCCCCAGCACCTCTCGTATCTTTTTCGTGTCGATGCCGAACGTCTCACCGCCCGCATAGAGCGAACAAAGAGACACGGCGTCATTCTCCTCCTGAATCTCATCGACCCTGTCATGACCCGCAATTCTCACGCGACCTCCTGCCAGGCTGTCGTGGCCTTCGCACCAAACTCGCGGCGGACCAGAGTCAGTTTCTCCTTCACCAGGGCAAGCTCCATCCCCGTCCCGTCGCTCACAGCGTCCGGCTCCAGCAGCGTTCCCGCAGAGACGTCCAACACTTGCCGCACGACCATCCCCACCCTATGCTCCCCACCGAA
>DATHQG010000150.1:0-5224 GCA_035483075.1 Edaphobacter sp. | reverse complement strand
GGGACTGGATCCCGGCTATTCGCGACCGGGACACAGGGATTTGGCAGAAGGTGTTTATCTCGGCGAGTGGGCCGGTGGTCATCAAAGACCCGCTGGTGACGACGGACCTTCCACTGCCGAAGGTGGACACGGCGGACGTTTCTGTTCAGATGAGGGTGGAGAACGTAACGGACCAACCGCAGAAGGGCGTTTTGAAGGGGAGCTTTGGGGACGTTTCGTTTGAGCAGAGCGTCGAGGTCGCGCCGAAGAGTTCGCAGGTGGTGTCGTTTAGTCCTAAGACTACGGCAGCGCTGCATGTGGCTAATCCAAGGCTGTGGTGGCCGAATGGGTATGGGCCGCAGAACCTTTACCAGCTTCATCTGAGCTTTGAGGTGGATGGGAAGGCGTCGGACAACAGGGACGTTAGTTTCGGGATTCGGAAGTTCAGCTATTCGGTGCCTGACTCGGAGAACCTGACGATTTCGGTGAATGGCGTGCGGGTGTTTATTCGCGGAGGGAACTGGGGCCTGGATGAGGCGATGAAGCGTAATCCACGCGAGCGGCTGGAGGCGCAGATTCGGATGCATCAGGTCGCGAACCTGAATATGGTTCGCAACTGGGTGGGCCAGAGCACGAGTGAGGACTTTTACGAGCTTTGCGACAAGTATGGGTTGCTGGTGTGGGACGAGTTCTTTCAGCCGAACCCGAACGATGGGCCGGACCCTGATGACTTCGATACGTACATGGCGAACGTTCGGGAGAAGATACTCAGATTTCGCAACCATCCTTCGATCGTGCTGTGGTGTGCGCGGAACGAGGGGTATCCGCCGAAGCAGATTGATGATGCGTTGCGGACGTTGATGGCGGAGCTGGAGCCGACGCGGCTGTATCAGGCGAACTCGGCTGATGGACGTGGGGTCAATTCGCATGGGCCTTATCACTGGAGGACGCCAAGGGAGTTCTATGTGTTTGATGAGGCGTTCAAGACGGAGGTGGGGAGCCTGTCGGTGCCGACGATCGAGTCGATCCGCGGGATGATGCCGGAGAAGGACTGGGAGACGATCAACGATGACTGGGCCGAGCATGACTTCGCGAAGGGTGCGCAGGGAGGCGACAAATATCCTGCGATGATTGCGGAGCGGTATGGCAAGGTGGCGAACCTTGCGGACTTTGTAAGGAAGTCGCAGCTGGCGAACTATGAAGCGTTTCGGGCGATGTATGAGGGAAGGAACGCCAAGCTGTTTCATCCGACTACGGGGATTCTGACGTGGATGAGCAATCCGGCGCAGCCCAGCTTTGTGTGGCAGCTTTATCACCATGATCTTGAACCGAACTCCGCTTTGTTTGCGGTGAAGAAGGCCGCTGAGCCGGTCCATATTCAGTTGAACGAGAGCGATGGCGATGTGCAGGTCATTAATAATCTTGATGTTGGTTTGGAGAACGCGCGGGCCCGTCTTTCGATCTACAATCTCGATGGTTCCGTGGTCTATCAGCATGACTTTGATGTGTCGGCTGTGGCGAGTGTTGCGACTCGTCTTGGTGCGGTTGACTGGCCGGCTGGGCTTTCTGCGGTCCACTTCGTCAAGTTGGAGTTGCGTGATGCGGCTGGGAGGTTGGTCTCGGAGAATTTCTATTGGCGGGCGCTGCCGGAGCATCAGGACGATCTGAAGGCGCTGGGTGATTTGCCAACTGTGACGCTGGAGACGAAAGTTACTCGTCGCGATATTGCTGGCAAGAGTTTCGTTGATGTGACGCTGCATAATCCGGGGACGCAGATTGCTTTGATGGCGCATCTGCAGTTGCACAGGAGGCGCTCTGGTGAACGGGTGCTGCCGGTGTACTACAGCGATAATTATGTTTCGCTTGTGCCGAATGAGAGCAGGACGATCACGATTGAGGCCGCTACGGCTGACCTGAAGGGCGAGGCGGCGCTTGTTCTCGTGGATGGATGGAACGTGGGAGTGGCGTCTTCGTCGTCGGCGGGGGTCGAGCTGGGGCTGAATGTTGGGGCGCAGGTGGACCACTGGCCGGTGACGGGGTTGCCTATGATTTCGGCGGAGAGGTGATTTTCGGCCGGTACGGCCAATAGTGGGGGCGCCTGGCCGTGATAGGTGGAAGTTGTACAACCATTGGGGGATTATTGTTGTTTTTCGAGGGGCCTACCTTACAAGGGTGCGGAACTTCCGTCCCGGTTGTGTGTCTGTACGGGAGGAAGAACGGGCGGTCTGAAGTGGATCGTTCGACAAAATAAAGGCCAGGGCAGCAATGCCCTGATGCCAAATCCCGAGGTAAGGCGTATGCGATTCTCTAATTTAATTCGTAAGATTTTTGTGGGCGCGGCACTTGCGCTCTTGCCTGCGGCGTCTTTTGCCGGAGTTTTTGTTTCGGTGACGATTGCGCCGCCTGTGCTTCCTGTTTATACGCAGCCGATTTGCCCCGGGGATGGCTATCTCTGGAACCCGGGCTACTGGGCCTATGGCGATGCGGGGTATTACTGGGTCCCGGGCGTTTGGGTACGGCCGCCGCAGGTTGGGTTGCTCTGGACGCCCGGTTACTGGGGCTGGGGTGGCGGCGTATACGTGTTTCACGCCGGATACTGGGGGCCGCATGTTGGTTTCTATGGCGGCGTGAACTATGGCTTTGGCTACGGCGGTGTCGGCTTCGGCGGCGGACGTTGGGAGGGCGGTCACTTCGCCTACAACACTGCTGTCGTGAATGTGAACCGGACGGTGATCCACAATGTGTATGAGGACCGGACGGTGATCAATCACAACGTGGTTGGTGTCCGTACGAGCTTCAACGGCGGAGTTGGCGGCATTCAGGCTCGTGCGAGTGTGCAGGAGGCTTCGTATGCGCGGGAGAACCATATTGCTGCCACTGCGGAACAGCAGAACCATATGCAGATGGCACGCGCCGACCGCAGCAATTTTGCTTCGGTGAACGGCGGGCGTCCGCAGAATGCGGCTTTCTCGCGACCGGGAGTGCGGGCGGAGAACCAACAGCAACGCATTGGCCAGGGCGTTCAGTCCGGTCAGCTTACCGCGCATGAAACTGCCAATCTGGAGAACCGCGAGGCGAGCATCAATCATCAGGCTGCGGCGGACCGTGCTGCGAACGGCGGCCATCTGACAGCGCAGGAGCACCAGGAGATCAATCAGCGGCAGAACAACGTCAGCAAAGCGATCAATAACGATAAGCACAATGCGAACACGCAGGCGCATCCGCATGCTGAGGGCCACGAAAAGAAGTAGTCGTTTGGAGTAAGAAGAATGGAGCGGCCGGTGATGTCTCGCCGGCCGCTTTTTTTCGCGCTTAGAATCGAACGATGGTGCGTGCGGAGATCGATCGAGTTGTCGTAGTGTTGGTGCGGGCGCGCAATCCGAACAATATCGGCGCGGTGGCGCGGGCCATGCATGATTTTGGATTTCGGCATCTGCGGGTGGTGAATGAGTATGCTGTGCCGTTCGAGACGGCGCGGTCTGCGGTGGACGCGTCGGAGGTACTGACGGGGGCGTCGGTATTTGGCAGCGTGGCGGACGCGGTCTCGGATTGCACGCTCGTGGTGGGGACTACGGCGGTGGGCGAGAGGGCCCTGCAGCATCCAGTGCAGGTGTTGCCCGAGGCCGGGAGGACGGTTCGCAAAGAGCTTGCGCGAGAGGATGGGCGAGTCGCGCTGCTGTTTGGGTCGGAGAAGACGGGGCTGAGCAATGACGAGTTGAGCCACTGCCACTGGTTGTTGACGATTCCGATGGAGGAGCATGAGGCAGTCCGGCACCCGTCGATGAACCTTGGACAGGCGGTGGCGGTTTGTCTGTATGAGTTGGTGCGGACAGCGGGAGTATCTGTAGTATCTGCGGGTCTGCCTGCTGCAGCTCTGGCGGGTGAGGTTGAACGGCTGACAGCGTTGCTGACGGAGGTGCTGGAGGAGACTGGTTATACGAAGCGGCATCCGGCTAACTGCGAGGAAGGGCAGATTCGGCGGCTGGTGTTGAGGATGGGAGTTGCGGCGAGTGATGCTCCGGTGTGGATGGGGATCCTGCGGCAGGTCTTGTGGAGGGTCCGCGGGAGCGGCGAGGGTTAGATTGCAGCCGCGGCTGTTTTGCGGCGATCGCACCTATCGCGAAGGGCGCGGCGAACTGTAGACTAGGCAACATTCATACACTTTGACGAGAGTGTGAACATTCGGAGGGTTGGAGCATGTCTGTGGGTAAAGGGCTATCGGCGGTTGCAGGCGTTGTTGTTGTCGGGTGCTGTCTTACGGTAAGCGGAGTGGCGCAGGGAAGGCAGCTTACGACGGAGGACTATGCGCACGCGGAGAAGTTCATGGGGTACAACGTGAATTCGCTGGTGTACCACGGAGTGGCGCGCCCTACGTGGATGGGGGACGGGCGGTTCTGGTATCGCGATAGCGGGCCGGATGGAGTGACGTTTATGGTGGTCGATCCGGCGAAGGGGACGAAGACGCCGGCGTTCGACCAGGAGAAGCTGGCGGCAGCGCTGACGGCATCGACGGCGGGAAAGATGAAGGCGGACGCGCACCATCTGGTGATCTCGGAGATCGCTTTTTCCGATGGAGACAAGACGGTCGTTGTGGGGAACGGGTCGCGTTCCTTTCGCTGCGACTTGAGCGGGGCGGGCGTGTGCACAGAGGTCATTGCTCCGGGAGCGAAGCCAGCTGAAGCAGGGCAGCCGGGCGGGCGGATGCGTGCTGCAACAGACGTGTCGCCGGACAAGACCAAGGCCGCGTTCATTCGCGACTGGAACCTCTGGGTGCGCGATGTGGCCACAGGCAAGGAGACGGAACTGACTAAGGACGGCGTGAAGGACTTCGGTTATGCGACCGATAACGCCGGTTGGCAGATGAGCGACAACCCGATTCTGGTGTGGTCGCCGGACTCGAAGAAGATCGCGACGTTTCAGCAGGACCAGCGCAAAGATGGCGAGATGTACCTGGTTCCGGTGACGAATGGCCACCCAGCGTTGAAGGCGTGGAAGTACCCGCTGGTTGGCGATAAGGACGTGACGATGATCGAGCGCGTCATTATTGAGGTGGACAAGGCGAAGGTGATTCGGTTGAAGATGCCGCCGGACCAGCACCGGTCGACTTTGTGCGATGACGTGAGCTGCCGCGGCGGGAGTGGATGGGACGATGTGCAGTGGAGCGACGATGCTACTCATCTCGCGTTCGTTTCGACGTCGCGCGACCATAAGCAGGAGTGGATGCGGATTGCCGATGCTTCGACTG
>DATHQG010000149.1:0-5974 GCA_035483075.1 Edaphobacter sp. | reverse complement strand
CCTGGGCTGGCCCGGATCCAGATGCTCCCGGCTGTTGAGCCATCGAAGTATGAGACACGCGAGGAGCTTTTGCTTGCGGTGAGGAGTGCTATCGCCGAGGCCCTGCCGCCCGAGATGAAGCCGGCCGCTATTTGACGATTGCGTTGTTGTAGCCGTCCATCTGGAGGCGCTGACGCATGGCGTCGGCTTCTTTTTTGGTGGCCAACGGGCCGATCTGCACGTGGAAGAGCTTGTCCTGTGGCTCGCGCCGGATAGCGACTGTGTAGCCACGGCGTTTAAGGTCGACGGCCACGACATCTGCGTCCTCCTGGTGTGACATGGCGGCGACCTGTACGACGGGGGAGCCCGGCGAAGATGCTGGAGCCGCAACAGACGCTACCGCAGCGGGCCTCGCGGCTGTATTCGTCGATGGCTCAGCGGCCACGTTGGGGCGCGGGGTCGAGACTGCTGCCTTAGCTGGGGTGGGGTCGGGGGCCTGTTGGCTTTCCTGCGCTGCAGCGGCCGGTGGGTCGATGGGTACGATCGCAGTTTGAGATGTGGCAGCGGATTGTTTGCTGGCTGTCTGACTTGCGAGGCTTCCCGACGCTGGCTTGGAGCCGTTACTCTCTCGGCCCGTCATTACCTCTGCTGCGCTGATCGGAGGTTGTGCCGAACGCCTGCCCAGTGAGTAGCCGAAGCCGAAGAAGACGGCGCAGACCAGAGCAAGTGCGAAGAAGATGCCAAGTATGGTGGTGGTTCCGAGTGAGATCTCACGGTCTTGTTCGTCCTCGTGGAGGTCCCGCAGATCATGATCGGTTTCGTATCGAGTTTGCACGGTTAGACCTTCTTCTCCAGAGCTGTGTCAGGAGTGAATGTCTTATTGAACAGGTTTATGAGCTCCATGGGGAGGGGAAAGACGATGGTGGTATTTTTCTCGACACCTATCTCAGTCAGGGTCTGCAGATAGCGGAGCTGGAGGGTCATGGGCTGGGTCGCCATAAGTGCCGCCGCTTCTACCAGTTTGGCCGCGGCGTTGAACTCGCCCTCGGCGTGGATAATCTTGGCGCGGCGTTCGCGCTCGGCCTCGGCTTGTTTGGCCATGGCGCGGAGCATGGACTCGGGCATGTCGACCTGTTTGACCTCGACGGAGACGACTTTTACACCAAAGGGAGCGGTGTGGCCGTCGATGATCGACTGGATGCGGAGGTTCAGGGCCTCGCGATGGGCAAGAAGACCATCGAGGTCGACTTCGCCCAGCACAGAGCGCAGTGTGGTTTGGGCAAACTGCGAGGTCTGGTAGATGTAGTTGGCGACCTCGATGACGGCCTTGGTGGGGTCGACGACGCGGAGGGTGATGACGGCGTTGACTTTAAGGGTGACGTTGTCGCGGGTGATGACGTCCTGCGGGGGGACCTCCATGGCCTCCTGGCGCAGGCTGACGCGAACGATCTGGTCGAGTGGGCGGAAGACCCAGATGACGCCCGGACCCTTTGCCGCCTCCTTCACGCGTCCCAGGCGGAAGATAACTCCGCGCTCATACTCTTTCAGGATGTTGAGGGCATTGATGAGGTAGAGGACGACGATGGCGATGGCGAAGAGGAGCGGGAGAGACATGATGGTTGACCTCTGGTGTGCCGGACTGCGGCCACCGCTGCGATTGTACGGCAGGCGCAGCGGCGAAACCGCGGTTAGAAACGCAGGAAAAAGCCGAATCCTGGCTCGAAGGTCGTGGTGTGCTGCTGGATGGTCAGGTAGTTGGTCTCAAAGTCGGGCGCTTTGAAAAAGACCTCACGGAACTGGGCGCGGATACCAAAGTGGGGAGACAGTACGGTGGTCTCTGCGCCGATCGCATAATAGTAAGTCGCGCGGGCCTGTTTGGGCAGGGCCAAACCGCCGCCCGGGGTTGGCCGGAAGGCGGTCGTACCAAGCCCGCCGGACGCAAATGGGGTCATTCCGAAGTACTGTTTTTTGGCATGGACTACATATCCCAGCGTGTACTCGCTGGCGTTCTGCTGGACGCCAGCGTTTGCCTGGGCCCCGAAGGGGGTAAAGGTGTCTACGTATCGCGAGTAGCCGTAGTTGGCTTCCAATCCGAACCACGGGGACCCGACGTAACGGAGGGTGACTAGCGCCCCCGCCGTGTCGCCGGGGCTGAGGTTGACGGCCGTTGGCTTGGCGTTGACGATTGCGGTGCCATTGGAGTCCAGATTAAATATGCCCAAAGCGGAGACGCCGAGGTCGATGCGAGCAAGTTGACGGTCCAGGGGCGTTTCCGGGGTGGTGCTCTGCGCCTTGACGGTTGGTCCTACCGCTGCAAGCAGTAGGCAAAATAAAACACTTCGAACACACAACGGGCGAGGCACATTCAACATCAAGACGAAACTCCCTTTTCGAAAACTACCGTCCTTTTAGTCTACTCTGGCAGGGACGTTGGTGGGTGCCGCGCTGGAGATCAAACGGTATCCTGCACTGGCTCTACGATTAAGACGAGGCCCTCAACACTGCGCACTGAGACCGCGGACCCGACCGCGAGCGATGCGTTTCCGCGCAGCGACGCCTGCCAAAGTTCGCCGCGGATCTCGACCTGACCGACGGGGGCAAGGGGGGAGCGCACAATTGCCCTTCCGCCAATCATGGCCTGCGGACCGGTGAGGACCTTCCCTCGGCGTGCGCGCAGGGCGATCCAGGCGAGTCCAAAGGAGATGCTGCCAAAGGCCAGACCCGCTCCCACTGCAGTCGCGGTGTGGACCCGCAGCTCAGGGATGGGGCCATCGACGAGGGTGGCGAGGCCGAAGACGAGTGAAACAACACCGGCCAGCGCGAGCACACCGTGGCCGCCGAACTTTGCTTCGAGGAGCATCAGAACGACTGCCGCAAGCAGCAGAACGATTGCCGTGTGACGGATGGGAAGAAGATTCAGACCAAAGAGGCTGAGGAGGACGAAGAGCGTGCCGAGGGAGCCGGGGACGACGGTGCCGGGGACGTTGAACTCCAGATAGATGAGGAGGCCGCCGAGAACCAGCAGAAGAACCGCGATGTCAGGATTCGTCAGTTTGCTGAGCAGGCGCTCGCGCAGGGAGGGGGCGATGGTGACTATTTCCGCTCCTTGCAGATGCAGGGTTTGGGTAGTGCCATCGAAGCGATGGATCTCCCGGCCGTCGAGTGCGATGAGCAGGGAGGCATCATCGGCTGAGTCAAGGTCGATCAGCTTCAGCTTGAGGGCCTCTGCGTCGCTGTAAGACTTGGAGTTGCGGACGGCGTCCTCGGCGGCTTCGACGTTGCGGCCACGGCGGGCGGCGTAGGAGCGAAGGAAGGCCGCGGCGTCATTCTCGATCTTCTCTTTGAGGACGGGATCCATCTGGCCGCCCTCGACGATGGGATGGGCGGCGCCGGCGTTGGTTCCGGGAGCCATGGCGGCTATGTCGGCGGCTTCAAGGAGGAAGAAGCCAGCGGAGCCCGCGCGGCTACCAGTCGGCGAGATGAAGATGACAACTGGAACGCGCGAATTTTCGATTGCCTGGACCATGACCCGGGTCGATTCGAGCAGGCCGCCCGGTGTGCCCAGAGAGACGATGACCAGCTGGGCTTGCTGGCGGGCCGCCTGGTCAAGGCCGCGCTGGAGGTAGTCCGCGGTGATGGGCTGGATAGTGTCGTGGATTGTGAGTTTGACGACGATTCCCGGGGTGGCAGGCCGGGCGGTTGCGGGCTGGAGACAGAAGAGCGTTATCAGCAGCGTCAGGACGGATTTGAGGACGTTCCTCATGGGGGACTCTGTCCACGAGCCTGCAGTGCCTGCCGCATGCCCAGCGCGGCGGAGTCTTTCGGCTCGAGTTGGAGGGCTTTGCTGACATTGGAGGCGGATGACGTCATCTCATTCGCTTGCAGGTCGAGACGGGCGAGCACCAGATAGGCGGGAACGTTGGGATGGAGTTTGAGCGAAGTTTGGGCCTCGGCGCGGGCGTCGGCTGGGTTGCCACTGCGTTCGCGCACCTGGGCAAGGCCTGCGTGGGCAGCGGCACTGGAGGAGTCGGCGGCGATGGCGGCCTGGAACTCCTGTTCGGCCTCGGGAACCAGGCCCTCGGCGAGATAGTCGCGGCCCAGCTGTGTGTACTGCACGGCCTGCTCGGCGGGTGGGAGCGCCGTCATGCGAATAGCTCGCATCTGGTCCATCTGGAAGGCCGCCTGGCGGAAGGAAGCTTCGGAGTAAGTCCGGCGTATGCGTTCGAGAGGGGCGAAGTCCGTGGAGGCGGCGGCCGTAGTGCCTGCCTTTGTGGCGGGTGCGATGTGCTTGCCCGCGCTAATACTGGCCTTCAGTTCTACTGCTTCGGTGTCTTTGGGGCGTAGTTTCAATGCCTCGTCGACCTCGCGCTGGGCCCCGGCGAAATCACCCCGGCGAAGCAGAGCAACGGCGAGGTTGTAGTGATAGTCCGCGTCGCTGGGGTCAGCGATGGAGGCGCGTTGGAACAGAGGAACAGCGTCGTGCCCCTGACGGCTGGCGGCGACGGCCTGATTGTTGACGACCTCGGGAAGGGGAAGCCTGCTGGCGACGAAGGTAAAGGCAGATTCGGCTTCAGCGTATTTGGCAGAGTTGAATCTGGCCAAACCGATGTAAAAATTGGCTTCGAGCGCGCGACGGTCGGTCGGTTGGATCCTGGCCAGGGTCGCTGCGGCCTGGTCGTAGTCGCGCTGTGCGAATTGGGCTTTACCAAGGGCGAGGAGTGCGGCGGGGTAGTCGGGCGTGTCCTGTATGGCCATCTGCAGCCGCTTGATCCGCTCCTGCGATGTTGTCGCATCGGTGCCGCGAATGTAGTTTTCGAAGGCGCTGAGCCGGACTCCGCCTGAAGCGGCGAGAAAGGTCTGCTGGGCGATGTTGAAGTGAGGGTCGATCTTGCGGGCGATCTTCCAGGCGAGGGCGTTCTCAACGTCGAAGAGGCGAGTGAGCTCGCTGGAGTCGTCGAGTGGCTGCGAGAGCCGAAGTTTATTGACCTCAAGGACCTGCGCCTGTGCGGCGATGCGGCCGTTATTGAGGGTATAGCTACCTACGATCACAAAGTCGGCGTCAAGGGTCTGCGCGATGCGGATCGTGGTTGCGCGCGAGGGCCTGAAGTCGACGGGGAGGCCGAGATGGTCGAGAGCGTACTGGCGATCGTCGCGGGTGATGGTTAGAAACCCTGCGGAGGTCAGGCGCTGGTTGAGGGTGTCGGGAAAGGAGTCGCCGATCCAGGCGAGATTGGCCTGGCCCGTGCGGTTGTCAAAAGGGAGGACAAGCACTACGCGGCCGCCGGCATCCGGCATTTCAGAAGATGGGGTGGATTGTGAGAGTCCTGGATGAGTGCATAGGAGCAATAAAAGAGCGAACCATTGCTGTTGGAGTAGGCGGCGAACTTGGGAGGGCCTTGTCACAGATATGAGTATAGACTTCAGTGCTTGTTCGGCTGTGCCAGCGCTGCTTCGACGATGCGGGGGAAATGGACCACGGCGGCCCACTCGCCTTTGCGACGCGCTTGCCAAACTATATCTCCATGCAAAAGGGCCGCGACCTCGGCTGGGGAAAGATCGCGGTGGAAGTCGAAGTACTTTTTGTCGGCCGATTCGTTTTGACGGCCCAGGTTGATGCGATTCGCCGGCGGCTCCCACTTGGTTGAGAAGACGAGGGCCACGTCGTAGCTTCCGGGATCGGCTGCGGCCTTCTGGATTTCTTCCATGGAGAAGTTCTGGATGGCAGTGGTCTTAACCGGGTGGTTGGTGTAGCCGAGTTCAGGACGGTTGAGTTCGGAGGTCGCGGGCCATGCTGTGAGGACCGTGGCCTGGGGATAGGTCCGGTCGATGTAGCGGACCGCGTGCTGGTGGAGGACGACCATGTCGCGGTATGTGAGGTTGTCCTCGGGCGCGAAGGCGTAGGGTGGGTTGATCCAGATACCAGCAAGGAAAGCGGCGGCGCTAAGGGCGGCGATGAGAGGCCAGCGCGCGGGGATACGGCGACGCCAGGTGTTGA
>DATHQG010000148.1:0-6537 GCA_035483075.1 Edaphobacter sp. | reverse complement strand
CCCTCTACCGCAACCGCCCGCCCAGCGTACCCGAGCTGGAAAATAACACCAAAAACGGTGACGCTTTCTTCGCTGACTACACCGTCATCGCCTCCGTCTCGCACCAGTTCTAGGCCCGGCAAACTCCTCTAACTGCAATCGGCGACCTCAGGCGTGCACCCTCCGCATACCTCAGGCCGCCGATCGACCTTCCCCGGCCCTTAACCAACTCCACACTCTCTCGCATCCCGCAAACGGTCAATCACTTTTTGACTTGATGTATCCTTGCCCCTGCGCAAGACTGCATTCATCAGCGTCCGCGAGGGTCGTATGTCAGGTGCTCGAACAACCGAGTTCTCCAGGGTTGGGCCCTTTCTCGTGCTCGCGGTCGCCGTCCTCGTCCTGTACTTGGCCCGCGAGCTTATCGTCCCCTTCGCCTTCGCCCTTACGTTGGCTTTTCTACTCGCCCCGGCCGTCAGCCGCCTTGAGGCCCGGCGTCTCCCTCGCGTGGTCGCGGTCGCAATCACCGGCGTCTTCGCATTCACAATCATCTGCTCAGTCGGATACGTCGTCGCCCGCCAACTCTTCAACGTAGCCCGCAGCCTTCCCGCCTATCGGCTCAGCATCCAGAAGAAGATCGCCTCCGTCCACTCCTCCGGCGAACAGTCTCTTCAAAACGCCTTCAACGCCGTCCAGGACATTAGCGGAGACCTCGTCACCAGCCCGGGCACCTCTTCTCCCGCCGCCCAGCAACCCACGCAGGTCCAGCCCGTTCGCGTCATCGATCCCGACCGCACCCAGCTGCAGACCACCACCGAACTCCTCATGCGCTTCCTGCGTCCCATCGGGACCTTCGGCGTAGTCATCGTCTTCACCATCTACCTCCTGATGAAGCGCGAGGACCTCCGCCATCGCATCCTCCTTCTCGCCGGCATTGGGCGCATCAGCATCATGACCCAGGCCCTTCAGGACGCCGCCACCCGCATCAGCCAGTACCTCCTCTTCCAGGTTGCCGTCAACGCGACCTACGGAACACTCTTCGGCTTCGGACTCTTCCTCATCGGCGTACCCAACGCGACCCTCTGGGGGGTCCTCGCCGGCGTCCTTCGCATCATTCCCTACGTCGGTACCGCCACCAGCCTCGTCCTGCCCCTTGTCGTCTCCATCGCCATCTCCCCCTCATGGGTCCCGCCGATCCTTATCCTTGGCCTGTTCCTTACACTCGAACTCACCTGCACCAACTTCGTCGAACCCTGGCTCTTCAGCTCTCGCACCGGCATCTCCTCCCTCGCTCTTCTTGCCATGGCCATCTTTTGGGCCCTCCTCTGGGGATGGCCCGGTCTCATCCTCTCCACTCCGCTCACCGTCTGCATCGTCGTTCTCGGCCGCTACGTCCCGCAGCTCTCCTTCCTCCACACCCTCCTCGGCACCGACGCCGAGCTCTCCGCCGAGGCCCTCTTCTACGAGCGCCTCCTCGCCATGGACCAAAAAGAGGCCCACGCCGTCGCCAATCGCTTCCTCCAAAGCAAGTCCCTCGTCGACCTCTACGACTCCGTCCTCATTCCGGCCCTCG
The DNA here is from genome assembly GCA_035483075.1 of Edaphobacter sp. Taxonomy (GTDB): domain Bacteria; phylum Acidobacteriota; class Terriglobia; order Terriglobales; family Acidobacteriaceae; genus Edaphobacter. The sequence goes on along the minus strand of DATHQG010000148.1, from coordinate 4,985 downwards.
CCCTCGTCGAACAAGATCGCCACCAGGGCAACCTCGACGACGTCCGCTGCAACTTCTTCTTCCTCAGCATCGGCGAACTCGTCGCTGAACTCACCGACTACCACCCCAAAGAGACCGCGGACCTCGCCCTCCCTGCTTCCTATCCCCCCAAGCAAGCTGACTTCGCCGTCGTCTGCATCTCCGCCAACGATCAGGCAGACGAGCTCACCACCCACATGCTCGTCCAACTCATGGAACGGGCCGGCCACCAGACCCTCCACCTCACCGCCGCCACCGTCTCCAGCGATATCCTCGACCTGCTCTCCAACGAACCCAACACCGTCGTCTTCATATCGGCGCTTCCCCCCTTCGCCTTCCAGCAGGCCCGCGCCATCTGTCAGCGCGTCCGCTCGCACCTGACCAACAACCGCATCGTCATCGGCCTCTGGAGCCCAACCGAGGACCCGGACCAGGCCCCCGAGCTCAACATCGAGCGCTTCGGCAGCGGCAAACCCACCGTCGTCGTCAACACCCTCGCCCAGGCCCTCCAGCAGGTCACGACCTGGCACCAGGAGCCCGCTAACAGCTCTCAAATGCGCATGTAATCCGCGCCCTTCAGCAATTAAATTGACACAAATCCAATAAATAGACTACAGTCTAACTTATGGCTGGCAGTCCAATATCGTTGCGCGAAAAGCAAAAGACACACACCCGGGCAGAGATCGTCCGCGTCGCCTTCGAACTCTTTGCGACCCACGGCTACGAGGACGTCTCTGTCGAGATGGTCTGCGACGCTGTCGGGATCTCGCGAGCCACCTTCTTCAACTACTTCCCGCAGAAAGAGTTGATCCTCCGGGAAATCGCCGCCACCCGCGTCGAAAGACTAAAAGCGATCGTCACCACCTTTGGCGAGAGCGGCAAGAAACTCACATTCGACGACGTCGTTGCACTCTTCCTCGAAGTGACCGGCGAAAACACTCGCATCGCAGGCAGCTCGCGACGCTTCCTGCTCAGCCTCTGGTTTCAGCAGGTCGCCAACGGCCCCATGATGGCGGCCCGCCAGGAAGCGATCAATATACTCAGCGGCGCCATCAAGCGCATTCCGCGCCGCAAGGCCGCCACCCCGCAATTGATGGCCGAGACGCTCTTCGCCATCTACATGGCGACCACCCTGGAGTGGCTCATCCGCGAAGACCGGCCCGGCAGTTGGCTTGTCAACAACATGCGCGCACGCCTCAAGCTCAGTCTGGAGGGAATGGCATGAAGCGCAAAATCGTTCTCGGAGTCGCCGCGCTCGCAATACTCATCTTCGCCGGATGGCTCGTGCATTCCTTCGCAAATTCGAAAAACTCCTTCGTCTACTCCGGCACCGTCGAAACCCGCGAGATCCAGATCGGTTCAAAGATCGGCGGCCGCGTCACCCAGGTCCTCGTCGAGGAGGGCCAGGCAGTCAAGGCCGGAACCCTGCTAGTGCAATTCGAGTTCGATGACGTGAAGGCGCAGCGCGCTCAAGCCCAGGCCCAGTTCGAACAAGCGCAGGCAGACTACCAGCGCCTCCAGCGCGGCAATCGCCCCGAAGATATAGCCCAGGCCCAGGCCAACGAGCAGATGCAACGCGCCATGCTCGACGCCGCGCAAAACGGCCCAAGATCGCAGGAGTTGCAGCAGGCCCAGGCAGACTACGCCGCGGCCAGCGCCGACGCCATCAATGCCCAAACCAACTACCAGCGAATGGAAGCTCTCGTTCGCGGCGACACCGTCTCCCGCCAGCAATACGACAACGCAAAAGCTACGCGTGACTCCACCGCCCAGAAGGCCGAGTCTCTTCACCAGCGCCTCGCTCTCCTGCAGGAAGGCACACGCAAGGAAGATCTTCGCGCGGCCCAGGAGCGCTACCACCAGGCGCAAGCGGCCGCCGACCTCATGCAACACGGCTATCGCAAAGAAGACATCGACGCAGGTCGCGCAAAGATGGAAGAAGCCAAGGCGCGCGTCAACCAACTCGACGTGCAACTGAAAGAAGCCGAACTCTACGCCCCCGCCGACGGACTCGTCCAGACCGTCAGCGTGCGCACCGGCGACCTCGTCGGCCCCGGAAAGATCGTCGTCACCATGCTCGAATCCTCACAGCTCTGGGTCAAGGTCTACGTCCCCGAGACCGACCTCGCCGCCGTCAGCATAGGCCAATCGGCGCACGTCGAAGTCGACTCCCTTCAGGGCCGCTCCTTCACCGGACACGTCCAGGAGATAGCCGCTCAAGCCGAGTTCCTCCCCCGCAACGTGCAGACCCGCGACGACCGGCAGCACCAGGTCTTCGGCACGAAGGTCCGCGTCGACAACTCCGACGGCGCCCTCAAATCCGGCATGTCCGCAACGGTGCGGCTGCAATGACTCCCGTCATCACCGCCGACCACCTCACCATCCGCTTCGGCGACTTCACCGCAGTCAACGACGTCTCCTTCGAGATCAACAAGGGCGAACTCTTCGGCTTCCTCGGCCCCAACGGCTCCGGCAAAACCACCATCATCAAGGCCCTCTGCGGACTCACCACGCCCACCGAAGGCACCGGCACCATCCTCGGCATGGACATCCACAAACACGCCGCCGACATCAAGCGCCACGTTGGCTACATGTCGCAAAAATTTGGCCTCTACGAAGACCTCACCGTCTCCGAGAACATGGGCTTCTACTCCGGCGTCTACGGCATCACCGGCGCCCGCGCGACCCAGCGCATCCAGGAGATCGTCGCCCTCACCGGTCTTGGCCCTTATCTCGATCGCCGAGTCAGCGCGCTCTCCGGCGGCTGGAAGCAGCGCCTCGCCCTGGGTTGCGCCATCATCCACTCACCGCAGGTCGTCTTCCTCGACGAACCCACCGCGGGCATCGACCCCGTCGCACGCCGCTCCCTCTGGGACCTCTTCTTCCTCCTGTCCGCCCAGGGAGTCACCTTCTTCGTCACCACCCACTACATGGACGAGGCCGAGCGCTGCGGCCGCGTCGGCTACATCTACATGTCCAACCTCGTCGCTCTAGGCACCATCGGCGAGCTCCAGCATCTTCCCCAGGCCAACCCTGCCGGCACCTCGCGCGTAGAGATCGAAACCCCCGACACCTCCACCGTCCTCGCCGCCCTCCGCAGACAACCCGGCGTGCGCGAAGCCACCATCTTCGGCCGCTCCATTCACTCGCTCGTCGAATCCAACCAGATCGACACCCTCCGCGCTCAATTCCCTCAGTCAAAGATCCAAACCATCGTGCCTTCGCTCGAAGACGTCTTCGTCACCCTCACCTACCAGATCATGGAGGCCGCGAAATGAACTCCCTCTTCTACGGTCTCTGGCCCGTCTGCCGCAAAGAGTTCACGCACATCGTCCGCGACCCCGGCACACTCTTCTTCGCTCTCCTCATCCCGCTCATCCAGCTCTTCCTCTTCGGCTTCGCAGTCGACACCAACGTCCGCCAAATTCCCACCGTAGTCTTCGACGAATCGCACACCCAGCAAAGCCGTCAGCTCCTCGAAAGCTTCGCCGCCTCCGACACCTTCCGCCTCGCCCTCACCGTCCAATCGAACCCGGAGATGTACGCGGCAATGCGTTCAGGCACCGCGCGCGTAGCAATAAAAATTCCCTACGACTACGCCCGTCAGCTCCAGAACGGCGCCACCGCCACCGTCCTCGTCCTCATCGACGGCTCCGACTCCTCCGTCGCCGGACAAGCCGTCAACGCCTCCACCGGAGTCGCTCTCGAACAGTCCCTCAACCGCGTCCTCGGCTCCGAGCAGTTGCCGATCGAAGTCCGCCCCTCTGTCCTCTACAACCCCGCCACCCGCTCGGCGAACTTCTTCGTCCCCGGCCTCATCGCCATTCTCCTGCAGGTCATGATCATCCTTCTCATCGCCCTCAGCCTTGTACGCGAGCGCGAGCGCGGCACCCTCGAGCAACTCACCATGACCCCCGTCGCCCCTCTCGGCCTCATGGTCGGCAAGATGCTCCCCTACGGCGCGCTCGGCTTCACTGAGCTATGCCTCATCCTCACCATCATGCGCGTCGTCTTCCAGGTCCCCATCCACGGCAACGTCTTCGTCCTACTCGCAATGTCGTTACCGTTCCTGCTCACCGTCCTAGGAGTCGGCCTCTTCATCTCCACCAAAGCGCGCACCCAGGCCGAAGCCTTCCAACTCTCCATGGGCACCGTCCTCCCATCGGTCTTCCTCTCCGGCTACATCTTCCTCATCGACACGATGCCCACCTTCTTCCGCGCCGTCAGCCACATCATCCCCGCGACCTACTACATCCAAATCCTCCGCGGCGTAATCCTCCGCGGCGCAGGCTTCACAGACCTCTGGCTGAACGCCCTCGTCCTCACCCTCATGGGCTGCACCACCGTCCTCCTGGCCGCCCGTCAGTTCGTCAACCAACGCGGCCACTGATCCCTCAGCAAGCCGGAACAAAAAGCGCAATCAACTCACACAACACTCAGATGGCGGAAGGGCACAAATACCGGGGCACAAATACCGGAAGGGCACAAAATACCAGAAGGGCACACATACCGGAACGGCACGGATACCGGAGGGGCACAAATACCGGAAGGGCCCGACTTCAGTCGGGCCGTAAAAGCCGCGCGCAACGCGCACTACCTCTCTGCCGAAGGCCGGAGTGGAGCCCGAAGGGCGAAACGACTGATTTTGCCTTCCTCCAAACCACCCATAAACTCCACCTATGGCAAAGCCTCCAAGGACCTCCACCCGCGGCACATTCTTCGTCACCGCAATCACCGCCAATCGACGCCGCCTCTTTCAAACCGAGACCAACGCAAACCTCTTCCTCGACATCCTTCAGCACTATAGGACCCAGGGCCTCTACAAACTCCACGCCTACGTCGCAATGCCGGACCACGTCCACCTTCTTCTAACAACCGACGACCTGCCGAATTCCATGAAGCATATCCGAGGAGGCTTTTCGCATCGCCTATCCTCCAAACTCGACGTCTGGCAGCGCGGATACGCG
>DATHQG010000147.1:0-2457 GCA_035483075.1 Edaphobacter sp. | reverse complement strand
CGCCGCTCGGCATGGCCATGCTGTTCAACCCGCTCGAGCTCGACACGCCGATTGCTGGCTTTAACGGCGGGCTCTTCGTGACCAGGGATCTGACAATCCTCGAGCAAAAGACGGTGCCGGCCGATGTGGCGAGCCAGGCCGTCGATCTTATTCGCGAGCATGGCCTCGACGCCTGGGTCTATCGCGGCAATGACTGGCTGATCACGAAGGCGGACGCCCCGCATGTCGCCCGTGAGAGTTGGACCGTGAAATTCGAGCCGAAGATCGTGGCGGATGTCGGTGAAAAGCTCGACCAGGTTGCCAAGATCGTTGGCGTCAGCGACGATTATGACAAGGTGCGGCGCTGCGAGGCAGATGCCCAAACTGCCTTCGGACACCGCGCGACGGCAGCGCGGTCGCAGCCCTACTATCTCGACATTACCAACAAGGAAGCGAACAAGGGGGCCGTTGTTGAGTATCTGTCGAGCCACCTGAACGTCCCTGCCGGTGAAATCGCCACGATTGGAGACCAGCCAAATGACGTGCTGATGTTCAAGCGATCCGGCTTCAGCATCGCGATGGGCAACGCTTCCGATGATGTGAAAAAGCAGGCGGACGCTACGACGGACTCGTACAATGACGAGGGTTTCGCCAAGGCGATGGAGCGCTTCATTCTGGGTGCGTCTGATTGAGGTAGCAGCATGGGCGAGATAAGTGGTCGCTTCGAAATACTTCCTGGGCCGGAGGCACTGGCCCGCCACGTGGCCGAATGGATAACGTCGGCTGCGCTCGCAGCTAAGGGGCCATTTCGGGTGTCACTTTCCGGCGGGTCAACTCCAAAGATACTTTACCGACTTCTCGCCTCTGATGAGTTCAGTGGCCGTTTCCCGTGGCAGCGTGTCTTCTGGTACTGGGGAGACGAGCGCTTCGTTCCCTACGACGATCCGGACAGCAACTATCGCATGGTCCGCGAGGCGATGCTCGCGAAGGCACCCGTGCCACCAGAGAACATTTACCCTATCCCAACGGACGGAAGCCCAGACGACGCGGCCAGGCGCTACGAACAGACTCTGCAGGAGGCGTACGGCGGGACGACTCTCGATGCGGCCCGTCCGCTCTTCGACGTGACCCTGCTTGGACTTGGTACCGACGGTCATACTGCCTCGCTGCTGCCGGGAGAGCCGGTGCTGGAAGAGCGTCAGCGATGGGTAGCGGCCGTCTCGCATGGGCGGCCCGAGACCCGTATCACCGTAACCTATCCGGTAATCGATAGCAGCCGGCGCGTAGCGTTTCTCGTGACGGGCCGGGAGAAGGCTGCCATCTTGCGAGCGATCCGCGCCGGCAGCAGTGAAGCTCCTGCGTCCCGGGTACGGCCAGTTGGCGAGCTCATCTGGTTCGTAGACCAAGCCGCGGCCATGATTTGACGGACAGGTTCTCTAGACCTTAGCTGCCGCTCAGTTCAGCGACAATTTCTCTTCGAGCGTCGCTGGGTGCGTTGTGGACCCGGTCGGGGCTCTATCCGAGACCTGCCGATCAAAGTGGAGGAGCTGCTGCAACTGTGCGACGCATCGGTGAACACCTGCGACTGCGATGACGAAGAAGAGGAGAAACATATGGCTCAAACAGAGCAATTGGAGGTTCTCGTGCTCGGCAGCGGGACGGGCGGCAAGCTTATCGCGTGGCACATGGCGCAATCAGGACGACGGACTGCCGTTGTGGAGCGGCATTGGGTCGGTGGTTCTTGTCCGAATATCGCCTGCATGCCCAGCAAGAACGTGATCTCAAACGCGAAGGTCGCGCAGCTCGCGCACGACGCCCGGCGCTATGGCACGGTGACCGGTTCCGCCACTGTCGACATGGCAGTCGTTCGTCAGCGCAAGCGCGAGATGGTGGAACGTCAAATTGCGACGCACCTGCAGATCTACAAGGCGAGCGGTGCCGAACTGATCATGGGCAGCGGCCGTTTTGTGGCGCCGAAAACCCTTGAGGTGAAGCTGAACGACGGAGGAACCCGTGTGCTAGCTGCGGATAAGGCCTTCCTTAATGTCGGAACGCATGCGGCAATTCCGAATGTGCCGGGCCTGGAGACGGCTCAACCCCTCACACACGTCGAGGCGTTGGAGCTCGATTATGTGCCGCGACACTTGATCGTCATCGGTGGGGGCTATTCCGGCTTGGAGTTGGCCCAGGCTTTTCGTCGGTTTGGCAGCGATGTGACTATTGTCGAGTCCGGTCCTCAGCTCTTGGCTCGTGAGGATATCGACGTCTCGCAGGAGATGAGGCGCATTCTCGGCAGCGAAGGCATTCATGTTGTTGTCGCGGCCGAGCTGCTCCAGATAGGTGGGCGATCGGGAGACAAGGTTACGCTTAGCGTGCGCACACCTTCGGGTGAGCAACGGATTGACGGCAGCGACATTCTGGTCGCGGCAGGGCGCATTCCGAACACCTCCGGAATTGGACTCATGGAGGCTGGCGTTG
>DATHQG010000146.1:0-3938 GCA_035483075.1 Edaphobacter sp. | reverse complement strand
GGTCTCGCTCAGGCAGAGGGTTTGCATGAGCTATACGCTACAGCCAATTGACCCTGGACATCCGAACCAACCCTATGTCATCCAATTCACCACCCTGCCCAACACTCGACGGCGTTCGGAGTGTGTTCTGAAGGAGGAGGGGGCCGGTCGAGTTTTCGTTGACCCAGCCACCATGCAGGTGACGCGGATGGAGCTTAGGGCACCTCACCACGCAATCAATTCCGGAGAAGTAGGCCTATGGTACATATCAATCAACTATGCCCCGATCTTGCTTGTCGGGCAGACTTTCTGGATGCCTACAGCTCTGACTTCGACCGCGACCCCAAGTGACGTTTACACGCCGACAGTCTATTCGTTTTCCGCCCGTTACACCGACTACCACAAGCTGGAGGTTACTTCCCATATCGTACCCCCTCAGTGATTCGTGAAAATCAGAATCAACGTGGAGAAGCGTGTGTTGATTGGCAGCACGCACCTCTTAGGGCTTCTGCGCCGAACTTCTTGTAAAGTCATGTTTTGAGCAAGTTCACCTACCAGCGGTTTCGGCGCGTCAAACTTGCCGCGAACCCCGTTCTTTCAAGGGTGTACTACACCGCGCTCCCGGTGCGGGCGCACCGATCAGGTTGATCGGTCGTGGCCGACGACGACCAGCTCACGAGAAAGACTAGCCATTGACCAGCTTGCTTCCGCAGTTCCCACCTGTGGCTTCCCGTCGCCTTCCTGGGTGCGAGGTCTCCCGCCACGGAAAACGTGGTTCGATAGTTCGCAGTGAGAGACACGCTCTCGCTCGATCCGAAAATGCTGCGATCGGATATCTCGATCGAGTGAATCTGAGCAGTTCCCTCTACTAAGTGCGCGAGGACCGCATCGCGGCCATACACCGACGGCCCGTCAGGTGGACGTAATTCGATGTCCTCAGCGCAGAGAGCCAACAAGCCGTGCGGTTCCCCAGCCACTTCAAGGTCGATCCACGTTGAGTGGAGTCGCTCGATTGTTTGGATGGTGTCTTTCGTAAGGTGGTCCATAGGCTTTCGCATAGATCATAGGCCATAGGCCGATCAATGGTTCGGTTCTAGAGGGTGATCCAAAGACCAGGATAGTATGACCACACTAGGAGACCGACAATAGGAAGGGTCCCATACGAACCCAAATGTACCCAGTTGGGTGCATAGTACAAATTGGGTATTCCCACAGGGAAAAAGACAAGATAAACAATAGGCATCGTTGGGAAGACCAGCACCGAGGTGCGATGATGCCATCGGATCACTACTTTGAGGAGCTCTACGGAGTCACCGAAGAACGCGCTCTCAACTTCTGGGCCTCAAATCTCCGCGAAGCGATAGGAACTGAGCGGTGGTCCCAGATCTCCGACTCAACAGGCATCTACCTAGCAAGCGTGCTTGGCCATTTCTGCCTGCAGTCGGTGGATAGGATGGAGGTCCTCTCTCCGGACTACAGCCCAAGCGACCAGGAGTTCCGCCAATTCGCCGACCTTACCCAGATCGCTGAACTGATGATGCGCCAGCTCACCAGCGCGAAGAACCCTCTCTGGATGGAGTCAGCCGGCGCCCACATCCTTCTCTACGCCGGGTTCTTCCAAAGCCAAAACAAGGACCGCCACAACATCGAGTTCTACTCACACATGGGCCGAGAATGCTATCTCATGGCAGCAGTGGGGAAGAGGGAACGGATAATGAAACAGATGGCGACAGGATTTAATCAATACCTCTTCCATCTGGCCGATCTCCACCGACATCTGCGGGAAAGCAGATATTTGATCAACACCGAGAACTAGGCCAGCCTTTTTTGGATGGCGGATTACAAGTTTCCTGGCTGACGTGTTGCCGCCTACCAGTAGCACCCACGGTATCCATGCCAGTATCCGTAGTACCGTGCACGCCAGTAGGGATCGTACGGAGTGTGCGCTCCATACGGATACGGGTAAGCTCCGTAATAGTACGGATAGTATCGGGGACCGCACCAGCAGCGGCGGCTCAACAAGACAACGAGTAGAAGGAGGCAAAGCATGACGACCCTCGTGACGGGCGCGTAATCAGCAGCGTCCGCCAGAAGAATACGTCCGCAGCTCCGCGCCGGTTCCATAAATCGCATTTCGCAGGAGAAACTCGGTCCCGTGAGGACCCCGCTGCCCTAAAAGAATATCGACGGCAGCCACGCCCCGGAAGGCTCGTTATACAGCCCTGTACTCATCAGTGTCATCGGCTGGACCACGCGCAGGCCGTTCACCAGGCACCAGCGCAACAGAACGTGGTTCCTTGATGGCACAAGAATTCCCGGCCCCGCGAATGAGTCCGCTGAAGCAATCAGCGACTGCAGGTCCACGTTTGTCTCCGCGGTGGAATGGCCGAAGAACGCAAGGTGCGTCGTGTATCCCGTGATGCGGCCTCCCCGCTCTACGACGTACGCAGTGCCGTCCTCGATCGCCTGGGTCAACTCGACAGCTCGGTCGAATCCGTAGACCCGCCGCGATAGAGCATTGCAGGCGTCCCTATCGTCAGCTCTGGCAGGTCGCACCGTGCATCCCGGAACACTCCTTTCAAGTGTCCGCCCCTGCATGCAGGAAAGCGGCTCCCGGACATCAAAGCCCATCGACGCGTAGAGCGACAGCGAGCGATTGTGAAAGGCCGCCTGTACCAGCCGAATCCCGGCAGCGCCTCGGTCGTTCGCGCGGTCCATCAGGGCCTGCATGAGCTTACGGCCGACTCCGAGGTTTTGTGCGGCCGGATCGATGCTGATTGGGCCGATACCTCGAATCACCGCACGCTCATCGAGGCAGTTGCTGCCCACAATTCGGCCCCCCACCTCCGCCACCATGCAATAGAAGTCTGCGCTAGAAAACATCGTCAGAAGCGCGCCGATTGCAGCTTCGGGTCCGGGAAAATCGCAAGGAAAACCGTGGGTCGCATTAAGCTTGGAAAAGGCGTCATAGCAAATCTGCCCGCAGGCGCGACCGTCCTCTGGTTTGGCCGTCCGAACCACCACTTCAGGCTGTGTTTTCTGCGACATCGGTCCTCTGCTTTCTCGCAGGCAAGTGTAGCAGCCACAGGGTCCGCAACTCTGCCCTCGCGCCCCCGCCGAACTCCTTTCACACTCTGAGGGCTTGACGCACCCCTTATAATTGAGGAAGGGGGCAAGACCAAAAATCCATCCAGCTCACCCTGCGATATCGCAGGTAAGTCCCATGGTTGGAAGACTTTGCGTCAATCTGTTCCTGGAATCAATAACTTACAGGCCAAGTCCAAGCGTAAGTCATTTTGTTTGAAGACTTTGACAGAAAAAAGGGAGGAGGGGAGGCAGTGGCAACTAAGCGAATCAGGATCATCGGCGGCGGCCTCGCAGGCCCCGAAGCCGCACTCCAGGCCGCAAAAAGAGGCTGCGAAGTCGACCTTTACGAGATGCGCCCAACACGCTCCACCGAGGCCCACCAAACCTCCGACTTCGCCGAACTCGTCTGCTCGAACTCGCTCAAGTCCGAGTCCGAAAACTCCGCCCCCTGGCTCCTGAAACAGGAGATGCGACGAGCAGGCAGCGTCCTCCTCGCCGAAGCCGACGCCACCGCCGTCCCTGCCGGTCACGCCCTCGCCGTCGACCGCGTCGAGTTCTCGAAACGTGTTGCCGCCCGCATCGCCGCCGAACCTCGCATCACCGTCCACCGCGAAGAGATCACAAACCTCAACGAAAACGATCCCAACACGATCACCATCCTCGCCTCCGGTCCGCTCACTAGCCCCGCACTGGCCGCTGAGCTCCAGCGTCTCACCGGCTCCGAGCACCTGGCCTTCTACGACTCCATCTCACCCATCGTCGACGCCACCACCATCGACATGGACAAGGTCTACTTCGCTGCCCGCTACGACAAGGGCACCGCCGACTACATCAACTGTCCCTTCACCAAAGAAGAGTACGACCGCTTCCTC
>DATHQG010000145.1:0-11021 GCA_035483075.1 Edaphobacter sp. | reverse complement strand
ATGCCGAGCAGGAGTTGCATGAGGTTGGCGCCGACGGAGAAGTTGGCGGAGTCGCCGGTGATGACGAAGGCCTCGAAGTTGTTGACGATCTCGCTGGAGGGCTTGAGCGTTTGGGTGATGAGGTTGACGATGTCGTCGCCGAGCGCGTTCATCTTGGAGTGCAGCTCGATTGCTGCGACGCCGTCGCCAAGGTCGATCACGGAGGACCCGGGGTTCTTTTTGATGACGCCCTTCGCCTTTTTGATTACGGCGAGTGAAGTGACGCCTTCCGCCGTGACGACGGGTTGGTAGGCACTGTTCACGGGATCGAAGAAGAGGCGGCCCGAAGGGACGGAGGTGTCGTCTTTGTACCAGGTGGGGTTGGCGTCGCCGTGTTTGTCGGCGTAGGTGAGGAGTTTTTCCACGTTCGCCGAAACAGGCGCTCCTGCAGCGCGCATCTTCTCTGTGGTGGTGCGGACGCCGGCTGCGTCGAACATCTCGAAGGGCCCGAGCTCCCAGTTGTATCCGGCCTTCATCGCCTGGTCGATCTCGACGAGGTTGTCGGCTATTTCGGGAACGCGATTGGCACTGTAGGTGAAGAGCTCCGTGAGGAACGGCCAGTAGAAAGCGGCGGCTTTGTCCTTGCTTGCGTCGCCGTGGAGAAGCTGCGCAATGCGGGCATGCGTGTGCTCCACATTCTTCGCCATCTCGATCGCTGGAATCTTCGGCCGCATGCTGGGTTTGTAGTCGAGGGTCTGCCAGTCGAGAACATGGCGAAGATCTCGGCCTTCGGCGTCTTTGCCTTCCTTCTTGTAGAAGCCTTGCTTGGTCTTGTCGCCGAGCCACTTTCTCTCGAGCATCTGTGCAATGAACGGCGCAAGTGCGACTTCTGCGCGTTCGTCTCCAATTCGTTCCGCCTGCGCGGAGAAGTTTTTCGCTACGTGTGCCATTACGTCGACGCCTACCATGTCGCCGAGTCGAAAGGTCCCGGTCTTTGGCCAGCCGAGCGCGGAGCCGGTCAGCGTGTCGACCTCTTCGATCGAAAGGCCCTGCTGCTGCATGAGGCGGATCGCGTTGCTCATCGAGAAGGTGCCGATGCGGTTGGCGATGAAGTTTGGCGTATCGTGTGCGTGGACGATGGCCTTGCCCAGGCGAAGGTCGCAGAAGTGCTCGATCGTTGCCATGTCGGCCGGATCGGAGTCGGGGGTCGCGATGACTTCGAGCAGGCGCATGTAGCGCGGTGGATTGAAGAAGTGCGTGCCGAACCAGTGGCGGCGCAGCTCCATCGGCATGTCCTTGACGATCTCGTGGATGGGCAGGCCGCTGGTGTTGCTGGTGATGATCGAGTCGGGGCGGCGATGCTCCAGCACCTTGTTGAGCAGGGCGCGTTTGATCTCCATGTTCTCCGCGACTACCTCGATGATCCAGTCGCAGGTGGCGAGCAGGGCGAGGTCGTCGTCGAAGTTGCCGATGGTGATCAGACGTGCGCTTTCAGGCGAATAGAAGGCCGCGGGTTTGGACTTCTTTAGTCCGTCGAGCGCGGCGAGGACGATCTTGTTGCGCTCCTGCTTCGGCGCGGAGGCGTCCGTGCCTGGAGGAACGATGTCGAGCATCACGACGGGAAGGCCGGCGTTGGTGATGTGAGCGGCGATGCGCGAGCCCATGGTTCCAGCTCCGAGGACGGCCACCTTGTTGATCTGTCTGTGCCTGGTTGAGGGTGTTGCGGTGGTGCTGGGGGGCATGTTGCAGGCTCCGGCGGGCGATTTACCCGAACGAAGCGAAGCATACTGAATGACCATTCATTTCGTCAAGTGAGCCTCCGGCCAATTTTGCCAAGTGCTGATTCTAATGCGGCAATGACATACGACACTGTCGGCTGGGTATCATTGCCGAAGCGAAACTTGTACGAATAAAGGTGGCGACACTGGATGGCTACACGGCGGGAGTTTCTTGGGTTGGCAGTTGGGACTGCCGGCTACTTCACTGTTGGATCGGCCCGAGCAAAAGACGCAACGACCCCCTATGACATCGTTGCGACGACCGACCGTACGAGGATTCTCGCCGCGGCAAACAGATATCTGTCGGAGCAGCCGGTGACCGTAACCGCCTCGCACAGCGAACGCAGCAAAGGCGGGCAGCACGACTACTTCTCCGAGGGCGATTACTGGTGGCCAGACGAGAAGGACCCGAACGGCCCCTACGTCCGTAGAGACGGATTCACGAACCCTGCCAACTTTGACGATCACCGAAAGGCAATGGTGCGGCTCAGCGTGATCGTTCCCGCACTCGCAGCGGCGTGGGAGCTGACCGGAGAAAAAAAATATGCCGACCATGCAGGGCTCCATCTGCTTGCGTGGTTTGTCGATCCTGCCACGAAGATGAATGCGGACCTCGAGTACGCGCAGGCGATCTTCAATCTAAATAATGGCCGCGGAATCGGGATCATCGACACCCTGCATCTTGTGGAGCCCGCCCGAGCTGCGACCGTACTTGCGAATGGCGGTGTGCTCGAAGGCGCGGCAGCGATAAAAGGTTGGTTCTCACAGTATCTCGATTGGATGCGCACCTCGACGAACGGGCAGGAGGAGCGTGACGCGAAGAACAATCACGGAAGCTGCTGGGTGATGCAGGCCGCGGAGTTCGCGCGCTTCACTGGCAACGGCGAGGTAATGACGTGGTGTCGTGAGCGATTCAAGACGACCTTGGTGCCGGACCAGGTGGCCGCGGATGGCAGCCTGCCGCTGGAGCTGGCGCGTACGAAGCCCTACAGCTACTGCCTCTTCGATCTCGATGTGATGAGCACGATCTGCCAGACGCTTTCGACTGCGAACGACAGCCTGTGGGCCTTCACGACTCCGGACGGACGCGGCATGCGCAAGGTCGTGGCCTTCATGTATCCATTCATCAAGGACAAAAGCGCGTGGCCCTACAAGCATGACGTGGAACACTTCGACGACTTCCCCGTGCGGCAGCCGAGCCTGCTCTTTGCGGGCGTGGCTTATGGGCAAAACGACTATATCGCCCTATGGAAGACGCTGAATCCTGACCCTGTAGTGCCGGAAGTGATTCGCAACTTCCCGGTCCGCCAGCCTTTGTTGTGGATGGTGAAGCCGGGAAACTCTAATAAGGGCTAGTGCTTTCCTTCAGCGAGCCGGTGCATCTCCGAGCCTGCGAGAAGGAACCCGCCGACGCCGTAGACATAGCTGGCCGATGGCTTGAACTTGCCGGGCTGGCCGTCGATTGGTTGGATTGAACCCAGACGCCCGTCGGCGTAGATGTGCGCCAGCATTCCCTTCCACGATTTTTCGACGACAGGCAGATAGGTCTTGCGGTCGAGAATTTTCTCGTTGATGCCATAAGCAATTCCATACGTGAAGAACGCTGAACCGGAGACTTCAGGCAGGTCGTATGCGTCGGGATCAAGCAGCCCTGAACGCCACAGCCCATCCGGGCCCTGAATCGCAGCGATCTCTGCTGCCATCTCGCGAAACTGCGCGACGTACTTCGGCCGGGTTGGGTAGTCGGCCGGCATGATGCTGAGCACGTTGACGAGCGCGCCCATCACCCAGCCGTTGCCGCGCGACCAGAAGATCGGCTTGCCGTTCGCCTGCTTCTGCGTGAAGTAGCGGCTGTCGCGGAAGTAGAGGTGGTTGTCCTGGTTGTAGAGGCTGGCCGAGGTGAGCCACCACTCGTGGTCCATATAGTCGAGATACTTGCGGTCATGCGTGATCTCGTACATGCGCAGCAGGACCGGTGGCGACATGAACAGTGCATCGCACCACCACCACAGGAGCTTGTCCGGGTCGTCCGGGCGAACAATCAGGCGGTCCATAATGGCCTTGGTGTCGGCCATGCGGACAGGCTTTGGATCTGCGAGATAGAGGTCAAGGTATGCCTGACCGAAGGCCTGATCATCCGCGTGCGGAAAGCGATTGTTGAGCAGCGTCCAGTCGGAGCGCTCAGCAAAGTGAAGAACGGCGTCGCGATACTTCGGGTCACCCGTGGTCTTGGAGGCGGCGAGAAGGCCGTCATAGAGCGCGGCGAAGGTCCACTGCTTGTTGAAGTGCGGTTCCGCTACGGCTACCTGCCAGTCGGCGACCTTCTTCATTGCCGCGTCGATGGCCTTCGGCTTCAGATCGGAAGAGAGACCTGTCGCGAGTGGTCCAGGATTGTCGGGAGCGTCGCCTACGGATTCCCTCTCCACTGAAGTGGGCGTTGGCGCCGGGGTGGTCTGTGCCAGGGTGCTGAGGCAAGTGGAGCCGAGGAACAGGCCCATGGCAACGTAGCGGAACAGTGTCGTCTTGCTCTCTGATCGCGAAGATATGGGCGAGACCATCGACATTGCATCGAGGGAATTAAGAGGGGGTGCAGTCATTTTGGTAGATTTTCCTAGTTCCTTAGATTTCTGAGACCAGACTACCGTTCATCACAAGCGCGACTGCGCTGCGCAGCCGGGCCGTGTTGCCCTCGAATGAAGGCCGCAGTCTCGGTTCCTTTGATAGGGCGTTTTGTTTGAGTTCGGCTTCGACGATCGGTCCGAACATGTACCAGGCAGTCGTGATATCGCCGACAATAACAATCTCGCTTGGGGACAACGCAGAGGCGATCATGCGCAGGCCCCGGCCGAGAAACGTCGACATCTTCTGCAGCGCCTTGATAGCGTTTCCATCGTCGGCCTGTGCCATCTTCACGAGCGCAGTGAAGCTCTGTGGCGCTGCGAGCCCGCTGAACTCCTCGTAGTAACGCAGGCCAGCGCGATTCGAGCCGACAGTCTCCCAGCAGCCGCGGCCGCCGCAGCCGCAGAGAGGGCCGTTGGTGTCCATCTGGACGTGGCCAAACTCTCCGGCCATACCGTTCGCTCCGCGAAGGAGCTGCCCATTGGCAAAGATCCCCGTTCCAATCCCCTCTGAGACGTTGACGACGACGAGGTCGTGCAGGCCATCGCTATCGCCGAACCAGACCTCGGAGAGTGCGCAGGCGTTGGCGACGTTATCCATCTCGACGTGCAGCCCCGTGGCGCGTTGAATACGAGCTTTAATGCTTGAGACAGGCCAGTTGAGGTTTGGCGCGAAGATAAGCTTTTCAAGGTGCGGATCAGCGCGCCCGGGAAGACTGATCCCGATACCGTCAAACGATTTGTCGCTGTGCGCCTCGATCAGCTTGCGAATCGCTGTGATGATGGTCTGGATCGCCTTATTCGGATCGGCGGGCAACGCAACGACGTTTTGTGCGACGATCTTGCCGCCAAGGTCGGTGACCGCGACCGTTGTCTGCGAAGGATGAATATCGAGCGCGATTACGGCCCGCTGGTGATTGAGTTCGAGAAATGTCGGTCTGCGTCCCCGCGGGGGTCTTCCAGTCGATCCCTCAAGGATCCACTTCTCCTTGATCAGGTCCTCGACGATCAGCGAAACCGTGCTGCGTTGCAGGCCAGAGACGCGGGCAAGGTCGGCGCGCGATAGAGGTTGGCGGGTCCGCACCAGATTGAAGACAAGGTTCCGGTTAATCTGGCGTGGGGTTTTGTTCGACGCGCTCTGCCTGCGTGTGAACGTAAACCGGGAGGATTGAGGAGTAACCATTGATTTGCTTTCCGGTCTCATAAAATGCAGTGGTCGATATAGCATGTCAATCTCGAAAACGGATCCGGCGTTCAACTTACTTGTTTAGCCAACGCTCGCTTGACATCTTTGATGACGAGTCTTTATATCACTGGAGTCGGGGCATTTGTAGATACTTTGAATTATTGTCTTGCCATCGACTTTTGATGCCCCTAAATTTACGGGTCCGTTCGGACAAATGTCCACGGAAAAATAGGAGAGCAGTGGCCACAGCGTATTCACGGCGAAATTTTCTGAAGACCGGTGCCACAGTCGCCGCCGCTTCTCTGCTTCCCTCTTCTTCGCTGCGAGCGTCGATCGCGACCCTGGGCACTGGTGCGGGCCAGACGGAGGGTACGGCCGTCCATGCTCGTCGACTCGCGGATGGGTGGGAGTATGTGCGGGGCCCCATGGGCGGGCCGTGGCAGGTCTGGCACAGCGAAGAGGTCGTCGTCTGGCAGCCGGTCGCAATGCCGCATTGCTTCAACGCCTACGACGGTTGCGACCCGGACGTTCCCTACTACCGCGGAAACGGCTGGTACCGGTCGCATGTGCCGGTCGCCAATCCTTTCAAGAAGGGGCGAACCCTGCTGCACTTCGAAGGCGCGGGGCAGACCACCGCCGTGTATATCGGAGAGAGGCTTGCCGGCAGACACACCGGCGGATATGACGAGTTTGTCTTCGACATCACTGACCTTTTGCCGAATGCCTCGCAGGTGGCAAATCCTCCGGCAGACGCCGGATCGGCGACCGCGACGAAGAACAAGGCGAAGAAGCCGGAGGGCGTACCAATCGCGGTGCTTTGCGATAACTCCCGCGACCTTGAACGCATGCCCTCCGATCTGAGCGACTTCAGCCTTTATGGTGGACTGTACCGGCATGTGAATCTGGTCTATGTTCCGGCGGTCTCACTTGAGACTGTGCATGTGCGAACGGAGCTGCCATCGCCCAGCGGCCAGGCGAAGGTCGCAATTGTTGGGTCACTCTACAATCCAACCGGCGCGACCGAGCCGCTCAAGGTGTCGGTAGACGTGGTCGACGCAAGGGGCGCTTCCCTGCACCATTCCACGCGCGAGCTAAAGCCCTGGCAAGGGGCAACGGAGCTGACCAGTTTTACGATTGCCGCTCCGAAGCTGTGGAGTCCCGCTGACCCGCATCTCTACCAGTGCCGCGTCACGCTGCATGGAGGGACCGACTCGGAGTACGTGGCGCGTGAGAGCTTTGGCGTTCGCCATACCGAGTTCGTCGATCATGGCCCGTTCAAGCTGAACGGTGAGCGTCTGCTGTTGCGCGGAACGCATCGGCACGAAGACCACGCAGGCTATGCGGCGGCGATGCCGGACGAGCTGATCGACCAAGAGATGCAGCTCATCAAGGACATGGGCGCCAACTTCATCCGGTTGGCACACTACCAGCAGTCGCGACGGGTGCTCGAGCACTGCGACCGCCTCGGCATCCTCGTCTGGGAGGAGATTCCATGGTGCCGCAGCAGCGTTGGCGACGACAGGTTTAAAGAGATGGGCCGCCGCACCTTGCGCAACATGATCGCGCAGCACTACAACCATCCAAGCATCTTGCTTTGGGGTCTAGGCAACGAGGACGACTGGCCCACCGAATATCCCGAGATCGATCAACAGGCCATCCGTGGCTATCTCTCGGAGCTCAACGCGCTTTCGCACCAACTTGATCCGTCGCGTTTCACCACCATCCGACGCTGCGACTTTGCCCGCGACATCCCGGACGTCTACTCGCCCTCCATCTGGGCCGGCTGGTACAGCGGTACCTATCCTGAATACCAGAAGTCCCTCGAAACTCAGCGGGAGCGCGTCAACCACCTCTTCCACGCCGAGTGGGGGGCCGATAGCCATGCCGGTCGCCACTCCGAGAACCCCGACAAGTCCCTCTCGCAGATCGCCACTGGCCAGGGCACGGACGAGCGCGGCCTCGCGTATCTCAACAGCGGAGGCCAGGCCCGCGTCTCCCGCGACGGGGACTGGTCGGAGACCTACGCCTGCAATCTGTTTGACTGGCACCTCAAGACCCAGGAGACGCTGCCCTGGCTGACGGGATCGGCACAGTGGGTCTTCAAGGATTTCACTACTCCTCTGCGGGTGGAAAATCCAGTACCACGCATCAATCAGAAGGGCCTGATCGAACGCGACATGACTAAGAAAGAAGCGTACTTCGTCTTTCAGTCATATTGGACCGATACGCCCATGGTGCATCTCTATGGACATAGCTGGCCAGTCCGCTGGGGGGCAGAGGGCGAGGAGAAGATGATCAAGGCCTACTGCAACTGCGACACTGCTGAACTGTTTGTGAACGGCAAAAGCGCTGGCGTGAAGCATCGCAACAGTCAGGACTTCCCTGCCGCCGGCCTTCGTTGGATGACTCCGCTTGCGACCGGGGAAAATACACTGCGCGTCGTAGCGACCAAGGGCGGCAAGACGGTAACCGATGAGATCACCTTCCTCTATCAGACAGAAATCTGGGGTGCCCCCGCGGAGATGAAGCTCACCGAAAAGTCCCGCGGCACAGTCGCAGGCAAGGAGACGGTCACAGTAGAAGCGAAGCTTTACGACGCGAAAGGAGTGCTGTGTGTGGACGCTCGCAATCGTCTGCGATTCAGCATAGCCGGCCTCGGCACGCTCATTGATAATCGCGGCACCTCAAAGGCATCGCGCGTCGTCGAGATGTGCAACGGCAGGGCCGAGATCAGCCTGACTCGCAACGATGGCGGATCGGTGGTTGGAGTGAGCACTGCTGGATTAAAGCCTGCCTTCTGCAACATCGCTTAACCTGGCGGCCTCGCGATGGTTTGCTCAACAAACTAACTTTGCCAGCACAAGCAGCATTAGTTTGACCCCACCTTCGCTTCAACCGCACAAATTGAAGCTACGGGCACGGGCATGCTAGGCTGGCGCTATTGTGGCGACATATCTAGAGCAATCGCTCGCAAAGCTGAAAGAGTTTGAAGGTTGCGTGCCGTGGATGTACCGCGACACGGTGGGCAAAGTGACGGTGGGTGTTGGCCTGATGCTGCCCGACGCCAAAGCTGCCGAGGTGCTCCCGTTTGTACTTGGCGCTCGTGCTGCTAGCCCGGGGGAGATTGCCGCAGAGTACGCTCGCGTCGACTCGATGACCCTCGGCCGCGCCTCCGCGTTCTACAAGATTCCAAGCTCCCTCGAGCTGACGCAGCAGACAATCGACGCAAAGCTCAAATCCGTGCTCGAGGGCTTCGAGGCGGACCTGCGAATCCGGTTCCCTCATTACGACGCCCTCCCTGACGGCGTAAAGATGGCGCTGCTCGACATGATCTACAACCTCGGATCCGAAGGATTGTTCAAAGGCTTCCCCCACCTGGTTGCGGCCGTCGAGGCGGGGGCTTGGGCGCAGGCAGCTGAACACTGCATGCGTCGCGGCCCCAGCGAGGCCCGCAACGCGTGGACACGGCAGCAGTTTCTCAGCGCGGTCGTCGGCACAATCAAAGCAGACGCAGAGAATTGGTTGATACGAATCTGGTGGCAGATACGTCATATATGGAACGGATTATTCCGCCTTAGCACCTAGAACTGACTTCTCGTTTCGGTATAGTTGGATTCTTGGCTGAAAAGTCTCTGGAGGACAGTTTTGGTACGAGTAAAAAGTAGAGTTGCCGCGATCGCTCTTTGTGCGATTGCTTTTGCTTGGGCAGCGAAGGCGCAGGACCTGGCGAGTTTTGAAAAACGCACAACCGTAAAGGTCCTCCCGAACGGCCTGACGTTGATCGTCTGCGAGCGCCCCGAAGCGCCCGTCTTCAGCTTCTACACGCTGGTCGACGCGGGTTCAGCCGACGATCCCCAGGGAGCGAGCGGGCTCGCCCACATGTTTGAACATATGGCCTTCAAGGGCACGACCGAGATCGGCACAACGAACTACCCCGCCGAAAAAATCGCCCTTGCCAAGGTTGAAGTTGCCTACGCGGCCTACGATGCCGAGTACCGCAAGCGCGTAGGACAGAGCCCGGCGAAGCTTGCCGAGCTACTGAAAGTCTTTCAGGACGCTCAGGCCGACGCGCAGAAGTACGTCATCCCGAACCAGTTCTCCGCAATCGCCGAGGAGAACGGAGCAGTCGGTATTAACGCATCGACAGCGGAAGACTCGACGCAATATTTCTGGAGCATGCCGTCCAATCGCCTCGAGCTCTGGGCCTATCTTGAGAGCCAGCGCATCGGCCACCCGGTCGAACGCGAGTTCTACAAGGAGCGCAACGTCGTCCAAGAGGAGCGCAGAATGCGGGTCGATTCTGATCCCGTCGGGCGCATGATTGAACAGTTCGTCGCCACGGCTTACGTCTCGCATCCCTACCGGCGGCCCGGGGTTGGGTGGGAGAGCGAGATTAGCCAGGTGTCTGCCACAGAGGCCACCGCCTTCCACGAAAAGTACTACGTACCCTCGAACATTGTGATCGCGGTCGTTGGCGACGTAAAAGCGTCCGAGACGATGCCTGTGCTCGAGCGTTATTTCTCCCCCATTCCTGCGGGACCTAAGCCCGAGCCGATGACGACAGTTGAACCTCAGCAGGTCGCGGAGAAATTCGTGACGATTCGCGAAGCCACGCAGCCGTTCTACATCGAGGGCTACCATCGCCCCGACTATCGAGACCCCGACGATTCGGTTTACGACGCGATGACCGACATCTTCTCCAACGGCCGCACAGCCCGACTCTATCGCAGCCTCGTGCGTGACCAGTCGATCGCTGCAGAGGCCCAGGGTTTCAGTGGATTTCCGGGGTACAAATTCCCAGGCCTCTTCTCCGTGTACGCTGTCCCCCTCCCCGGCCACACGCCCGACGAGATGCGCGCCTCTATCCACAAAGAGCTTGACCGCCTGAAGAACGAAGATGTCTCCGATGAGGAGCTCGAACGGTTCAAGACGCGTGCTCGCGCTGATCTGTTGCGTGGCCTGGGTAATAATGAAGGGCTCGCGCATCAATTGGCCGAATATCAAACGCGCTACGGCGATTGGCGTGAGTTATTTCGCCAACTCAACAAGATCGATGCCGTCAGCAAAGCGGACGTGCGCCGCGTAGCCAACAAGATCTTCATAGAAAGCAACCGAACCAGTGCGCGGATCGACTTTGTCCCACCACAACGACCGGCTCCGGGTACCGCCATGCTGACAATACCTGCAGCACAGAACGACGGAGGTGCGAAATGAAGCGGCCGTCGACGGTTGGTACTGCGAGTCTACTGCTGTCGGCCATGCTGGCAACCATCAGCTTCGCTCAAAGCGTGCCCGCCACGTCGCAAAACACGGCAAAGACTGCCGCCACCGCGCAACCCTGGAAGAAAATTCCGGTCCCGCCGTTGCATGCGTTCAAGCCGGTACAGCCAAAGCGAATTGAGCTTGCCAATGGCCTTGTGATCTTCCTGCAGGAGGACCACGAGCTGCCCTTCATCAATG
>DATHQG010000144.1:0-5499 GCA_035483075.1 Edaphobacter sp. | reverse complement strand
ACGGTTGCATTTGCAGGTGGTTAAATGGGGTTTCAACGAAAGATATTGTAGCACGTTTTTGGGATATGAAAACGGCGTCTGGATTGTTGCTTATCGCGGTTCGGGGGAGGCGAGAAGGTGCCGTCCCTTACGGGACTCGCTCCTTTTCCCACCGTCACCCCGGACTTTCGTCCGGGGCTAATGAATGCCGTCGCTTCGCGACTGGAGTGCGGGTCGTTCCATCGCGCCTGCATGAACCCGAATCGTAGGTCGTCCGCCCGGAGAAAAGCAGCTCACAACGAACAGAAACAAATCAAGGGCGAGTGATTACTTCGTTGGGGGAGTTGGGGAGGATGAATTTTACGTTGCGTTTCGCGTTGGCTTCGAGGGTTTGGGGGACGTTGACGGTGGAGAGAGCGATTTTCTTGTTCCAGTATCCGTCGGTGTAGTAGTCGCCGCGAGCGTAGAGGATGCCGTCGGCTATGGTGTAGTCGCGGACTTCTTCGCTGTGTCCGTCGCGGAAGATCAGGAGTGCTGGGGGCAGGTTGTGCGGTGAGGCGGCAGCGGGCAATAGTGGCGTCGTGTTGGCTTGGGACAGAGGCTCGCCGTTGGATGGGGTGCTGCTCACGCGGACGTAGCGGCCGTTTTGGAGTTCGATCACCAGCGGTTGGGGGATCGAGGGTTCGTTGGATGCGTACTCGGTGGGGGCGGCCAAGGCTCGCGCGGCTTGCAACAGGATTAGCGGCGGTTGCGAGGCTACGGGGTAGCCGGTGGAATAGATGTCGTCGGGGTTGAAGGAATCGGCGAAGAACGGGAAGGGCAAGGACGTGTAGGGGGAAGAGCGGCGGAATCTGGATGCGTAAGCGGCTCGTGCGGAAAAACTTCCGGCGGGTGCGTTGGAATGGGGGATTGCGGAGTGTGGAGTTGCGGCGTGCGCTGTTCTTTGGGCTGTGGTGTATGGCGCCAGAGCCAGCAAGGCGGCGCAGATAGCTGGCAGGATTCGACGGCGGGAATCTCCTGCCTGGGTAATTTTGCTGTCGGCATTTGTCGGACAGGAGTGTCCGACCCACACGAGCTGTGCCGACGCCGGGATTTTCGGTACGCGCATTTCAGTTTGCCTGGGTGGACGGCACGTCGAAAGTGATGCCGTGGTCGTCGTTTTGTTTTTGGGTGGCCGGGAGATCGAGATCGGCTAAAGCGATCTTGCGGGGATGTCCCGGTGTCAGGTCGTAGAGGGTTTGATTGACGATGGCGTAGTTTGCGATCTCGAGTAGACGACCGTCTTTGAAGACGAGGACGGTGGGATCGGGAGGCGGTTCAGGGTTGGGATTATATCCAGCCGGGGGCGCGTCTTCTGTTTGCGCTTGGGTTCGCGTTTGTGCGGCGTTTGGTTCGGCTGGTGATTCGTAACTTGGGGGGATGTAGGAGTAGGGTCCGGCGCCACGGCGGTCGAAGACGGTGGGTCCACCTTGATAGTTGGGATCGTTGTCGTCGGAGGCGCCGTTGTCGAGGACGTCTGCGGCGTAGGGCAATGGAACCGCGTAAAAATAGGGGTAGTAATAATAAGAGTTGGATCTGGTGTGCTGAGAACCGCTGTTGTTGCCGTGCGAGCTCGTGGTGGGGGTCGGAGCACCGGTGGAAAAAGTGACCCTTGAGTTGGATGAAACGTGCGCGGCAGAGCTGGTGTTCGCGCTGGTGCTGTGACTGGAGCCGGAAGAAGCTGCGCTGGTGTTTTGCGCAGGGCTGCTGGAAGCTAGAAGAAGCATCGCGCAAAGGGCTAGCGAAGCCGGAATCAGAGGCCGCACGGGAATATGATACTCCAGCGGACGGGTCATGGCGTACCTCCACTGTCTACAGTTTAGATCGCGGGACGGTGCGTTTGGTGCGGGGGAATTGTAGAGAATTGTTAGCGGCGGGGGTGCTGCCGCGCCAGGCTGCGCTTGGCTGGACGGCCGAGGCGGCCGTCCCCACACTTCCGTGCTGGGACTTGGTCAGGGGGCGGTTTGGGGGATCAGGACGGCGCGGCGGCGTTTCTTGAACTGAGATACGCACCAGGCTACTCCTGCGGCGAGGGCGCTGTAGGGGATGGGGCCAAGGTCGCCGCTAATCAAGAGTCGGACTGGGATGTAGGTCAGCAGGGAGCCCCAGAGGAAAGTTTCGCGTTCGAAAAAGAAGCCGATGAGGGCTCCCGCAAGCATGTAACAAATCCGGATTACGGCCAGAGCGGCGAATTCGGGAGGGAGACCGAGCATACGGGCGGCGTGAGCGGCCGCGGGGGCGTACTCAAGGCGTGCGAAGACTGGCAAGGCGGCTGCCAGGATTGCCACGGGAAAGAAAACCCGGGGCGAAATGCCTTGGGCAAAAGGATTGAAATAGTTGCGAACGCCGCGCCAGTGGACTTTGTCGGAGAGGGCGTAGCTGTCTTCGCCGGGAACGGGTCGGTAGCCTCCCACGGAAAGCTGATAGGCGCTGTAGCGCACGTGTTCGCTTTGAACGTCTTTGAGGATGCGGTCGACGTCGGTGGGAGGCGCGACGGGGCATCCCATGGTCTGGGCGCGGGCGTCGTGGATGCGCCTTAGCTTTGCGGGATCGTCGATCAGGGGACACTCCTGCAACACCCAATAGGGTGGATTGTCGAGGATGTTCTTCAGTTTCATGTTGCGGGTCGTGAGAACGCGGTCGTCGGTGAAGCGGGTGTGGAAATGGATTACGCAACTGCTGGTGAAAGCTTGTTTGCCTTCGACGGTGAGGGCCAGTTCGTGGATCACGACCTCGCAGCGGGAGGTCTCGGCAGGGTTCAAGTAGTGGCGCGTGAGGTTTTTGCCATAGTTGCTGACGAGATAGGTGCAGACTGGCCGGTAGTTCATAGCGGCCAGTTTTGCGTCATAGGGCGCGAAATAACGTGCTTGCGCTTCGCTGAGAGAGGCTTCGGGGACGTTCTTGATCTCGTAGCTAATGGGGACGTGCGGTGCGCTTCGGCGCAGATTGGGCAGGGCTGTGAATAGGACTTTGCCGGTGACGAAGAGGAAGACTGCTAGATCGACATCGGCTGGGAATCGCATGGATATGTCTCTGCGGGGAGTTCGCTATGAGCTTAGCAACGATTTTGAGATGAATATGCGTTACGGAAGTGTCGGGGACGCAAGCAGGCAGGCGCCTCGCTGCGCTTGGCTGGACGGCCGAGGCGGCCGTCCCCACATGAACAGTGCGGCCGTCCCCGTAAGAACACTGCAGCTGTCCCCACGTGAAAACCAAGATCATCCTTGGGGGACTTGGGTTAGGGCCTGGAGGTTCCAGAGGATGTAGGCGGCCAGGAGTCCCCAGACGGAGGCGGTTACCAGGGGGCGGGCTGGGGTTTCCATCAGGTCGGCTAAGACGCCGGAAACGAAGATCAGGATGAAGGGGATGGAGGCCAGGAGGAATCCTGCGCCGGCTACGTGGGGGTGGGCCATCCCTAATGCGATGAAGAGGAGGGCGATCAGGCCGGGAGCGGTGTTGCCGAAATAGCGGGTGCGGCGCCATAGGATATAGGTTATGACGGCTACTGGCAAGAGCAGTGCCAAGGCTGGACAGGCGCGGAGGATCTCGCGGGTGACTTGAATGTAGACGCCGCGGACGGTGAAGCTACGCCAGGTCGCTCCCCAGAAGGAGGCGTGGTGCATGCTTCCCGAAAAGGCCTGGAGATGGAAGAAATAGGTGGCGAAGAGCAGGATTAGCGCGAGGAGACACGCGGCTATCCAGATGGTGAGAGCTGCGCCGCGACGGATGGGCGCTAAATAGAGGAGGAAGGCTAGAGCTAAAGGCACGACGATGATCATGGAGAACTGGGATCCGACGGCGATGGCTAGAGAGACGCCTAGTAAAACGATGCGACGCCAGTTCCAGAGAATTACTTCGCGCGGGGCGTAGAGCGTGTGGGCTACGGCGATGGCGGTGAAGATGGCGCCGAAGGATCCCCAGGCTGCGAGGATTTCAGGTTCGATGTGCCAGACTGCGCTGGTCTGGATCATGGACGGGGAAAAGCAGTAGAGGGTTAGGGCTAGGAATCCTCCGGTGTTGCCGCAGAGACGGCGGGCTACATACCAGAGCGAGGCGCCGAGGAAGAGTCCGCAAGCCAGGAATGGAAGGCGCGGGAGCCAGCGCCAGCGCGGCGAGGATTCGGGACTGAACGGAGGTTGGGGCGAGGCCAGCAGCGGCGCGGCGGTTACCAGGTAGAGAAGTGGGGAGTGCTCGGTGTCGTAGCCGTCGGATTGGGAAAACTCGAGAGGAAGTCCGAAGGAGATGTCGGGGAAAGGCGCACCGGCGATGCGGGCGCCGTGAAGTTGAAGCCATCCTGCGTCGATGCGGACGTCCTCGGAGAGGCCGGGGGCTTTGGATGAGTCCAGTTCGACATGGACCAGCCAGGATGCCTGCGCCAGGAAGGCCAGGAGCAGGAGACCGGCTAGAAACTGGGGGCGTCCGAAGCGTTCGCGGGTGAAAAAACGGGTCATGAGGCAGGACAAGTGTTTTACCATGACCGGAGTCTTTAAGAGAAACTTCTGGTCGGGTAATACCAAGGTAGTGGTGCGGGAGGGGAACAGCAGGTTCCACACCGGGCCTTCGGCCCGGTTCGGAATGACAAGGGTTTGTTTTGAAATGGGTTCTGTTTTGAATGGATGAAGGGACTGACATTTCGACTAAGCCGACGGGTCCTGCGCCGGATTTTGCGGCGTCGGTGCAGCCCTCGTATGTGTCGACGGTGTTTTTTGATGGGGACGGATTGCGACCGGGATGGGGCGTGGCGTTTTATGTAGCGATGTTTTATGTGCTGGAGTCGCTGGCCGTCCGGTGGGCCGGGTCGGTGGATCTGGGGGCGAGCGGATTGTGGTCGATGATGCTGGAGGAGTTTGGAGTTTTTGTGGCGGCGGTAGTTCCGGCGGTGGTGCTGGCTCGGGTTGAGCGGCGGCCTTGGGGTGTTTACGGATTGCCGGGACGGCGGGCGTTCGGGAAATTGTTTTGGGTGGGTGCGGTGTGGGGATTCGCCAGCATCACGCTGCTGTTGGGAACGATGTATGGGTTGCGCGTGTTTGAGGTGGGACATTGGGCAATCCACGGAATGCGCGGCGTGAAGTTTGCGGCGTTCTGGGGAGTGTTCTTCTTGTTGGTGGGATTGTTTGAGGACTTTCATTTTCGCGGTTATTTGCAGTACACGCTCACTCGGGGGATTGGATTCTGGCCGGCGGCAGTGTTGCTCTCAGGCTACTTTGGCTGGACCCACCGCCTCAATGAAGGCGAGCGGTGGACCGGATTGCTGGCGGCGGCGGTGATTGGGTTGTTCTTTTGTCTGACGCTGCGGCGTACGGGGAGCTTGTGGTTTGCGGTGGGATTTCATGCGGCGTGGGATTGGGGGGAAACATTTTTCTATTCGGTGCCGGATAGTGGAACGCTTTTCCCGGGGCATCTGCTGAAGTCGTCGTTTCATGGACCAGCGTGGCTTACGGGTGGAATGGTTGGGCCGGAGGGGAGTGTGTTGTGCTTCCT
>DATHQG010000143.1:0-7185 GCA_035483075.1 Edaphobacter sp. | reverse complement strand
ACGAGATCTTCGGGCGGGAGTGTTTTCAGAACGAGATCATCTGGGCCTATGACTACGGCGCCCGTGCCACCAAAAAGTGGCCTGCCAAGCACGACAACATCCTCTGGTACTCGAAGGACCCTGCGCGCTACACCTTCCACTTGAACGAGAGCGATCGGATTCCGTACATGGCTCCGGGCCTGGTGGGGGCCGAGAAGGCAGCACGCGGCAAGACTCCGACCGATGTGTGGTGGCACACGATCGTCTCGCCCACCGGCAAGGAGAAAACGGGCTACGCCACTCAGAAGCCGCTGGGAGTGCTGGAGAGGATCGTGCGCGTGCACTCGAACCCAGGCGAGACGGTGCTGGATTTTTTTGCCGGCAGCGGCACAGCAGGAGAGGCCGCGGGGAAACACGGACGCAGCTTCGTGATGGTGGATGAGAGTCCTGTAGCGGTAAAGATCATGGAGAAGCGGCTAAAGCCATACGGCCCCCGGAGAGAAAACTTGCCTCTCGCCGAGGGCCCGGGGGCTTAGCTGTGCGCCTGCTTTTCTGCGAAGTCGCCGATGAAGGGCAGCTTGTACCACTCGCCTTTGCTGGCTTTGATGATGGCCATCAGCCACACGATGAACATACCGAGCGCGACGAGCAGGTGCACGAAGATGAAGAGAAACCCTAAGAACGGAATGAAGTGAAGGGCCATTTGCATGATGGTGACCACCATCCAGATCGCAAACCATACGACACAGAGCCCGATCGACTGGAAGGAGTGGAACCGCACGAACGGCATCTTGTTGTACGGTTCGATGGCCAGAAAGATGATGGCTGGGATGATGGTGATGTAGGAGATGGCCGCGGCCGCTGTCTCCGACAGTCCGGAACCGGTTGTGACAGCAGGCTGGACCGCATAGGTTGGCGTGGCTGGAGCAGTCGCAGGGGCCCCAAGGGGCGCACCGCAGTGGTTACAAAAAGCAGTCTGGGACGCAACTTCATTGTGGCAAACAGGACACTGCATGTCTTGGCTCCTGAAGCGCAGAATTTGGGGGCCGGGTGCGGCAGGGGCGGCGAGCACAGCTCAGCGGATTCGGCCTCGCTCAAATTGGTTCCAAGCATACCTGAGTGCAGGCGCAGGTCAACCCATATTTTTCAAGGCGATGGACGGTCCTCGCCGGGCGGGACGGCGAATTCCGGGGCGTACGAGGGCTTAGGTGTTCTGTGGGTCGATGCTCTTGAAGCCGTAGGTCTCGTAACGCGTGGTCATCTTTCCGTTGGCGACGGTGACCACTGTGAAACCCTCCGGTGTACCGAGGCGCGTGCCATGCCACCAGTTGCCGCAAACGGCCCCGCTGGTGATGTAGGGGACGCCCTTCCAGATCACGGTCTCGTTGACATGGGTGTGTCCCTGCAGCACGCCGATGACATTGCGCCCGGCGAAGAGGTCGAGGACCTGGTTGGCGTTGGCGACGCTGAGGCTGTGATGCGGCGGGGGCACAGGCGCCTCCGGTAAATAGGCGAGGTAGGCCGTCACGAGAGGGATGTGCGTCGACACGATGATCGGCGTCCCTGCAGGCAGCGCGGCGAGATCGGCGGCGAGCCACTGGAGTTGCGCGGCATCGACACGGCCCTCGTAGGAGCGGTCGTTCGTGATGCCGATCGAGTCGAGCACGATAAAGTGATGGCCCTTATGGTCGAAGGAGTAGTACAGCTTGCCGAAGCGCTGCTCGAAGAGCTTCTTGCCGTAGAGAGGGTCGCTCTCGGAGACGCCGCTGGCCGGGAAGACGCCGCAGACGTCGTGATTGCCGATGGTGTGGTACACCTTCAGGCCTAGGTCCTGCTCGGTCTTGTCGTACAGGTCGAAGAGCGTGACGGCGCGTTTGGTAGGAACGGCAAGCGAATCGAAGACGTGGTCGCCGCCGTTGATGGCGAAGTCGGCCTTGAAGGTGCGGCCCTTTTTGAAGGCCATGTCGGTGCCGATGACGCCATTGAGCTCGGGCTGAAGATGGGCATCGGTGACGAAAAGGAAGGTGAACGGCCCCTGATGCGGCGAGGGCGCGGCGAAGACCGAGGAGGGAATGGCCGCGGAGACGCCGGTTGCTCCGAGCAGGGTGAGGAATTGTCTGCGGCTGGTTGAGTTCACCCCTCCATAATAAATCGTCGAGCGGCCGTAGCATGGATGGCCTTTTGACCGATGGACCGAGACCTGAATACGCAGATGATTACAGGCTGATAGCGCCTTCGCTTCTTAAGGAAATGTTGCCGGTGTCGTCAAAAGGCCTCGCCCACTCCCATGCTCCATGTCCAACTATCTTTACCCCGGGCAAAGTCGGCGCGAAGATTGACGTGGTACTTAGTGCTCAGCTGGAACCGCGGTCCTCCGCCTACGCTCGGTAGTAAGTTATCGATTCTGAAGATCTCTTTCCCGCCGGGGACGACTTCGCCGACACCACCGAACGCGGCGAGGCCGAACCTCTTCGGCAATGACAGCCGATACTCAAGCTGGGTCGCAATCATGTAACGATCGAGATAGCGACCGGCCTCATATCCTCGCAGTTCGTTATTGGTGCCATAAATGCAGTTGCCGTAAAACGGCGGATCGCCGCCCGTTCCGCAGACGAACAGGTTGTAGGCAAGTACCTGGTTCTTCCTCAGGCTCCCATATTTATTGAATGTGAATCTGTAGCTCTGAAAGTCATATTTGCTGCCCAGCGGCTTTGCGAAGAAGTCTGCTGTGAACTGCGTGAACATTCCCGTGGTCGGGTAGAAATGGTTTGGGCGCGTGTCGCGCATCAGCCGTACACCCAGGGCGCGCAAGGTCGTGTGCAGCCCAAGGTCGGGCGGAGGAACGGGGGTTTCGCCGCTGCTGGGCCTGAGCGTCACAACCGAATCGCCAGTCCAAAATCGAGGGCCTATAAAAAATTGCCAGGGGATCCGCCGTAGTGCCTCGCCAAAGAAGACTTGGCCGGTCTGGTCGAGCGGAAGCTTAAAGCCTGCATCGCCTGCAGGAACGCCTTCCCCGTAGAGGTTGTAGTTCACGTTGCCATGAAAGTAAAGCGATGTGATCGCATATCTGTTCTCTTTCATGAACAGGTTCGCGCCGAGAGCGAACCCACTACTGCCGTTGTTCGTGATGAGACCTGCCGCTCCAATGGTCGACGGGGGAGAGACTTTGTCGTCCTTACCGAACGGGAAGATGTAGGCCAGGACCGGAACGATCCCGGCACCTATGGCCGGACTCACGATTGGAAGCGGTGCGACGACAATAGCGCCGCGAGGAGGAAAACGCTTCTTCTTCTTTTTCTTTTCTGGCTTCGTCTCCGTTTTGGCAGGCTGTGCCGGCTGAGCGGTCTCTCCGCTTTCCTGAATTGCGGCTTGTGTGGTGCAGCCGGCCCGATCTGGCGTGGCAGCGCGGCCGTCCTGATTGTTCACAAACAGGACGAGAGAAAAGACACCGAGAACTAACGTCTTCAAAAGAAATCTGTAAGGACCGCTGGGCACCTCAGGCCTCGTCGCCGCTAGGCTGAAAGTTCTTTTCGAATCTTCTCGGACCTATCAGCCGCGATCAACTGGCAAAAGTGATAAGGGGCGGCCTGAATTAATGCCTAAGCCCGCGACACTGTGGCCTTGAATCACCTCGGGGCGGAAACCTGCCAGGACATGACCTTTTATGCACCTAAATCGATGATTGGCGGCCTGATGCACTGTTAAAACAAAGTTCCTTTCCTGTTAAACGTGCTAGTGTCCTCGGCGACGCTCTTCGCGCTACACTGTGCCCATGCGTCGAGTGGGTGTCTTATTCGCGCTGTCGTTGTGCAGCTGCGCCCTCTTTGCCGGTGCCCCGCAACCAACCGAAAGGGCTGATAACGTGCCCGTTTTGGCCATTGAGCACATTGGCCGCGGCGTGGTGCCGATCGATGGCGAATGGCAGTTCCACCTTGGTGACGACATAGGCTGGGCCGCTCCCGCATATGACGATTCGCAATGGGAGCGCATCACAACCGACAAGACCTGGGGCGCACAAAGTCACCCGTCGTACACCGGATTCGCCTGGTATCGTCGACACTTAGACGTCCACCGCTCTCCCCTTCCAAACGCGAAATTCGCAATTCTAATGCCGCCTGTCGAAGATGCCTACGAGATCTTTTGGAACGGCGTCCGGATTGGAAATCAGGGTAACCTTCCGCCGCATGCTATCTGGTACCTCGAGCAGCGCCAGTCGTTCGCTTTGCCCGTTCCTGGAGAAGGCGTAGCGGACGGCGTTCTGGCCATCCGTGTCTGGACGGCCAAACTGGTGTCCTACAGCACCGAAACCACTGGCGGTCTGACAGCACCACCTCTTCTGGGCAATCCAGTCAGTATTGCGGACCGTGTCGGGGCCCAGGACTTCGCAGCGATTCGTAAAAGCTTCTACCGCCGAATCATTAACATCATCTTCGCGATCATGGGCGTCATCGGGCTGTTGACCTGGAGTCGCAATCGCCATAATTGGCTCTTCCTGTGGTTCGGTCTATGGTCGCTGGCACACGGGGTTACGTTTCTCACTCGGCTGCCGACCGTCTACAGTGCCGTGCCTTATCCCATCCTGCGCTGCGGCGTAGAGATCGGCTACTCGATCGTAGATTGCACGCAGATGTTGATCTTGCTTTACCTCTTCCAGCTCCACAATGACTCTCGTCTCCGCCGCTGGACCTGGCTCGCCATCGCTTTCAACCTCGGCGCAGCCGGCATAAACGGCTTGCTCGCGCTCTTTTGGGCAGAGGCGGGACTCGCTGCGCAATGGATCGACGCGCTGACGGCGGCAGTTGGCGTCATTACCAGAATGTATGTCGTCGTGCTCGTATACCAGGGGATCAAACGCAAGCTCGAACCTGAAGTCAAACTTGTCGCCGTCGTTTGCTTCTTTCACTACGTCTTCTCCCTCTTGAGGATTGAAACCTTTCAGGGCATTCGCTTCACCCATTGGAAAGTGGGACCATGGTTCGATCTGACGGGGTTCCAGTTCGCAGGCTCCCGCGTCAACACGAGAGAAGTGTTCGATACGCTGCTTCTCCTCGTCCTTACCCACGCCCTCGTGCGCTACGCCGTGCGAAATCATCGGAAGCAGACCGAGATCGAGAATGAGCTGAGATCGGCGCGTGAGGTCCAGCGGGTGATGATCCCTGAGGCGATCCCCAAGGTCCCGGGCTACGCCATACAAGGCGCCTACCATCCGGCACGCGAGGTTGGCGGAGACTTCTTCCAGATCATCTCTCTGGACAGCGGCCCTACCCTGATCATTCTTGGCGATGTCAGCGGAAAAGGTCTCAAGGCCGCAATGAACGTCGCGCTTATCATCGGGACAGTTCGCGCCCTTGCCGAGTTTGAGAGTCGTCCCACGGACATTCTTGCCGGGCTGAATCGATGCCTCGTCGGTCGAATGCAAGGCGGCTTCACGACTGCTCTGCTGCTAAAGCTGGACCGCTTCGGCCATTGCTCGGTGGCAAACGCAGGCCATCTGCCGCCCTTCCTCAATGGCAAGGAACTCGCCCTCCAGGAATCGCTCCCCTTGGGAATCGATGCCGAGATGGTGTTCGACGATCACGATTTCATGCTCCGGAAAGGCGATCGTCTGACCCTCTACACCGACGGTGTGCCCGAAGCTCGCTGCAAAAAAGGCGAACTCTACGGATTCGAGCGTACGAGTGTCCTGCTTTCCAACACCTTCTCTGCCGAATCGGTTGCGCAAGCTGCCCGTGACTTCGGTCAGGAAGACGACATCACGGTGCTCACGATAGAGCCTATTTCAGTAGACGAATCCTCAGTGCCCGAGATCGTTGACAATTCAGCGAGCCTGGCTCCTACCTAGGGAGGCAGCACCTTGGAGACGCCGAAGGGCCGCGCGCAACCTGGAAAGGCTAGTTTCTGCGGCGTCCCCCAAATAACTGCAGCACGGCGAGAAAGATGTTAATGGCGTCGAGATAGATCGAGAGCGAAAGCGAAACGGCGGACTGACCGTCGCCACCCGCACGGATGCGGGCGAAGTCGCCGACCGTCAGCAGTGTAAAGATCCCCAACGTCAGCCAGGAGTAGGTGTCCGGCGTCATGAAGTGGAAGAACATGCTGGCGATGCCGGCGATGATGAGCAGCAGAAGCGCCGCGAAGCCGATGCCGGCGATGCGGCGATAGTTGATCTGGAAGAGATACGCGACGCATCCCATCGCCGCCATGCCCAGCCCGGTGGTTGCAGCGGCCTGAAAGACGACCGCTGATCCGACGGTCTGCATGTAGTGGTGAATCAGCGGACCAATCTGCCAGCCCATAAAGTAGGTAAGGGCGAGGAAGAGCCCCAGAGCAAGCGCCGGATTCGCCTTGCGCGCGAAGCTGATACCGAAGACCAGCGCGAAAACCGCGATGAGCCCCGGAAGAGTGCCCCATGGAGGCGCCGTCGCGACGCCGAACGCCGTGATCAGGAAGCCAAGCGAAGTGATGCCGAGCACCTTGGCCAACAGCGACGCGGTCTGCTCGCGTGGCACATCGATGATGGTGGGAAAGGAGTTCAGATCCAGACGGTTCTCAGCCATAAATTTCTCCGCACGGCCTCGAGAGGCCTCGCCTTTATGATACGCGCCGTTACGCACCGGACGAACTCGGGCCTCCAACGTAAAATAAATCCATGAAGTATCTGATTGCATTGCTGGCAGTTGCAGGAATTGTCGTTTCAACGATGGCGCTGCGCGTCCACTACATGGATCCGGGCCTCGCTCCGCCGTGCGCGGTCACAGAGAAGTTCGACTGCGGCGCGGTGAACCACAGCCGCTTCGCCGTCTTCCCACCGCACACCTTCGACGAAGGGCCCAAAGCGGGGCACGTTCCGATTGCGATCTTTGGCATCGCGGGGTATGCCGCGATTGGCGCGGTCGCGCTGATGGGCCGCTGGTGGCTGGTCTTTGAGCTCGCCCAGATCGGCTTCCTGTTCGCCGCGTTCCTGAGCTATATCGAGGCCTACGTGCTGCAGAAGTGGTGCATCTATTGCCTCTGGTCGCAGGGGATCATTACTGCAATCCTGCTGCTGACTGTGGGGACTCTCATTGTTCGATGGCAACAAGGCCGCAGAAACCTGAAGGCGTAGGCCCCTCAAAATAAAGGCCTACATTAGGCCCGCGAACAGCGCACGTAGTCTACGATGGTTAGACCGTGGCGGCCAATGGCGTCGCGCGATCAGAGATAAGG
>DATHQG010000142.1:0-2780 GCA_035483075.1 Edaphobacter sp. | reverse complement strand
TTGGTGGAGAGGCCCATGGTGTAAAGCTGCGACGGCGAGGAGTTCGGCGTTTGCGGCTGGCCCTGTGGTTGACCCTGCGCAGCGGCCATGTGGACCTTCTGCCATCCGATCGTGTAGGTGGCGGGCTGGGCGTTCGACTTCATGCCGGGAACCTTGTTGACGATCTCGGCCATATCATTAAGCAGAGTGGTGGCTTTCTGCTGCTCGGTTGTAAGGCAGTTGATGTCGAGTTCAGCCAGCAGGATTGTGGCGGTGGGCGCCGGAGGTGGGGACCCTCCTGACTGGGGCAGCTCCAGCAGGAGGACCGGGCGAAGGCAGTGGGTCGCTTCGGCCAGCTTTGGATCGGAGGCGCCGGAGATGCCGAATAACGCGAGGTGACCATCCTGCATCACCTGCTCGGTGTCGGCCTTCATCAGATCCGAAGGGTAAAAGAGACGGAGTTTGAGGGCTTCGTTCTCCCACTCAGTGGTGTTGGGGGCGGGCGTTTGCGGTTTGGCGGAGAGAGTCAGTGCGGCGGTGAAGAGAAATGTAATTATGGTACGGGTTCTGAGGGACTGGGTCATTTACTTGCGCTTCCAGCGCACGCCATCTTTCGAGTCCTCTATTAGGATGCTTTTTGCGAGAAGTTCGTTGCGGATGGCATCGGCGCGAGCGAAGTTTCGGGCCTTCTTGGCCTGGGTGCGTTCGGCGACGAGAGCGTCGATGTCAGCGTCTGAGAGCGAAAGAGTTGCGACGAGCGCGGGGTCGGCCTCGTTGAGGCGGCCTTCGGCTTCGGCCCAGGCTAACGCGGTGCGGGTGATGGCCGCGTCCTTGTCTTCGAGGACGGCGAAGACTCCATCGAAGAGGGCCAGGACCTTGAGAACCTGCACGACATTTTCGGCGCGAAGTGTGCCTGCATCGGCGGCGGAGTTGGCGGCACGGACGAGATCGAAGATGGCGGCGCGGGCTTCAGCAGTGTTCAGATCGTTGGCGAGCGCTGAGGTGTAGTCACGTTCGGCCGTGGCGGTCGCGGCGGCGATGTCTGGGTCGAGGCCTTCTGGGAAGCCGCCCTTTAGCATGCGTTGGTGAAAGGTGCGCAGGCGGTCGACGGCGTTGGTCGACTCGGTGAGGCTGTCGAAGGTGAAGTTCATCTGGTTCCGGTAGGGCACGGAGATGAGCAGAAAGCGAATGGCGGAGGCGCGGTAGCCCTTGAGCAACAGGTCGCGGAGGGTGTAGAAGTTGCCCTCAGACTTCGACATCTTCCTGCCTTCGACGAGGAGGAAGCGAACGTGCATCCAGTGGCGGACGAAGGGCTTGCCGCTGGCGGACTCGGACTGGGCGATCTCGTTCTCATGGTGCGGGAACATGAGGTCTTCGCCGCCAGCGTGGAGGTCGATGTCGTCTCCGAGGAGCTTGGTTGCCATGGCGGAGCACTCGATATGCCAGCCGGGGCGGCCCTTGCCGAGAGGTGTGTCCCAGAATTGCTCGCCGGGTTTGACGGCCTTCCAGAGGGCAAAGTCGCGGGCGGCGTCCTTCTCGTACTCGTCGACGTCGACGCGGGCGCCGTCTTCGATACCGTCAAAGTCCTTTTTGGAGAGCTTGCCGTATTCGGGGAAGCGCGCGATGCGGAAGTACCAGGAACCGTCCTCGGTCTGGTAGGCGATGTCCTTGGCCGCAAGCTTCTCGATGAGAGAGACCATCTCCGGTATGCAACCGGTCGCGCGGGAGAAGTGCTCGGGGTGTTCGATGTTGAGGGCGTCGAGGTCCTCGAAGAAGGCGCGCTCGTATCGGGCGGTGTACTGGGCGATTGGGAGACCGGCGGCGGCGGCGTTGCGGATGATCTTATCGTCGACGTCGGTGATGTTCATGACGTGGTTGACGGGAGTTCCCTGCTGGCGGACGAAGCGACGGAGGACGTCGACGTGAAGGAAGGTGCGGAAGTTGCCGATGTGGCCGTAGTCGTAGACGGTAGGGCCGCAGCAGTACATGCGCAATGCAGGTCCGCCGACGGGGGCGAGGGGTTCAGTCTTTCCGCCTAAGGTGTTGAAGAGTTCGATGGTTGCCACGTGTCTTCTGTTCCTGCCGCAGCCGGGCGCGTGGCGCGGTGCAGACTGCTCTCGCTTGGAATTCCTTGATGATTTTAGCTGATCTATAGGCGTTATTTGTCAGGCCGGGTTTACTGCTGGCCGAGGCGGAGCTGGGGCGTCGCGCCGAGGTCCTCTGCGGCGAAGTCCTGGGCGACGAGCTTGGGCCAGGCGGCTGCGGCGATCATGGCGGCGTTGTCGGTGGAGAGGGCGAGGGATGGGAAGGCGATGGGGAGACCGCGACGGTCGGCTTCGGCCTGAAAGCGGCGGCGAAGCTCGCTGTTGGCAGCGACTCCGCCCGAGACGACGATGCTGTGCGCACCGAAGGCTTCTGCGGCAGCGAAGGTCTGGCGCTGGAGGTTGCCGACGACAGCATATTGGAACGAGGCGATGAGGTCGAGGGCTTGTTGATCGCACAGGTGGGCCGCATTTTTCGGTGTGATTGAGGGACCGGCAGCGAGTGCTGCGCGACGGGCTTCGATGCTCTCGCGGAGGTGATGGGTTTCGACGTGGCGCAGGACCGCGGTTTTGATGCCGCTGAAGGAGAAGTCGAAGTGTGGGCCTTCGGTGTTGATAGGGGCTTTTTTGTTTGCGGGTGCGGTGCCGTCGCGGTAGATACGGGGCTTGATCTGACCGAAGGTGAAGGGGACGGCGCGGGGGTTGCCGCGGGGGGCGAGCGCATCGATCCAGGGACCACCGGGGTAGCCGAGGCCGAGG
>DATHQG010000141.1:0-2596 GCA_035483075.1 Edaphobacter sp. | reverse complement strand
AATGCGAATATCGGCAACTCGGCGATTGTGTCGAATGTGGATGAGGAGCTGCGGAAGCTGCATACAGCGGTCCACTTTGGCGCCGATACTGTGATGGACCTGTCGACCGGCGGGGACATTCCGATGATTCGGGAGCAGATTCTGCGGCATTCGCCGGTGCCGATCGGGACGGTGCCGCTGTATGAAGCGCTTTCGCGGGTGAAGCGAGTCGAGGACCTGAATATCGATATGTATCTCGAGGTGATCGAGGAGCAGGCGCAGCAGGGGGTGGACTACTTTACGATCCATGCCGGCGTGCTTATCCAATATGTGCCCATGGTGGCGAAGCGGATCACCGGAATTGTGAGCCGCGGCGGCGCGATTATGGCGCAGTGGATGACGGCGAATCATAAACAAAATTTCCTGTATGAACACTTCGATCGCATTACGAAGGTGATGGCGAAGTATGACGTGAGCTATTCGCTGGGTGATGGGCTGCGGCCGGGTTGTTTGGCCGATGCCAGCGATGAGGCGCAGTTTGCGGAGTTGAAGACGCTGGGCGAGCTGGCGCGGCAGGCGTGGAAGAGCGATGTGCAGGTGATGATCGAAGGGCCAGGGCATATTCCGATGGACCAGATCAAGCTGCAGGTGGATAAAGAGGTCGAGCTGTGCGATGGGGCCCCGTTCTATGTGCTGGGGCCGCTGGTGACGGACATCGCTCCGGGGTATGACCACATTACGAGTGCGATTGGCGCGGCGATGATCGGATGGCATGGGGCGGCGATGCTTTGCTATGTGACTCCGAAGGAGCACCTCGGGCTGCCGAATGAGAAGGACGTGAAGGACGGGATTATCGCTTACAAGATCGCTGCTCATGCGGCGGACGTGGCACGGCATAGGCCGGGTGCGAGGGACAGGGACGATGCAATCTCATACGCCCGGTACACGTTTGATTGGGACAAGCAGTTTGCGCTGTCACTCGATCCGGAGACGGCGCGCGGGATGCATGACGAGACACTGCCGGACGACTACTACAAGGAAGCGGCGTTTTGCAGTATGTGCGGGCCGAAGTTCTGCAGTATGAACTGGTCTAGCAAGGTGGATGAGTTCAATGCGAGGGAGCATGGACTGACGAAGCCGGACCTGACGCAGATCGTTACGGAGCAGATGGCGTTGCGGGGGTAGGACCTTGAGACGAATTAAAGAAAGATGCCGCATCCGTGGACGGGTGCGGCATCTTTTTTCAGCAGAATATTTTTGTTTCTGCTGACTCGGAGTGGAGGCTACGAGTGTCTTTTTTGCGGGAGCTGGGATAGGAGCCCAGGGCACCCGCATAGGTCTTACTGGAGGAAGTCTTCCTCTTCTTTTTCAGAGCGCATGGCTAAGAGTGCAGGAGCGATGATCATAGCGAGAAATACCAATGCAAGGACAAGATCGTGGACCATTGGGGGAGTCTCCTTTTGGCGGCTTTAGCCGTCTTTGAGTAATCATGTGCCGGGCTTCGCGAACGAGACATCCCACTTCAGAGTGGGGAAATGCAACTAACGTTGTATGAACACTGGTTAGTACATCGCTATGGAAAAACGGAGCTGCGGACGGTGGCGGATGGTTGTCCGGCGTGGCTGGATGATGCTGATTTGCGGTTATTTAGCGGCTGCTTCGAGGATTGCGGCGGAGCGGTTGAGGGCCTCGGCGAGGGGGAGGAGTTGGGACTGGGCGCGAGTGGCGTCGGCGGCTTCGATGGCTTCGTTGACGCCGGGGATCACGACGGCGGCGTAGCCGGTGAACTCGCCGGGGGCGTAGATGGTGTGTCGGTACCAGGAGCGTTTGGGCAGGCCAGCGGGATTCAGGAGGGCCTCTTCGGCGGCCCGCAGGGACTGGTTGAGGGAGGTGGGGTCGGAGGGTGGCGCGGCGTGAGTGGCACGGATGGCGGTGCCGGCGGCGGCGAAGCGTTTGGCGGCGGCGAGGGCAGGGGTGAAGTCGAGAGTCAACTTCTGCTCGGTGGCACGCTTCTGGGCGGCGTCGAGGTAGCTGAGGACCTCTTTGCCGTAGAGCTCGTAGTCGTAGGGGAGGACGTCGGTGTCGGCCATGTGGAGGAGCTCGAGCCCGAAGACTCGGGCTTGCTGCTGCTCATAGACGAAGGTGGGGTCGGCGAACCTGGTGAACCAGGCGTAGTCGTCGAAGGTGGAGTGGTAGACGCCGTAGGGGCCGTCGGAGCCGATGTCGGTGGACGGGACGCCGAGATGCTGGATGAAGGGGGTGTAGTCGGAGCCAGAGCCGAGGGTGCCGATGCGGACGTCGGGGTCTGCAGCGGGTCGTTTGCTGCGGCGGTTGGTGTTTGCTGCTGCCTGGTCGGCCTTCCACTGGTCGTAGACTGTGCCGCCCCTGGGGCTGGGCACTTCTTTGGTGACCTCGCGGACGAACTGTTTGAGGGAGGGGACGGCGGCAGCGTTGAAGTTGGGGCCGCTGACTCCGACGTCGGTGTTGAAGTAGGCGACGGCGTGGGCGAGGATTTTTTCGTGCTGCTCAGCCCACTCGGTGGAGCCCATGAGGCCTTCTTCTTCGGCGTCCCAACTGCCGATGACGATAGTGCGCTGGGGGTGCCAGCCTTGCTTGA
>DATHQG010000140.1:0-4420 GCA_035483075.1 Edaphobacter sp. | reverse complement strand
ACTCCCCCGCCGACCTCTACACCGAAGGCGGTGACCAGCACCGCGGCTGGTTCCACTCCTCGCTCCTCACCTCCGTAGCCGTTCGCAACCAAGCCCCCTACAAGATGGTAGCGACCAGCGGCTGGACCCTCGACGAACAAGGCCGAGCCTTCTCCAAATCTCTCGGAAACGGCGTTGATCCCGTCGACATCGCCAAACGCCTGGGCGGCGAGATCATCCGTCTCTGGGTAGCCTCCGTCGACTTCCGCGAAGATGTCGCCGCCAGCGAAAACCTCATGCAGCGCGTCAGCGACAACTACCGCAAGCTGCGCAACACCCTCCGCTTTCTCCTCAGCAACCTCTACGACTTCGACCCCTCCACCAACGCCGTCTACTTCGCGCAGATGGAGCCCCTCGACCAATTCATCCTCGCCCGCACCGCCGAGCTCGACGCAAAGGTCCGCGAGGCCTACGACGACTTCGAGTTCCACCGCGCCTACCAGGCACTCAACGAGTACGTAAACACCGACCTCAGCGCGCTCTATCTCGACGTCCTCAAAGACCGCCTCTACACCTTCGCCCCCAACCACCCCGGCCGCCGCAGCGCGCAAACCGCTCTCTGGCGTATCGCCGAAGCCCTCACCCGCCTCATCGCGCCCATCCTCAGCTTCACCGCAGATGAGGTCTGGCAACTCCTTCCCAAAGTCGCGAATCGCGAAGCCAGCGTCCACCTGGCGCTCTTTCCCGACATCGCCGACATCGTCCCCGGCAACGTCAGGCACATCGAAGAAGATTGGGAGCACCTCCTTACCCTCCGCGACGAGGTCCTCAAGGTCCTCGAAGAGGCGCGCACCGCGAAAGAGATCAGCAACCGCCCCTCCGAGGTCCAGGTCGTCATCGGCTGGCTCAACTCGCTCGCCTCCCAACCCAACCCCATCTTCGAGCGATACCAAAACGTTCTGCCCGAACTCCTCGGCGTCCCCCAGGTACACTTCGCCGACGCAATCGTCACCGAAGGCACCGTGGAAAAGGGCGCCTTTTACGTTCAAGCCAAGCCCGCTGCAGGCCGCAAGTGCGAACGCTGCTGGCGCTTCACCGAAGACGTAGGCAACGACTCGAAGTACCCCACCGTCTGCCTGCGCTGCGCCGACGCCCTCGAAGCCATCCATTTCCCACCCTACAACGCACCACCCAACAACTCAACGGAGCCGCAAGCCTGATGTCGCAAACCAACAGTCCCAGTACCCCCAGATACGAATATCCACTCACCGAGTTCGACAGGCCACGCGACAAGCGCTTCCTCGTGTTCGGCGTCTCCGCCCTGGTCGTCATCATCGATCGCGTCACCAAGTACATCGTCTCCCAGCAACTTCCAAACGGCCAGGCGTATCCCGTCATCCCGGGCGTCTTCCGTATCTCCGATGTCCACAACACCGGCGCCGCCTTCAGCATGTTCGCAGAGAACGCCTCACCCGTCACCGTCCGCAACATCCTCATCGCGTTCTCAGTCGTCGCTGTAATCATTCTCTTCGGCATGCTCTGGCGCGTGGGCCGCTACTTCACCCTGACCTCCGTCGCCCTCGCCCTCATCCTCGGCGGCGCCTTGGGCAACCTCTACGACCGAGTCCGCTTCCACTACGTCATCGACTTCCTCGAAGTCCACATCGTCCGTTACCATTGGCCCGACTTCAACGTAGCCGACAGCTGCATCGTCATCGGGGCCTGCCTCCTCTTCATCGAAATCTTCCGCCCCCAACCGGAGTCTTGATCGCTACTCCCTATTCCCTACTCCCTGCATTTTATGAATGACCAAATCACAATCCGCGGCGCTCGCACTCACAATCTGAAGAGCATCGACGTCGACATCCCCCACAACGCTCTCACCGTCGTCAGCGGAGTCAGCGGGTCGGGTAAATCCTCACTGGCCTTCGACACCGTCTACGCCGAAGGCCAGCGCCGCTACGTCGAATCCCTCTCCGCCTACGCCCGCCAGTTTCTCGAGCGCATCGAAAAACCCGACGTCGACCACATGGACGGCCTAGCCCCTGCCATCGCAATCAAACAAAAGAACCAAACCCGCAACC
This sequence comes from Edaphobacter sp., assembly GCA_035483075.1. GTDB lineage: Bacteria > Acidobacteriota > Terriglobia > Terriglobales > Acidobacteriaceae > Edaphobacter. The sequence continues at coordinate 2,357 of DATHQG010000140.1, read as the reverse complement.
CCCGCTCCACCGTAGCGACAGCGACCGAAATCTACGATTACCTCCGCCTCCTTTATGCCCGTTGCGGCACCGTCACCTGCCTGCACTGCGGCGGCATCGTTAAACACGACACCGTAGACGAAATTGTCGCCACACTCTTTGCCCTACCCGATGGCACTCGCACCTACGCCCTGTTCCCCATCGTCCGCGCCGAAGTAAAACTCGAGCCGATGCAGGTTCCCACAACCGAAGAAGCGGCCGACGCACCCAAGCCAAAGAAATCCGTACTCAAGAAATCCCTGAGGTCCGCGGTCGCCTCGTCTTCGCTCAATCTCACCGACACATTAAAAGACCGCCTCGCCGAACTCCGCCGTCGCGGCTACAACCGCCTCTACCAATCCAGCCCCAATGGAAACAAAATAGTCGAGTTCTCCACCCCCGAGTCCCTCCTCGAACTCGACTTCGCCAAACCCATCTTCGTCCTCATTGACCGCCTCGCCATCACCCCTGACTCCCGCGCAAGAATCGTCGACGCCATCGAGACCGGTTACCGCGAGTCCGGCGAGATCCAGTTCCATATCGTTGCTCGCAATGAGGATCAACAAAGAGTTGTCATTTCGACCGAAGGCGGCAGAGCCGCCGCAGTGGAGAAACCCGCTTCTCTACCTCAGCCACCAACGCACCTCCGCTTCTCCGCAGCATTCGAATGCACCACCTGCCATCGCGCCTACCGCGAGCCCGAACCCCGCCTCTTCTCCTTCAACAACCCCTACGGGGCCTGCCCCCGCTGCCAGGGCTTCGGCAACACCATCGACTTCGACCCCAACCTAATCATCCCCGACAAATCGAAGCCCCTCGACGAAGGCGCCATCGCCCCCTGGACTACCACCAAATACCGCCCACATCACGGCGAGATGAAGCGCGCCGCCAAAGTCGCCAACATCCCCACCAACGTCCCCTGGTACGACCTGACCCCCTACCAGCAACGCTTTATCGAAGAAGGCGACGACAGCTTCCCCGGCATCCAGGGCTTCTTCCGCGCACTCGAGCGCAAAAAATACAAGCTCCACGTCCGCGTCTTCCTCTCCAAATACCGCGGCTACGCCCTCTGCCCGGACTGCCGTGGTCAACGCCTCCGGGCCGAAGCCCGCGCTGTCCTTATCAACAATAGAAACATCTGCGAAATCTCCGCCCTCACCATCGCCGAAGCCCAATCCTTCTTCGACAATATGCAACTCTCACCGGCACAAATGGAAGTCGCCGGAAAGGTCCTCGAAGAGGTACGCCAGCGCATCCACTTCCTTCACCAGGTAGGCCTCGACTACCTCACTCTCGATCGCCTGAGCTCCACCCTCTCCGGCGGCGAATCCCAGCGCATCCAACTCGCAACCTCGCTAGGCTCGCGCTTGGTAGGGGCCCTCTACGTCCTCGACGAGCCCAGCATCGGCCTCCACACCCGAGACACCGCGAAACTCATCCGCATAATGAAGGACCTCCGCGACCTCGGCAACACCATCCTCGTCGTCGAGCACGACCCCGACGTCATCCGCGCCGCCGACCATCTCCTCGACCTCGGCCCGGGAGCCGGCGAACTAGGCGGCCACCTCCTCGCCTCCGGAACAGTCAAAGAAGTCACCGCCAACCCAAACTCAATCACTGGCAAATACCTCTCCGGACGCCTCACCATCCCTGTCCCCAAATACCGCCGCGAACCCGGCCGCGAGCACATCAAGCTCACCGGCGCCCGCATCCACAACCTCCGCGGCGTCGATATCGACATTCCCCTCGGCCTCCTCGTCTGCGTCACCGGTGTCAGCGGCTCCGGCAAATCCACGCTAGTCCATCAAGTCCTTTACCGGGCCCTGATGCAGGCGCTCGGCCAAACCGAAGGCAGCGACCCCGCGCACCTCTTCCGTGAACTCACTGGCACCAACCACCTCAACGACGTCATTCTCGTCGACCAGTCGCCCATCGGCCGCACCCCTCGCTCAAACCCGGTCACCTACATCAAGGCCTTCGACGACGTCCGCGCCCTTTTCGCCGCCCAGCCCGACGCCAAGCGCCGCGGCTTCGGACCCGGCCACTTCTCCTTCAACGTCCCCGGCGGCCGCTGCGACGTCTGCGAAGGCGACGGCACCGTCACCGTCGAGATGCAGTTCCTCGCCGACATCGAGCTCCCCTGCGAAGAATGTAACGGCACCCGCTACAAAGCTGCCATCCTCGACATCAAGTACAAAGGCAAGACCATCTTCGACGTCCTCAACATGACCGTAAAAGAGGCCCTCGTCTACTTCGCCGGGCACCCCAAGATCGTCGACAAGCTCTACGTTCTCGACGAGGTCGGCCTCGGCTACGTCCGCTTGGGCCAGTCCGCCACC
>DATHQG010000139.1:0-2916 GCA_035483075.1 Edaphobacter sp. | reverse complement strand
GTCCGCCCCACACGAGTTGTGCCGACGCCGTGATTTCCTGTATGCGCATTTCAGTTTGCCTGGGACGACGGCAGGTCGAAGGGTACGCCGTGGTCGTCGTTTTGTTTTTGGGTCGCTGCGAGATCGAGATCGGCTAGAGCAATTCTGCGCGGGTGGCCTGGCGTGAGGTCGTAGAGGGTTTGATTGACTATGGCGTAGTTTCCGATCTCGAGTTGATGACCGTCTTTGAAGACCAGGACGGTGCGATCCTGGGGCGGTTCGAGGCTGGGATTAAATCCAGCCGGGGGTGTGTCTTCCGCTTGCGTTTGCGCGGCGGTTGGTTCGTCTGGCGATTCGTAGCCTGGGGGGATGTAGGAGTATGGTCCGGCGCCGCGGCGGTCGAAGACGGTGGGGCCACCTTGATAGTTGGGGTCATTGTCGTCGGAGGCGCCGTTGTCGAGGACGTCCGCGGAGTAGGGCATTGGAACCGCGTACACATATGGATAGTAGTAATAAGGCAGAGAGTTGGGGGTGGTGTGCTGAGGACGGCCGTTGTTGTTGTGCGAGTTAGCGGTGGAGGTCGGAGTCCTGGTCGAGAAGGTGACGCCGGAGTTGGTTGAGACGTGCGGGGTGGAGCTGGTGGTTGCGCTGACGCTGTGACCGGAGGAGGCTGCGCCGTTGTTTTGAGCAGGGCTGCCGGAAGCGAGAAGAAGCATCCCGAAAAGAGCTAGAGAAGCCCGAATCGCAGACCGCACGGAAATATGATACTCCAGCCGGAAGGTCATAGCGCACCTCTGTCCCTGTTCCTACAGTTGTCCCTACAGTTTAGATCGCAAAGAGACGGGATTGATGCGGGGGAATTGTAGAGAATTGTTAGCGGAGGGGATGCTGACGCGCCTCGCTGCGCTTGGCTGGACGGCCGAGGCGGCCGTCCCCACATGAACACTGGGTCCCCATGTGAACATTGCAGCCATCGCCACATGAACGCTGCGGCTGTCCCTGGATGGACACTCGAATCATCCTTGGGGGACTTGGGTTAGGGCTTGGAGGTTCCAGAGGATGTAGGCGGCGAGGAGTCCCCAGACGGTGGCGGTGACTAAGGGGCGCGCTGGCGTTTCCATCAGGTCGGCCAGGACGCCGGAGACGAAGATCAGGATGAAGGGGATGGAGGCCAGGAGAAATCCTGCGCCCGCTACGTGGGGATGGGCCATGCCGAGTGCGATGAAGAGGAGGGCGATCAGGCCGGGAGCGGTGTTGCCGAAGTAGCGGGTGCGGCGCCAGAGGATATAGGTTATGACGGCTACCGGCAAGAGCAGTGCTAGGGCGGGGCAAGCGCGCAGGATCTCGCGGGTGACCTGAATATAGACTCCGCGGACGGTGAAACTGCGCCAGGTCGCTCCCCAGAAGGAGGCGTGGCGCATGCTTTCGGAAAAGGCGTGGAAATGAAAGAAATATGTGGCGAAGAGCAGGATGAGCGCGAGGAGGCACGCGGCGATCCAGATGGTAAGGGCTGCGCCGCGGCGGATGGGCGCGAGATAGAGCATGAACGCCAGGGCCAAGGGCACTACGATGATCATGGAGAACTGGGATCCGACGGCTATGGCTAGAGAGACTCCGAGCAGTACGATGCGACGCCAGTTCCAGAGAATTACTTCGCGCGGGGCGTAGAGAGTGTGGGCTACGGCGATGGCGGTGAAGATGGCGCCGAAGGATCCCCAAGCAGCTAAGATTTCGGGTTCGGTGTGCCAGACTGCGCTGGCCTGGATCATGGACGGGGAAAAGCAGTAGAGGGTTAGGGCGAGGAATCCTCCGGTGTTGCCGCAGAGGCGGCGGGCTACATACCAGAGCGAGGCGCCGAGAAAAACACCGCAGGCGAGGAACGGAAGGCGCGGGAGCCAGCGCCAGCGCGGCGAGGATTCGGGACTGAACGGAGGTTGGGGCGACGCCAGCAGCGGCGCAGCGGTTACCAGGAAGAGAAGTGGGGACTGCTCGGTGTCGTAGCCGTCGGATTGGGAAAACTCGAGAGGAAGTCCGAAGGAGATGTCGGGGAAAGGCGCGCCGGCGATGCGAGCGCCGTGAAGTTGAATCCATCCTGCGTCGATGCGGACGTCCTCGGAGAGGCCGGGGGCTTTGGATGCGCTCAAGTCGGAATGGGCTAGCTCTGAATGGACCAGCCAGGATGCCTGCGCCAGGAAGGCCAGGAGCAGGAGACCGGCTAGAAACTGCGGGCGTCCGAAGCGTTCGCGGGTGAAAAATCGGGTCATGAGACGAGGCGAGTGTTTTACCATGACGCAGGGCATTTGAGGAAACGTTCTGCATGGGCAGGTAGTGGCTCAGATTAAGGAAGTCAATGGCTCCGGCAAAATCCGGCAATGGACTTGTTCGAGGTGGGGTAGGGATGCTTCGACTGCGTGAGGTCGTCCATTGGACAATCTCACTCCGCTCAGAATGACAGTTCGATTTCAGTTTTACCAAGAGCCACTACTGGCGGGAATACGAATGGAAGAGAGGACGAATATTTCGAGTAAACCGACTGGTGCTGCGCCGGAGTTTGCGGCGGCGGTGCAGCCATCGTATGTGTGGACAGTGTTTTTTGACGGCGACGGATTGAGGCCGGGGTGGGGGCTGGCGTTTTATGTGGCGATGTTTTATGTGCTGGAGTCACTGGCCGGCCGGTGGGCTGGGTCGGTGGATCTGGGCGCGAGTGGGTTGTGGTCGATGATGCTGGAGGAGTTTGGAGTCTTCGTGGCGGCGGCGGTTCCGGCGGTGGTGCTGGCGAGAGTTGAGGATCGGCCGTGGGGAGCTTACGGGTTGCCGGGGCGGCGAGCGTTCGGGAAATTGTTTTGGGTGGGTGCGTTGTGGGGATTCGCTAGCATCACGCTGCTGCTGGGAACGATGTATGGGCTGCAAGTGTTTGAGGTAGGACATTTGGCGATC
>DATHQG010000138.1:0-3018 GCA_035483075.1 Edaphobacter sp. | reverse complement strand
GAAGGCGCCAAGCCTCCACGCCAGTCACCGCGCTGGCTGCAGCGTCTCGACCTCTTCGTCCGCGTCATCGTCCGTCTCTACCTGGGACTCATCATCGTCGTCCTCCCCTGGCTGCATTTCTGGGACGAGAATCGCCTGCTCACCCTCATCCCTCACCTGGCTCCGCTGCTTCTCAACGGCGTAGCCCGCGGAATCGTCTCCGGCCTTGGGCTTCTCAATATCTGGATCGCCATCCATGATGCTGTCCACTACCAGGAGGGCTGAACACCATGCGGAAGCCTCCCAAGCAGCTGGACAGAGCGCCCCTCGCCTACGAGAATCCCTCCTTCGTTAACGGCCCCGACGGCCGCGCCCTGCGCATCCTTTCCGAATACTCCGAACCTCTGGCCCGCTTTCGCCGCGAACGCATCCGCGATACCGTCGTCTTCTTCGGCTCTGCGCGCTTCCACGCTCTTGACGAAGCCAGCCACGAGTTGGAGCTGCTTGAAAACACAGGTTCCGTCGAGCGTGCTCCTGAGGAAGAGCAGCCGGCGCGCCCGCCTGATCTTGCTCAGGGAACCGCAAGTGAACTCAGCCGCCGCCGCGCCGAAGCCGCCGTCGAGATGGCTCGCTATTACGAAGATGCCCGCCGCCTCGCCTACCTGCTGACCACTTGGGCCAAGGCACTCAAGTCCCGTCGTCACCGCTTCGTCGTCACCTCCGGCGGCGGACCCGGGATCATGGAAGCCGCCAACCGCGGCGCCTATGAAGCCGGCGGCAAGACCATCGGCCTGAACATACGCTTGCCCTTCGAGCAATACCCTAACCGTTACGTCACGCCTTCGCTCAACTTCGAATTTCATTACTTTTTCATGCGTAAGTACTGGTTCGCCTATCTGGCGAAAGCGCTCGTCGTCTTCCCGGGCGGCTTTGGAACCCTCGACGAAATGTTCGAGATCCTCACTCTCTCCCAGACCAGCAAGCTGGCCAAGAAGATGACCATCGTTCTCTACGGACCCTCCTACTGGGACGAGGTCTTGAATCTCGATGTTCTTGTTGATAAAGGAGCTATCTCTCCCCGCGACCGCGAGCTCTTCCACGTCGCCAATACTCCCGACGAAGCCTTCGCCCTGCTGCGCGAAAACCTCACCCGCGACCACTTCGAGCCGGAAGCGGGCCATCCCTACACCGAAGACGAGACACACCTCGCTCCCGAAATCGCCCGAACTCGTTCCTGACCTCCCACCTCCGTCACAGAGCCCGTATCTCCTTCGCAACGTTGCCTCTTTCGGCACCAGGCGGCAATTTGAACATCCTTTCTCCCACCAGTAATGCCGCATTCATGGTGCATACCGATACTGGCCATAGCAGATCCCCCAGGAGGATATCTCTATGGCCGGTCTACGACGCATCTCTTACCTCTGGAAAGATGCCGATGCCGCACGTGAGTACTCCACGGGCGTTTCTCTTCACAGCCACACCAATCAATCGAAAGAAACCCTCGACTTCCTGGCAACCTTCGGCAACGACTATGCGTTGGTCCGCAAGCTCCTCGCTTATGGAGAAAAGCGTGCCCGCACCATCCACAAGATCAGCCTCAATTACTCGGCCGGCTACTGGACACCGCCCCTCACTCCGCGCCTCGCCTTTGATCTCGAGAGCGGCCAGATCGCGCAGAAACTCGGGGTCATGCCGCTGGTTTCGATTACCGATCACGACAACATCCAGGCGCCCATGCTCCTGCGAACGGTCGCCTCCGCCCGCCACATTCCGGTATCCGTCGAGTGGAGCGTCCCCTTCGGGCCCGACCAGGCGTTTCATCTCGGCATCCACAACCTGCCCAGCGAGTCGGGCGCCGAGTGGATGCGCACCTTCGAGGAATTCACTGCCCATCCCTCCGAGCCGCGTCTCACCGAAATCCTCGCCGCGCTCCACGCCTTCCCCAACGTCCTCATCGTCTTCAACCACCCCATGTGGGACCTCTACATCATCGGTAGGGAAAAACATCACCGGCGCCTTCACGACTTCATGGCCGTCAACGGCCAGTTCATGCACGCCCTCGAACTGAACGGCCTGCGCAGCTGGGAAGAGAACCGCGAAGTTAAGGAAATGGCAAAGTCCCGCAACATGCTCCTCATCTCCGGCGGCGACCGTCACGGTATAGAGCCGAACGCGAACGTCAATCTCAGCAACGCCGCCAGCTTCACCGAGTTCGTGCACGAGATCCGTTACGAGGGCCGCAGCCACGTTCTCTTCATGCCCCAGTACGCCGAGCCTTGGAAGCACCGCATCCTGCAATCCACGCTCGACGCCATCCGCACCTATCCCGACTTTCCTCAGGGATCGCGCACCTGGGACGAGCGCGTATACCATCCCGACACCAACGGCGTCGTGCGGCCGCTATGCGAGCTCTGGCCTCACGACGGTCGCGTCCCGCGCTACCTCCATTACGTGGTCGAAGCGGTAAAGATGATGGGTAGCAACCCGGTCTCCGGCGGTCTGCGCCTCGCCTGGAACGAATCGCGCGAGCTGAAGTTCGCCCTTGGCGAAGAAGTATTCTAAGACAACGATTGGGCGTTAATAGTCATTCTTCAGCCAAAACCTGTGTAGCATCTGGTATTCGCGGCGGTTCGGAAGCAGTCCGTTAGAGCAATGCCCGCTGCAATCAGCAAGGAAAGAAGCGAACGGCTGATCCCTGATGCCTGCCTCTACGGTACCGAGAGTCGCCTACTTTCCCGACTCGTTCTACGAGATCAACGGCGTCGCCCACACCAGCCGCCAGTTCGAGGCATATGTCCGTCGCCACGACCTGCCCTTCCTCTTCGTCCGTCCCGGCAACCGACAGCCGCGCCTCATAGTCGAAGGCCAACTCACCACCCTCGAGCTGCCCCGCGGCTCTGTCTCCTTCGCGCTCGAAAAAGACCTCTCCTTCGACGCCGGTTACATACGCCATCTACCCCTGATCGTCCGCACCCTCAAGGAATTCCCCCCCGACGTCATCCACATTACCGGGCCCAGCGATAACGGCATCATCGGCGT
>DATHQG010000137.1:0-7990 GCA_035483075.1 Edaphobacter sp. | reverse complement strand
GGCACGACACGCTATTTCCAAACACTACGGAAACAGCGCTGTGGGACGATCCTCGTGATGCCGAGATCAATGAGATGATGATCGCGATTCCGAAGGACCGGAATGGAGCGCCTCCGGCGCCGGCGAGGATCTTTGGTTCGTTGCCGGTTACGGACTTCAAGCTGATTACGATTCCTGGTATGACTGCTGATCTGGACGCGGTGTACGCTGCGTGGCAGGATGGCTCGTTGGAGCGAACGCGCTCGTGGATGCAGAAGATGATGCTGCGGCTAGTGGGGGTGGTCGCGTTGGTGGTGCTCGCGGGGGCCGTGGCGTGGAGGCGCAGGCGAGCGAGAAAATGATCGGCGCCCCTCGTTGTTGTTGATGCAACTCGTTTGTGGGTGCAGGCTTCCTATACGAGTGGGAGGATGGCCCATGGCAACGAAGAAGGCAGTGAAGAAGTCCGTCAAGAAAACAGCATCGAAGAAGAGCACCGGCAAGAAGTCGAGTTCGACGCGCAAATATAGTCCGTCGGCAGGCAAAGACGTCGAACGCGAGATGAAGGCGATGAAGCAGGGTAAGCTGAAGAGCGGGCGCAGCGGGAAGACCGTGACGAATCCGAAGCAGGCGATTGCGATTGGACTGTCCGAGGCCCGCAAGGAGGGGAAGAAGGTCCCTCCGCCGCCGAAGAGAGGATAAGAATGACGGAGGTTGAGCGGTATCGCGCGATGCTGGAGGTCGCGCTTGAAGAGGCCCGCATCGGTCGAAGTGAGGGTGGCGTTCCGATCGGTGCGGCTTTGTTTGATGGAGAAGGAAAGCTGCTGGCCTCGGGGCGGAACCGCAGAGTGCAGCAGAGCGACCCATCGGTGCACGGGGAGACCGATGCCTTTCGGCGGGCGGGACGGCAGAAGAGCTATCGCGACAAGATTATGGTGACGACGCTCGCCCCTTGCTGGTACTGCAGCGGATTGGTTCGGCAGTTTGGGATTCGGACGCTGGTGGTGGGAGAGAGCAGGACCTTTTCGGGTGGGATCGAGTGGCTGAAGGAGTTTGGGGTGAAGGTGATTGATCTGGATTCTGCGGAGTGTGCTGCTCTGCTGGGCGGGTTTATTGTGGAGCATCCTGAGATTTGGAACGAGGACATCGGGGAAGATTAATTTTGATGGGCCTGTCTTCGGTTCGAGATGATGAACCATGCCACTCCGCAGAGAATGTAGACGAGATAGAAGTAGGGGAGCCAGTTCAACGGTGCGGCGGGGACAGGGTAGAGGGTCCCCCCGAGGGCCAGCAGAGTGGCCAGGGTGGCGGCTGCTGAGAGTGCGATGGTGCCGGGGGTGAGGTGCTGGTTGCGCTTGAGGTAGACCGGAAGCGCGATGGCGGCGAGGCCGTAAGTGGTCATGAACCCGTAGACGGAGAGTGAGCCCATCCAACCGTAGATGTCGATGCCTGAGATGCCGCGCGCGGCGAGGGCGCAGACGGGGAGCACAGTTAGCAGGCCGGTGAGGAGAACGGCAGAGCTGGGAGTGGCGTTCTTCTCGTGGGCGGTGCTGAGGCGACGGTGGGCGAGGCCGTTGTGGGCCATCCGCATGAGGACGCGGGCAGCAGCGGTGATGCAGGCGAGAGTGCAGGCGAACATGCTGACGAGGGCGCCGAAGTCGATGAGTGGGCCCAGGGGGTGGACGCCTGCGAGGTTGGCGAGGACGCTGAGTGGGGCGGTGGAGGTGCCGAGGTCCTGATGGGCGGCGGCCATGCCTAACGTTTCGAGGTAGGCGCAGAGGACGAAGAAGAGGCCGCAGAAGATGGCGGACTGGATGACCGCGCGGGGGATGGTGCGGAGTGGGTTGACGGCCTCGTGGCCGAGGGTGGTGGCGCTCTCGAAGCCGACGAAGCTGAAGAGGGCCATGACGACGCCGAGGCGGACGGCAGAGGGTGTAACTCCGGTGAGGTGGAGTTGCGGGGGATCGACGTGGAGGCCGTTTCGCCAGAGAAGCAGAGCGAGAACGATGGCGATGAAGAGGACTGAGGCAGCTTCGATCCAGAGCATGAGGCGGGCAGAGACCTGGACGTCGCGGTAGGCGATGGCTGTGGCGGCCCCGACACAGATGAGACCGAGGAGGGGCGTCGGTGCTGTGCGGCCAAAGAACGCCATGAGGAAGACGTTGGCGTAGTTGATGAATCCTCCGGCGACGGCCGATCCCGTGGTGATGTAGGCGAGGAGCAGCGCCCATCCGGCCATGCCGCTGACGACTGGCGGGAGTGAGGACGTGGCGTAGGTGTAGAGCGAACCGGAGCAGGAGGTGTAGCGGGCGAAGCGGCTGATGCAGATGGCGATGAGAAGGACAGCGACCGTGGCGAGAAGATAGGCGAGCCATGTTCCGTTGCCGGCGAGGGCGAAGACCAGAGGGACGGTCATGGTGGGAGAGGTTGTGGGGGCGATGGTAGAGATGGATTGAGCTAATGTCTCCATCGGCGAAAGTATGTTGGGGCGCAGGCCGGAGGAGGGCACTTCGGCGATTGGGGCGAGGGCCTGCTCCATGGGGTTCCTCCTCTTGCGATGTGTCTCGTGACTGATGCACGAGGGTGGACGTTCTGCGCCGATGGACCGGGCCAATGCAACAGTGCTCAATGACTTTGGAGTTAGTCAGAGCATATCTGAAGATCGATGTGGGGCGAAGCAGAACATTGTTGCTTCGCAAGGAAGCCGCTTAGGAGTGGCTATTTTTTGTCTGGAGAAGAAGATGCGGACGCCGCGGCTGGGGCAGCGGTCGCAGGGGCTGCGGCGGGAGCGCTCTCCTTGGTGGGCTTCGAGTCGGTACTGGACTTGGAGTCGCCGTTGGATGTGCTGTTGCTGTCGCTGGAGGATTTGGGCTTGGCATTGCCGTAGCCGTCGGCGTACCAACCGCCTCCTTTGAAGCTGACCGCAGGGGCGGAGATGACGCGCTCGAGTTGACCGCCGCAGTGAGGGCAGACGGTGATCTCGGGGTCGGAGAACTTCTGGATCTTTTCAGTGTGCTTGTGGCAGGTGGTGCATTCGTATTCGTATAGCGGCATTAGGTTCTTTCTCTGTTTCTAGCTTATTGTGATGCGGGACGAGGCGGGAAGATGCGATTTGCCCCTCGTCCGGTCTCGAACCGTTACAGTTTGCCAAGTTCAATGAGGCGGACGCTGGCAATGGCTTCAACTTTTCGTAGGGCCTCGATGGCCTCGGTGGTGGAGGCGGCGTTGGGGACGTCGATCTGGACGACGGCGATGGCCTGGCCCTGGGGGACGCGGTGGGAGCGGTCGGTCGCTCGGGCTGGATCGGTGGCACGCCCCAGGGCGAAGTTGGCGATGTTGACGGAGTGCTTTCCGAGGATTGTGCCAATGCGGCCGACGACGCCGGGGACGTCGTGGTTACGGATGGCGACGAGGGTGCCGTTGAGGGGGGCCTCGATGTCGATCCCGTCATAGCTGAGGAGACGGGGAGAGTTGCCGTGGAGGACGGTGGCGGAGGCGCTGGTGTCGCCGTCGGAGGAGTGGAGGACGAGTTTGAGGACGGAGCCGACGCCGCCGGTGGTGAACTCCTTCTTGTCTTCCTGGATGCGGATGCCGCGCTCGGCCGCGATGGCGGCGGCGTTGATGCGGTTGGCGGTCGCGGTGATGCCTTCGCCGTCGGTGCCGTTGAAGATGCCGGCGATGGCGGCGTTGCGGATGAGGTCGGTTTTTCCTGAGGCGAGACGGCCGGTGTAGGTGATCTGGACGTTTTCGAGGTTGCCGGGGGTGGCGTGGGAGAGGAAGTGGCCGAGGCGCTCAGCCATATCGATGTAGGGGGCGATCTCCTTGTACTCCTCGTGGGAGAGTGAGGGGAGGTTGACGGCGTTCTGGACGACGCCGAGCTTGAGGTAGTCGCGGACCTGCATGGCTAGCTGGATGCCGATGGCCTCCTGGGCCTCGTCGGTTGCGCCTGCTATATGCGGGGAGAGGATGACGTTGTCGAGGTTGAAGAAGGGAGAGTCTTTGAGGGGCTCCTGGTGGAAGACGTCGAGGGCGGCCCCTGCAATGTGGCCAGATTTGATGGCGTCGGCGAGGGCTTGTTCGACGATGAGCTCGCCGCGGGCGCAGTTGATGATGCGGATGCCCTTCTTCATGATGCGGATGGAGGTCTGGTTGATGAGGCCTTCGGTTTGGGTGGTGAGGCCGACGTGGAGGGTGAGGTAGTCCGACGATTTCAGGATCTCGTCGATGGGGACGAGAGCTACATTGTTCTCGCGGGCGATTACTGGGGCGACAAAAGGGTCGTAGCCGATGAGGTGCATGCCGAAGCTGGAGGCGCGGCGGGCGACTTCAAGGCCAACGCGGCCGAGGCCGACGATGCCCAGAGTTTTGCCGCGGAGTTCGGAGCCTTGCAGCGATTTTTTCTCCCATTTTGCTTGATGCATCGTGGAGTTGGCGCGGGGGATGGCGCGGGCCAACGAGATCATGAGGCCGAGGGTGAGTTCGGCTACGGCTACGGCGTTGGCGCCGGGGGTGTTCATGACGACGATGCCGCGATGGGTGGCGGCATCGGTGTCGATGTTATCTACGCCTACGCCGGCGCGGCCGATGACCCGGAGTTTGGGGGCGGATTCAAGGAGCTTGGCGTCGGCCTGGACGGCGGAGCGGACGACGAGGGCGTCAGCGTCGTGGAGTTCGGCGGCGAGGCCGTTTTTGATTTGATCGGGGGTGACGATGTGCCAACCGGGCTCCTGCTGGAAGACGGCTAGAGTGGCGGGCGAGACTTTTTCGGCGAGAACGATCTTCAAGGCTGACCTCTGGTTGGGAGGACTACCCCTCCCCTGGGTGAAAAGCTGCTAAAGTCTTCCAAATACAAGGCTTAGGTTTGGACTACGTATTGAAAGGGACACCAAAGTCTTGTCAACATTGAGGGGTTAAGTGCAAAGTCTTGAAAAGCTTGGGTTTGCGACGGAGGGCTGGCACGAATTTTATGTCTCGCTCTCTATTGTAGCCAATCCGGAGGGGCTGTCTTGTCAAGTGAGGTCAGTTGCGTTGTTCTGGCACAGACCTCAGCGGCTGAAGCCGCTTCGCAGGCGGTGGTTACGGTGCGGCTAAAGCCGTGCCCTTAAGCGGGCTGCGGGGGTTAAGCGGGGCTGCGGGAAGGACATATGCCCGGTGAGTTGATTGCAGCCGGGCCGTTGGCGGACTATAGTGCGGACGAGTCCGCAAGAGATGGCCTTGTCGTTCTTCATGCTGTGAGGTGGCCGATGCTTCTTCGCTGTCAACTTCGACGGTTAGGACGAGGATTGATGGTTGTTGTGCTGCTCCTGCTTGTTGTGAGGACGCGGGGAGTTCAGGCGCAGACGCCGGACGAAGGCGGGGTCAACTTCGATGGAGGAGGGCAGGAGGTACTGCAGAGCATCGTTGTGCCGGCGGTCCCGAACGCTCCTTTCAGCCTGACGCTGGCGGCGGAGTGGTCGCGGCCCATGAACAACGGCGGTACTTTTACCACCGTGAACTCGCGGCCGATCAAGCGCGACAGTCGAGGCCGGCTCTATGAGGAGCGCTGGCTGATGACGCCGAAGGGAAGCGGCGTTCCTTCGCGGCCGAGCTGGATCCAGATTGCAGATCCCCAGGCGAGGACGCTTTATCAGTGCAGTGTTCAATCGAAGGTGTGTGACCTGTTAAAGCTGAGCAGTAATGTGAGCAATCGTTTCGATCCGACGCGGATCCCGTCGGGACCTTTGCAGGGTGGCAAGGGAACGCGGACGCATGAAGACCTCGGCGTAGGGTACTTCGATGGTGTGCAGGTGCATGAGTATAAAGACACGCTGACGGTGAACGCGGGCGTGATGGGCAACGACCTTCCGATGTCGACGGTAAGGCAGTACCGATTCTCTCCGGAGTTGGGGATCAACCTGGTTTCGACTGTGGAGGCCCCGCAGATTGGACGACAGACGTTTACCGTGACGGAGATCTCGACGACAGAGCCTGATCCTGCGTATTTTCAGCCGCCGGAGGGCTACAAGATTGTCGATCGCCGAGCTCCGGCGAAGACCGCCGACACGCCTGGACGATGATATCCAAAATGGATTTCACACCTGCGGAAGAAGTCTCGCCAGGTGTTGGCAGCGTGATGTGGCGGATTGACGTCGAGCATATCTGGCTACTGGGTGGCGTCTTAAAGGTTAGTGTTGCGTGGCGGAGCTGGGGGCGGCCGCTTTCTCGGCGGCGAAGATATCTTCCAGGCGCAGATTTCCGCTGAGGATGGTTTCTTCCGCGCCGATGAGGTTGTGGTCCCATTCTCGAAGGGTCCGCGTCGCTTCTGCCTCTGCCACCAGCAGGCTGAGGTAGGTGCGCAGGTCTTCGGCTGAGGCCTTGGTGAAGTCTGGGTTATCCGTTGAGTGCGGAAATATTTTTTCGAGCTGGAGCCGTTTGCTTTCGGCGGCCCTCCATGCGTCGTAGAAGATGTCGACTTTGTTAGAGAGCAGTTCTACCTCGGAATAGGCATTGAGTTCGTCGGAGCTGAGGCGTTCGACCAGGCCGCTGATCTTTGCTGAGCGCCAAAGGGGATCGTCAGGGTAGTCGAAGAGGCGCATTGCATAAGCCGGTGGTTGGGCAAGCGGCTGATGTTGCCAGACGGCGGCCTTCACCTGATCGCTGCGTCGGCCCAGCCAGTCCTGGTGGTAGTTGAGTGCGGCGGCGGTTTCGCGGGCGTCTTTCAATATCTGGTCGGATTCGCGGTGAAGCGTTTCACGGAGCTCAGACCGTTCATGACTGTGATGGATGCGCTCGACCGTTTGTTCGAGTCCAATCGCGATGAGCAGACCGATGACGATGGTGATGATGTGGATGAAGAAGTCGCGCCAGGTGTGGACGGATTGGTGAGGTGCGTGAACGTCGAGCATGGGGGTGGGTTCCTGTGATTTTTCGGCGGGCGCGGCTGAGGGGTCGGAGGTCGGGGCGTGTTCAGTGGGTGGCGCCTGTGGGGTCAGGGCCGGGGCAGAGATGGGCTGCGATGCTGGCGACGGATCGGGCTTCTGATCGGGCACAGGCTGCTCAGGTGAAGAAGTGGGGTACGGAGGAGCTTAGAGTATCAGGGACGGGTGTGGCCACTGTAATCTAGAGGCATGCCGCTCCACGGAGCGTGAGAGGATTTCTGTATGAGTGAATTTATTCCTAAAGCAGGCACGATCAAGATAGGTGGACTGGGACCGAAGGCAGCGCGGCTGCAGGCGTTGCGCGAAAAGGCGGCCCATGTGAAGAGTGGCGCAAAGCCCGGTCCGGGCGCGTCGATGCAGTCGTTCAAGGCGAAGGATTCGTTTGCCGGTTCGAAGAAGACCAGCTTTCAGCGTAAGGCCGTCTAGAAGAGATGTCCTGCCGGACGGGCCCACTACGCGTGGGGCGGTCACTTCGTGACTTGTATACCGGTCTTGGCAAGGCGGTCTGCGAGGGGCCTTCCCTTTGGTCGGCGCGAGTTTCCCATTCTAGGTGAAGAAGTGGGGGACGAAGGAACTTAGGTTGTCAGTGATGGGGCTGAAGGACTCGCGGACGCCCATGCCGCAACAGTCCTGGTCGATCATCCAGAGGCCGAGGACGGTGTGGCGGTTGTCGAAGACTGCTGCGGGCGCGAGCGCCTGGTAGATCTGCTTGCCGTTGTAGGGACCCGGGGTGGAGACGATGGTGGCGTTGTCGCGGACGAGAGTGATGTTGGCGCCTTCGCGGGACATCAGGGGCTTGCGGACGTAGCTGCGCATCGTGCCCGGGTCGTCGAAGTGTGATTCCAGCAGGAGTTCGTGGTTGGGGTAGAGCTGCCAGAGGACGGGCAGGACGCCTTTGTTGGAGAGGAGCATCTTCCAGATGGGCTCGATCCAGCGCGTGACCTGATAGGTGGCGAGAGCGTGTGGGCCGAACTCTTCCTGGAGCATCGCCTCCCAGGGGTAGAGCTTGAAGATGGAGAACATGGGGTGTTCGTCGGGGTCGAGGAAGGACTGCTGGTCGTCGTTCCAGCCGATCTCCTGCATGAACATCGGGAGGG
>DATHQG010000136.1:0-5592 GCA_035483075.1 Edaphobacter sp. | reverse complement strand
TTATGGCTTCCACTCTCATCCACGCTAGCTACAACGCCACCATCTTCCTGACCGCCTTCATCGCCACCGACGGTTACCGCCACCTCGAAAAGTTCGCCCACTGACCCAGGCGGACCCACTGTTTGCCTTTGCCTTCGCCGTTGTCTGTTCTCTCCAACTACCCAGGGAAGCGTCATTTCGACCGGAACCGCTCAAAATCTCACCGTGAGCTCCGCAATGGAGAAACCCCGCATCTCGCTTCTGTTTTTTGTCGTCGCCTGAAAGGCCGCTGGGCGCACCTACTTGAGCGGATAAAGCTTGATATCGCGGAAATATACCTCCGCCCCTTCCGACTGGAACGGGACCTATCAATCGCCGGCCTATGGTTCTACTCTTAAGGGCAAGTCCTCGAACGATCACGTTCAGTTCACCGTCACGCTCACGGTAGTGGTGGCCATGATCGCACCACTGGATCCCGTGACCGTGACCGTATACGCCCCCGGCGTGGTGCCAGAATTGGCGGGTGGGGCTGGATTGGCGGGTGGGGCTGGCGCGTTGGCGCTGGTGCCGCCGCAACCCATCGTTGCGCCGAGCAAGATGCAGCCGACCAGCAGCAGACCAAGCAGTGACAGCTTGTTTCGCCGCCGGACGGGAAAGCCAAACCACAGCAGAGACGCTAAAGCAATGGCGGAACTCCCCATTGCAACATCGCGGGACGGAAGCTGGTTGCGGATCGCTGGATAGCTATTGGCAGCGGTCGATGCAGCCGTGGTGCTTACGGTCAGCATCGCGGTGACCGCCGCGGTCCCGGCGATCGCCGGAGGAGCCGTAACCGAGCACGTAGGAGCATCGACTCCCCCCATGGGACCGCCCATAACGGCGCAGCTTAGAGCCACCGTGCCGCTGAAGCCGCCGCCCGGAGTGAGGGTAATGGTCGATGTGGCGCTCGGACCTGGCGACGCGATGGTAACTGCTGTACCGCTCAGAGCGAAACCCGGCAAAACCGCTGTCACCGCCGGCACCGTGAAGGTGAAGCCTGTGGTTGTGTTGAGACTGCCTGCGGAAGCACCGGTGACAGTGACGGCATAGTTGCCCGGGGATGTTGCCGGCTGCGTATTCAGGGTGAGCGTCGTGGTCACCGGTAAACCCGCCACCGCGATCGGCGAGGGAATCGTGCAGGTGGGCGGAATGGCGCCAGGGAATTGCCCGCTGCTCACCGCACAGCTCATCGTTACCTGTCCGGTGTAGCCGCCAGTGGGCGTAATCGTAATTGTCGAGCTGCCGATGGCGCCAACCGATACGTTGGTCGCTCCGTTATTGCTCAGTTGATAGTTCTGTGCTCCCACCAAGACCGTGGTGGAGGTGGAGACCGGGGCGACGCCGCCAGCGGCGTTCGAGGCCGTGATGGTGATGGAGTATTGACCGATCGGGGTCGTGGGCTGCGTGGTTACGGAGTACAACAGACCGAGCGAACCGCCTGGGGAGTAGAAATTGACGGTCGATTGCACCGAACATGCCGGGGAATTCGCCTGACTCTGCGCAGACGAGATCGAGCAGCTCAGGTTCAAGTTGCCGGTGAAGCTTCTGCTTGTTACCGAGAAGTCCCCGCTGGCGGTGGCCCCAGGGGCCACCATAGCAGGACTGCTGGCCAACGAGAAAGCAGGCAGGGGCACGGAGACGATCGGCGCATTTGTGGAACTGGAGGGAGCATTATTTGCGTCGCCGGCGTAATTGGCCTGGATGGCGTCGTTGCCACCGGGTAGGACGTAGTCGACCGTTGCCGCCGAGATGGCAAGATTTCCTAGGATCACGGAGCGGAGGGTGACCATGTCCGAGGAGCCGCTCCCTGTGAGGTCCGCTACTGCCAACGGTTCCGCGGAAGTATCAGCGACAACTAGCCCAGTGGCGAAGGTTCCATCGCCATTACCCGTAAAAAACGTTACCTCATGATCTGGATAGTTGCCTGCTCCTGCAATGGCCAGGTCGGGTTTGTCGTCGCCATTAAAATCGCCCACCACCAGAGAGAAAGCGGCCGAGTCCGTAGGGAAAGAGGGCGCTGTGGTGAATGTGCCATCGCCATTGCCCAGCAGGATGGAAAGTGTGTCACCTGCAGAATCGAGCGCGGCCAGATCGATCTTGCCGTCACTATTTAAGTCCGCAGCGACAAGCTGGGCTGCAACAAGCTGCGGTTGACTGGGCGCGACAGTGAATGTGCCGTCTCCATTGCCCAGCAGGATGGTGCTTGGGGTGAAGGCGAAAGTAGAGGTGTTATAGCTAACTAGGGCCAGATCGATCTTGCCGTCGCCATTGAAGTCCGCAGCGACAAGCTGAAGTGAGCCAATCTGCGGGGAATTGGGTGCCGCGGTGAATGTACCATCGCCATTACCCAGCAGGATGGTCGTCATAGTATTCCCAGACAGGGCGACGTCGAGCTTGCCGTCGCCGTTGAAGTCCGCGACGGCGATGGAATAGGTGCCGCACGGCATGGACTGCCCCACGGTGAATGTGCCGTCCCCTTTACCGAGTAATACAGTCAGTTGTCCCGTATCTTCATCGGCAACCAGGATATCGGTGTTGCCGTCGTCGTTGAAGTCGCCCACGGCGAATGCATTGATCCCATCCTCTTGGTCAACGGGAGCGAGCACTGGCGCAGCAAAGGTCCCATCGCCGTTGCCCAGGGACACTTCGATGGCACCGTTTGGGGAGAAGACGATGTCGGGAATGCCATCGCCATTGAAATCGGCGACGGCAGTAAGCGGAATCGCATCATCGTCGCCAAACGGTTCCGGTATCGGCACAATCATGAAGCCGGGCCCTCCGCTCAACGGCCCCAGCGTCGCTGTTCCCGCCGGAAAGGATGCGCTGCCGGCACTGGAACTCAGTCCCGAGAAAGAGACCGTGCCTGAAGGCGGAGTCGTCCCCTTGGTCCCCACATTCGCAGTCAACGCATAGGTGTTGGCCGTCTGCGACGTGACCGGCCCGGAGATCGAGGCGCTCGTGTACGTCGTCTGCGGGCCCGCCGGGCGAGGGCCCACAGACAGCCCGACCGCCGCCGAGCCGCTCGCAGCGCCGTCCAAAGCGCCGAGGAATACAGCCTTGTAGCTGTGGCTTCCAGGACCGGGACGGAAGCGCAACACCGCGGTTCCTGCGCTGGTCAATTGCGCTGTGCCCACCAGATGGATGTCCGTGCAGGAGGCCGCAGTGGCATCGCAGAAGTTCACCTGTCCCAGCGTGAGCGCCGCGCCGGCCGCCTGGACCGTGGCGGTCAAGGTGACCACGGTCCCGCCGGCCACGGAGGATACGGCATTTCCACCTGAGGTGACGGAGAGAATTGTTTGAGTGGCCGCGGATGCCCAAGCTGCCTGGGGACCTCCACACCAAGCCAGGCAGGCAATCACGAGTGCGCAACAAAATGAATTGGGCCGGGCCTGCGGATGCACCCCCGCAACCGTTTGTAGAAAACGCATGCCGTCAATCTCCGGTCGAAGCAAGTTGTCCTTCTACTAGATCTAACTGAGCATGTGCGGGTTTATTCCCATGCGGCATCGGTTCCCGCGCTGCTGGGTGGATGCCGATTTGTAGCCCCGTGAGAACGGTCTTTGCGTTCCAGTTCGAAGCGAATTGAGGCTCTGATTGTAGGGGGCCGAAATCTATTCAGTTCTTAAAGCCATCGGTTGAAGGCGGGCTGTGGTGAGCGTCATCGGAATTGCTCCAGCTAGGAAAGGCTCGAACTCGGAAACTACAACCCGGTTCTGGGGACATGTACGACATTGCTGAATGTGGTGATTGGCGCACATCAAAGGGAGTCAGCCTGGTGCACGAAGCTTTTTGCGTCCGGCACGAACGGAGAGTGTCTCGCCTTGATTTTTTTTCGCCCAAACACCCCCAAAAACACCAGCAAATCCGCATGTCAAGCCCCAAAACCACTCAACCCGTTCCCAATCAACAACATCCGCGTGGCATGTTAGTTAGCCTCCAGCCGCTATACTGGATATAGAGTTAAAAAATCGCCTCGAAATCAAGTGAAGAACAACCGTTGCGCGCCCCTAACTCGTGTGTTATGAATATTTTGGACGTAACTCATTTGTTATGAATATTTTGCGGCGATCCACACCTCGTAAACCACTGATTTTTAGGGATTTACACGAAGGCAATAGGGGGGTACCCCCACCCACGGACCGGACGAAGACCATGCCTATAGACAACAAGACCGCCCTGCTTAATCTCATCGCCACCCACTCCTTCAAGCTAGGCGACTTCACTCTGGCCAGCGGCAAGAAGTCGGACTATTACATCGACTGCCGCACCACCACCCTCCATGCCGAAGGCGGCCGCCTCTCCGGTCTTGTTCTCTACGACCTCATCCGCCAGCACGTCCCCCACGCCGAAGCCGTAGGCGGCCTCACCATGGGCGCCGACCCCCTCGTCTCCAACACCGCCAGCGCCAGCGCCTGGGACCTCGCCGAACACAGCGAGATTCTCGAACTCTCCCGCTCCCTCGAGCTCGACGACGAAGGTCCCGAACCCGTCCCCACCCTCATCCACGGCTTTCTCGTGCGCAAAGCCGAAAAGACCCACGGAACCGGCCGCAAAATAGAAGGCTTCCTGAAACCAGGCGCCCACGTCGTTATCGTCGACGACGTCTGCACCACCGGCGGCTCAACCATCACCGCCATCGAAGCCACCCGCGAAGCCGGAATGCACGTCGCCGGGGTCTTCTGCCTCGTAGATCGCGAGCAAGGCGGTCGCGCCAATATCGAAGCCGCTGCACCGGACGTACCGTTCCTCTCAGTCTTCACCGCAACAGAGGTCCGCGCCGCCCACGTCGCCCAGCTAAAGCCGAAATGACCAACCACCGGCACATCAAAGCGGCAGACGATTATTCATCTGCGTAATCTCCGGAAGCTTGCCGCTCGACTCAACGGTCACGCTCCCGCCCTTCAGTTCCGCCCCGGCCGGCAACATCAGAACGACCGAAGCGGTCTTCGGAAAGAGATCGATCGGGGCCTTGATCGAAGGCACCGATGCACTCGCAAGCACCTTCCCCGCCTTGTCTCGAAGCACGACCTTCGAAGCAGGCGCATCGACAGACCCAAGACTGTGGACCGTCACCTTCATGCGATTGCCCTCGACCTTGACATCGTCCTCCCCAATGCCAAGGTCCGGTCGCGACCAGTACGGCACACCCTTAGCAACCAGCTTCAACTCAATGACCGTCATAACATGCGGCGGAAACGTGACCTCAACATCACGACTCCGCTCAAACTCCTCAGTCCGCGTGCTCACATCGCTCAAGGGAGCATCGGCCGAAGCACCCTGCAGACCTTGGGTAATCTCCCACTTGCCCGGATCGATCTCCCATCCGGTCATCTTCGCCTTCACCGGGACCGGATCGAGATTGTAAGCAATGATTTTGATGTGGTCCGGCGTTCCCTCAGGCACTAAGATCCCAACGCTCTCTCCCGTAGCCGGCGCATCAAACTTCCAACTGACAACATTGCCCGGATAGATATAGTTCCGCATCAGCGCCACACCACCCAGCCGCGCCCGCTGTAGTTCGCCGTTGTTGAAATAAATGCGATCGATCCAAAGGCTTCCTTCCGTGTTGATGAA
>DATHQG010000135.1:0-19942 GCA_035483075.1 Edaphobacter sp. | reverse complement strand
TCCAGCTTCTTTTTCCGCCGGCGCTGTTGATTTCGGTGGTCTTCGATCTGGCGATACGACCGGCTGTGCCCGTGTCGGCGCTTGTACTCGCCGGCTTTTTGCTAAGTACGCTGCCGTTTGCACTGCGGGCCATCAGGAAAGATCCGGTCGTCGGAGTACTCTCGCCCATGCTGCTCGCCGCTCGGGCGTGTGCCCAGGTGTGGGGTGTTGGGGCTGGCTTGATTTATGCTCGACGCAAACCGACCGTGGCGGCGCCGAACTCGAAGCCCAGTCCAGATTGCGGAAGCTAGGGTAGTCTCTCGCCCTGTTTTCTGGTCGCAACCCGGGGCGAATTTAATTCCTTTTAGCGGTGTAAATGCAACTCTGGGTTCCACTTTAGCTGTAGCCAGCCGCTAGTGTTATGTTGTGACCCGTTTAGGTAGGAAGGAATGAGGAACCGCTCGTACTGAGTGAAGATGTCCGCCTGCCAGTGGCTGCCGATAGCAAAATATGCGTTTACGAATCCGTCTGTGATCGTACCGCCCCCAGGTAAGTAGATCGCGCTGATCTTGTTCTGGCGGTAGCCTGCCTCGACTCGCGTGCGGGCTGAAAACCAGTAACTTGAGCGGCCTTCGATGGCGCGGCCATCACGGCCGATGGCGTTCCCTAGCAGGAAGCCTTTGTTTGTATTTGAGTCGAGGTACTGGTCGTTGATGAAGAAGTGCTGGCCGCCGTAATCGTGCGCCAGCCCTTCGGAACTGACAGCCTCCACGCGCAGATCCATATGCTGCAGAAAAGGTAGGCGCGCAAAATAGATGCCCGGGTTCCATACGGCCCGACGAGGAGCGTCGATCGGACTCGGGTCATCATCCGAGTAGGCGTCGGCGTAGAGGGTGACGAGTTTGCTGAGGAAGGGCAGCCTCCAGGTGAAGTCGAAGTTACTCTTGCGATCGCCGGGATCGGCTCGATCTCCATAAATGCCGCTTCCTTCGCCGCCTGCACCGCTGCCGGTTGAATTGAAGCTAAAGACATTTTCCTTGAAGCTATGGAAGGTGATGGGATGTCCGACACCCCAAAACACCGACCAGCGAGTGAAGCTAATTTCGAGGTTGTCTCCGAAATTGAAGTCGGCCTTTTGTCCGTTGTACCACGGGCGGTCCGGGTAGTTATGTCCAGACAGCTTTCCCAGAACGATGTCGAAGCGGTAGGTCCCTATGGACGGGAAAATAGGCAGTGGGTGAGGGCGCGTTGATTCGAAGCGAAGGTTGTAGGTTGGCTCTGCGTTACTGGAGAAGGCGATTGGCCCCATAGTCGTCGGGCCCCAGTAGAGCTCCTGCTTGCCGAGGGAGAGAGAGTTACCCGCGAAGGCGATGCCGCCGTAGAGTTCTATTGCGCCTTGGTGTTCAAATGCGGAGCGTTGGGGTATTGGCAGAATCTCGGGATCATTGGGACCGAGATGATCCAGTTTATTGATGAGTTGATTGACAGCAGGCGTCTCGGCCGGATTGCCGGGGCTGTGTTGGAGCTCTTGACGGTCGTAGAAGAAGAACCGTCCATCGTGGGCCCGGAAGGAGAACCCGGCAATTGCGCTGCTGCCACGCCCAAGTGGACGGCCGAAATCGTTCCACCAGGTCTGGCCGAAGTGGTAGCTGTCAATGAGGGCCGGGCCTGCGATCGTCCCGTAACGCGCGTAGACGGACTCGAGACTCAAGGACTCGTAATATATTGGCTCCGATTCCAGCTCGGCGTGAAGATCGGTGATCAGGAGGTGAGCTTGCGCGAGCAGGCTTGGGCCGAACGCGTCTTTCTGTTCGACCAATTCTTCTGCGATGCGCAGTTGGCGTCGGCACTCCTGACGGGTCCAGGGGCGGATGGAGGAGCTCTGGCCGGGGACGAAGCCCATAGCCCCCAGTCTTTCGAGGGCGGGGTAGATCCAGCTGTCCATGGGGACATTGGTGGAACCGATCGTGTCCGGGTCGGTGTCTTCGGGTAGCGGCTTTGCCGGAGGATTTGGGGCGGGGGAAGGGTGTTGGGCCGATTGGGTGGGTTGAGGGCGGGGTTTACCGAAGTCATCCGGGAGCGGTTTGGTGTCGAAGGGATTCAGGGTGAAGTTGTGATGGGCGCGGTAGACGTAGTGGCCGATCAGCCAGCCCGCGGCGCTGCCGACGAGGACGTCGGAGGGGAAGTGCTGTTCGGCGAGGACTCGGCTGACGCTGACGGTGGTGGCCAATCCGTAGACCGCGGTGCGAGAGAGCCAACCAGGGTACTCGTCGCCTAGAACCGAGGCCATGGCCCAGGCCGCGGCGGCATGGTTTGAGGGGAAGGAAGTATTGCCTGGGCTTGAGGTGAAGAAGCTGCCCTTTGCGTTGTCGACGTCTGGGCGTTCACGAAGGGTGACTAACCCGATCGCCTCGCTGACGACCAGGCTGTCGACGAGAGCTTCACCGGTCAGGATGGCGGTTTCACGCGCCTGTGGAGCGTCGCGGCCCAGGCTCCAGAGATACATGGTGCCTGGAATGAGGCCTAATGTACCAACACCGACGTTCGACAGCGTTTTGAAGTGGTCCTGATCGTTGGGGTTGATGTGGATCAGATCGGTCATGGTGTGCTGGTCGCTGCCGATCATTGTGCCGGTCACTGCGGCCAAGGGTAGGAGCCAGAATGCGTCGGCTGGCTGAAGATGCAACGGGCTGGTCCAGATTGCCTTCTGGTCGAGCAGGATCCGTTTCGGGGTGCCGAGGAGGGTGATTGGCTCAGGTTTTTGGGGTGGTGGTTGGGTGTTTGCGGGAGCGTTCTGGGGGGCTGGTGCGT
This sequence comes from Edaphobacter sp., assembly GCA_035483075.1. Classification (GTDB taxonomy): domain Bacteria; phylum Acidobacteriota; class Terriglobia; order Terriglobales; family Acidobacteriaceae; genus Edaphobacter. The sequence continues at coordinate 17,152 of DATHQG010000135.1, read as the reverse complement.
CCGGGAGCGAGTTGGCGGTGTCTGTGGCGGTTTGGGGCCCGGGGTGGGCGCTCTGAGCTTGACAGAACCGGACGGTTGCAAGCAGAAGGGAGGCGGTGAGGCAGATGGAGGCGCTAAGTCTAGGGCGAGTCAGAGGCATCGGCAAGTATGGGCGACAGCGCACTGCAACCCCTGGCTGGAGGCTACCATAGGCGAACGAGTGGATGGGTGATGTGAGTCAAACTGGCAACCACTTCGCAACTATATCCCGAAGAGTTCGTTGGGTACCCCCTCCCCCCATTACCCGCGCGTAAATTACTTTGATTCAGTAGTTTACGGGGAGAGCCGGTGTGCAAAATAGTCATAATAAAAGGGTTACGGCTAAAATATTCTTTCTAAATGAGTTAGCCCGGGAAGGTGCTCAAGGCTTGCTTGTTTTTGATCTATATATCCAGTATAGCGGTTTGAGTGAAACTAAAATGCCACGCGGATATTGTTGACTGGTAGTAAGTTAGGTGGTTTTGGGACTTGACATGCGTTTTTACTAGGTTTTTACATGAAGAAAAATCACCGATGCCGAATGACCTATATTCGCTTGGCGAGGAACCAGAGGAGGACGGACAGCGTGAGCCAGGCCAGCGAGGCGGCAGCGAGAGTCAGGAAGGGGGCCTGGCTGGGTAAGAGGCCATAGATTACGAAGGCGAAGAGAAGAAGGGCGACGGCACCGAGGCAGGTTCCTGCAGCGTCGAGGCCGGCGGCAATTCGGCCTCGGCGGGTGCCGTCGTAACCTGCTTCCTGCTTATTTTGTTTCTCGTGATCTTCGATCAGGGTGGCAGAGGCGGGGAAGATGGCAGGGAATGCGAGGAACAGGCCGCCAATTCCAGGGCCAAATCTCTTGGCAATGATGCCTGCAGTCACGGTCACGATGCCTCCGAAGAGAAAGCGGAGGGCATACTCGTGCGGTTTCGTCGACTTGAGAGAGGCGAATTTTACGTCAACCATCATTCGCGTTTACCTGAGGCAGAGATGCCAGATGCCGAAAGAGACTCCGAACCATAGAGGAAGAAGCGCGAGCGTAACGGCCATCGCGGGTGGTTTGTAGCGTATGAGGACCCAACTGATCGTCGCGGCGTAGACTGCCATGGCGATTGCACCAGCGATCATGGAACGGGCTTCAGTCGCGGCGTAGAGTTTGCCTTCGTGGTGGATGGTGAGGCCGAGGGTCGCGAGAGCAATAGATGGCGCCGCACCGAAGAGTCCGGCAAAGCTCCTGGGGCGAAGGACATCGCCGAGGATAGCGAAGAGGCTGACGACCGTTCCGCCGATGAGGAAGCGAAGCAGCAGGTCTGTCATGGCGTGGGTCGTTCCTGGGCCCCATTTGGATGCATTGTGGTTATGCCGCCTTTTGCGCCTGCTTGATGAGACGGAGAGCTTCGTCAGCGTCCTTGCAGCCGAGTAGCTTGTATTGTTTTCCTTCGAGGCTGTGGTAGTTGACGAAGAAGTCTTCGAGCTCCTTGACGAATTGTTTCGGGAGGTCGTCGAGTTTTTTGACGTTGGCGTACATGTGGTTGGCCTCTGCGATGGCGACGAGACGGTCGTTGCGGATGCGTTTTTTGCCGTCGATCTGCTCGCCCCGGATAACTCCGATGAGGCGGGCGCTCACGAGGACCCCTGGGAAGGCGGGTTCGTCCATGAGAAGAAGGACGTCGATGGGGTCGCCGTCTTCGGCGAGGGTGCGCGGGAGGAAGCCGAAGTCGTAGGGAAAGGCCATGCCAGCAGGAAGGACTTTCTTGAGCGAGAAGATTTCCTGGTCGGGATCGAAGCTGAATTTGTTGCGACTTCCCTTGGGAGTTTCGATGATGACCTGGAGGGTGCCTTCTTTTTTATCAATGGGCTTGAGCTTTGTGGGATCTGCAAGGGATTTCGATGTTTTTTTGTGCTTCGCCACCCGATTTCTCCTTTGGCCCCTGTGTTACAGGAAGATCAAGTAAGCGAGATGGGGTGGGGGTGGGAAAGGTTGTTTTTTGGGGCGCGTGTGGTGGGTGGGGGATTCTAGTGACTCTCCCCACGATACCCTGCGGACTTCGTCCTTCGGGGATCATGGGGGACCCATTTCGATGGTGATTTTGACGGTGCTTTGGATGCGGGTGGCGTAGGTCTGGAAGCTGGACCATGGGTATTCGGCTGGGGTCGAGACCAGGCCGCGGGTTACGGGATTGCGGTGGAGGTAGCGGAGTTTTTCTCGGCGCTTGGTGGGGGAGAAGACGTTGAAGTCGTGATAACGAGGGAGCCAGAAGGGGTTTTCTGGGAGTCTTTTGGAGGCGGAGCGCTTGAGGGCGCCCAGGACGGTGGATAGGGGATGGGTCGGAGGTTCGGAGAGGAGGAGGTGGACGTGTTCGGGCATGACTACGTAGCCGAGGAGGTGGAATTGGTATTTATCTCGGGTGGATTCTAGGGAGTGCTCGAAGATGGAGGCGGCGCGGGGGGACGCTAGGTATGGGTTGCGGTTGTGGCAGCTGAAGGTGATGAAGTGGAGGTTGTCTGTTTGTTGTCTTCGTTCTAGGCGCGGGGGCATGGTGAGTTCGGGACTTAATCCACGATACTCGATCTTTCGATTTGGGAGATTGTGGTTTTAACTCGAGATTGACCCCACGATACCCTCGGACTTCGTCCTTCGGGGATCATGGGGCACCCGTTAGAGGTGGTAGATGTGGTCGGCTCCCAGGACCAGGAGGAGGGTGATGGCGGCTATGGCTACTTCGCCTACGGCCCCTACGATGAAGGGGCGAGCGCCTTGCTTGAAGAGGTCTTTGAGGTTGGTGCGGAGGCCTACTCCGGCGAAGGTGAGGAGGAAGGCCCAGCGGCTTAGGTTTCCTAGTGCCAGGAGTTGGGGTTTGGTGAAGCCCAGTGCGGCGATGGTTGGATTGCCAGATGCGCCTAGTGTGGCGAGTAGCGAGATGACTAAGAAGCCGAGGACGAACTTCGGGAATTTTTGCCACAGGAAGGCGGCCTTGTTGTCGAGTTGTTTTGTGGCGGCGCGGCTGGCTAGGCCCTTGCGTACCCATTGGATCGCGTAGGCGAGGACGACGAAGCCGATGAGGGCGTTGCGGCAGGTCTTGGCGAGGACGGCGTATTTGCCGGCGGCGTCGGAGTAGAGGGCGCCGGCGGCGGTGGCTTCGGCGGTGTTGTCGACGGCGAGGCCGGCCCAGATGCCGTAGGCGTGGTCGCTCATATGGAGGGCGTGACCGATGAGCGGGAAGGTAAAGAGGGAGAGCGCGCCGAGGGCGAGGATGGCGGCGATGGCGGTGGAGGAGTCTTCTTCGTCGGCGTCGATGGCGCCCTGGGTGGCGATGATGGCGGAGACTCCGCAGACGCTGGAGCCTACGGCGAGGAGCGTGGTGAGTTGCGGGCCGAGGTTGAAGGTGCGGCCCAGCCACGTCATGAATGTCAGCGAGAAGGCGAAGGCGATGAAGACGAGGACGAGCGAGATGCCGCCGAGTTTGAGGACGTCGCCGAGGATGAAACGCGCGCCGAGAAGGATGATGCCGGCCTTGAGCCAGAGGTCGTAGGTTGCGACTCCGGCGCGGAAGATGCGCGGTACGCCGACGGCGTTGGCGATGATGATGCCGAAGAGGATGGCCCAGAGGACGTACTCGATGTTGGGGAAGGTGATGTGGTGGGCCTTGGTGTAGGTGTTGAGGAAATGCTCTACGAACTTGCCGGCGTAGCCGACGACGAAGAGGAGGGCGATGCCGGGGAGGAGGCCGAGGAGGGTGGAACGGTCGGCCGGGCCGCGGCCGGGGGTGTGGGGAGGGTACTCGGAGCGGAGGTCGGGCAGATTGGTTGAGGTGGCCATGGGGGCTCCTTGGGTGGTTCCTGGTGCAGTTTTTCTGGCTTACCTAGTGAGTAACCCCACGATTCCCTTCGGGGATCATGGGGCACCCTACCAGGCGATGTTTTTGAGCAGGCCGAAGCGGATGATGAGGCCGAGGGCGGCGGCGAGGAGGATGGCCCAGGCGTCGGTGGAGAGGCGGAGGGATGGGCGGGTGCTTGGAGTGGACATGTGGGTCTCCTTGGAGAAAACGCGCTGGGGACACGATGGACGTGTGCGAGGGCTGCTGAATTTCTAGAAGAGGGGTACGGCGCAGGAGGGACTAGCTACAACAACAACGTGTAGGCATGAGGTGCAAGGTCGCGAGTTGGCGGGAGACCGTCATGTAGGGATTTAGTGTACAGGATTTTCCAAAATCGTGGGGACGGACGGCCTGCAAGGGCGTTCTGAGCTCTGCGCTATTCGGGGTTGTGGTAACTGTTATGAATCTCTGCGTAACACGGGTGCGCCGGAAAGTTGCGCGCAACCCGGTTGGGCAGGGGTGGGTTTCATCTGGTGTAGGCAGGAGGTTGTTATGAAACTCGCAAACGCAAAGTCGATGCTGGTGAAGGGCGTAGCGGTTGGTCTGCTGGCTGGCGCGGTCGTACTGGCCACCCCGGCGAAGGCAAACGCTGAGGTGGTTGTGGGCGTTGGGTTTGGCGCTCCGTACTATGGGCGGCCCGGCTATTATGAGCGGCTGCGGATCGAAGAGGCAAGACGTCATGCTGAGTGGGTGCGGGCGCATGAGTTTCGTCCGTACCGCTACGGTTACCGTCGGTAGGTTTGGTGTTGCGGCTAATGCGTGACGCCTAACAATGTTCGCAGGCCGGTTGCGGAGAGGTTTCCGCGCCGGCCTTGCTGTTTGTGGCGAGCTCTGCATTGGTGAGAGGCCGGTAGTAGCGGGTTTCGGGAGAGGCGCAGGCTTCGCAGAGGACCTTTTCGTCGCGGTGGACTTCGCGGTCGTAGTTGATGCCTTCGCCGCATTGCGCGCAGGTGATGCGGGCGGATTTGTAGCCGGGCATCTCGCGGGGATGGATGGGGACCGCGACCCACTCTTCGCTGAAGAGATCTGCGTTTGGGAGTTCACGGTAGGCGAGCATTTGCTGCTGGTTCTTGTTTTCGATGTGTGGGTAGAGGTCACGGGCGCGCTGCCTGGAGGTTTCGAGGGCGGCGATGCGGACGGCCTTATAGACCGGGGTGTCGCCTTCATGTGGTAAGGGCGCAGTGAGGTCGACGAAGGTGGCGGCCATCTTGCCCCAGTCGCGGAACTTGATGGCCCGCTTGCCGAGGCGGCAGCCGGTGACGACGGCGATGGCGTCGGTGGCGCAGCGGTCGATCTCGATGAAGGTGACGAGGCGCTTGCGGTCGGCCCCCTTGGGGTCGTCTATGCCGAGACGCTCGCAGCCAAGCATGGCCAGGCGGACGCCGAGGATCTGGCCCGCACAGAGATGGCCGTGGGCGACTTCGGCTTCGCGGAGGAGGGCGTCGAAGGTCTGCATAGGTCGATGATACTGCTCGGGAACGGGTGCGCGCTTCGGTTTCGATTGCGAAATGCTGTATGGCCGCGTTAGTATTCGAGGCCCGAGGTGACCGATGACTGATTTTGCGACGACGATTGGGATGGTTTTGAAGCAGAAGAGTGGTTCGATTGCGTTTACTGCGCCGGACGCGTCAGTGTACCAGGCGATTGAGATCATGGCGGAGCGGCAGGTGGGGGCGCTGCTGGTGATGGAGGCGGGTACGTTGCTGGGGATCATCTCCGAGCGCGACTATGCGCGCAAAGTGATTCTGCAGGGACGGTCTTCAAAGGAGACGCGGGTGGCTGAGATCATGAGCAGCCCGGTGATCTCGGTCTCGCGGGGGCATACGGTGGGTGAGTGCATGCGGATCATCTCGAAGAACCGGATACGGCATCTCCCGGTGGTGGAGAACGGCGCGGTCGTGGGGGTCGTCTCGATCGGTGACCTGGTGAACTGGGTGATTTCGGAGCAGGAGATGACGATCCGGCAGCTTGAGGCCTATATTTCCGGGACGGCTGCGTCTTAGGAATGCTTAACACGGATCGACACGGATTTAGACGACGCTGCTCTTACAAACGCTTCTGTTCTTATCGCTGTCATCCGTGCAGATCTGCGTCAAGTTTTTGTGTGTTTTGGAGTTGCTCTTTTTCGTAGGCGTCGAGCGCGCCGTGCAGGCGGTTGAAGAGCAGTGAAGGGCCGATGGTTTCGGTGAGGTGGTGGCGGTCGAAGTCGGGCCGGGTGCTCCACGGAATGCGGGCGAAGCCGAAGACCACGCCCATGTTTGCGAGGTCTTTCTTCAACTCCTGAACTACCCGAGCGGCGCTGTAGTCCACGTTGGTGATCGCTTCGGCGTCGACGATGAGCCAGCGCACGGACGTTGGCAACGGACCTACGAGGGTGAGGACTTCGTCGGAGAAGCGGCTGGCGTTGGCGTAGAAGAGGGCCGCTCCGAAGCGGTACAAGACCAGGCCGGGCTCTGTCACTGCACCTGGGACGGGTGGAGTCAGCTTCCATGTCCCGTCGCTCTCGGAGAGCATGACGCCGCTGCGCGGGTGGTAGCTGTGGTGCACGATGCGAAGCAGGGACATGACCATCGCGAGAAGGATGCCCTCCTCGACGCCGACTGCGACTACGACAATGGCGGTCATCAACGCTAGAGCGAACTCGGCGGGACTTTCCACGCGAATTGTTTGCAGGCCGCGCAGATCGACCATCCTGATTGCGACCAGAAATACCAGCGCGCCAAGTACGCAATGAGGAAGGTATTGCAGCGGCCCGGTGAGGAACAACAGAACGAGCGCCACCACGACGGCGGTGGCGACCTGGGCGATCTGACTGCTGCCTCCAGCGCCTTCGACCATCGCGGTCTGGGTGGGGCTGCCATTGACGACGAAGGTCCCGCTGAGGGCAGCGGCCGCATTGGCTGCGGAGAGACCGACGAGGTCCTGGTCGGCGTCCAGCCGCTGCTGGTGACGCGCTGCGTAGACGCGCGCGGTCGCAGCGCTCTGGGTGAGAATCATGATTGCGCAGGAGCCGGCCACCGAAGCCAGCGGCGGGACGTCACGCCAGTGCACGTCAGGCAATCCGAGATGGGGTAGACCACCGATGACGGGGCCTATGGTCGTGATGCCGTGTCCGGCAAAGTTCCAGGCTGCGCTGGCTGCGGTGGCACCGACGACGGCCAACAGCGGGCCGGGTACTTTGGGGGCGAATCGGCGAAGAGCGAAGACGGTAGCCAGGACGATGATGGTGACGAGCAGCGTGGGCAGATGGACTTTAGGCAGATTGCGGAAGACTTCGTAGAGTTGGACGACGGTCCTGCGGGAGTCGATCTCGAGTCCGAGCATTTGGCCGAGGACCGCGATGCCGACTTGAAACCCTACACCGGTGAGGAAGCCGACGAGCACTGTCCGTGAGAGGAAGTCGGCGACGAAGCCAAGCTTGAGGAGGCGGGCGAGCAGCAGGAACCCAGCGGTGAGAAGCGCGACGAGGCCCGCCAGCGCTACGTAGCGAGCGCTTGCCGAGGGCGCCATGTTGGTGAGTCCGCTGTGCAGAATGGCGGCGGTCGCTGAATCAGCGGCTACGACCAAATAGCGTGAAGAGCCGAAAATCGCAAACACCAGTAGCGGGAGCAGAAGAGAGTAGAGGCCGGTGACGATGGGCATTCCGGCGATGCGGGTGTAGCCGAGGGCCTGCGGAATGTCCATCGCTGCAAACGCAACGCCAGCGAGTGCATCGCGCACAGCACCGGCTCGCTTCACAGGTTTTATTCCCTGGAACAGACTCAGCAAATCAAACTCCTGCATAGCGGGCGACGGGAGCGCAACGCTTTTCCGTAATGCGAATCGAGGTTGATGCTAAATCAAATTTCCAAGAATTTTTGGGAATGCGTGGTGTGTTGAATTAGTTCTGGTCGGAGTTATCGCCCTCTTCGAGGATGGAGGCGGTGCCGACGACGTCGTAGGTTGTGGCTTCGCCGCCGGTTGGCTTCAGGGTGACGCGCATGGGGAGACGCTGCCACTGGGCGGGCTGGCAGACTGGAATGAAGTGGTTGCTTTGGGGCCATGGGCCGATCTGCTTCTGGACTACAGGCCGATGCGCTCCAAGCTGGGCGACTATGGCGAAGAGGCCCCCTTTGGCTGTTGTGGCGATTCCGCAGTAGGCGGCATAGTCGCGGAACCAGACCACGTCAGAGACTGCGGCGTCGAAGTCAGGCAGATGCAAGGCGGTGATGTGGCCGGTGATGCGGTCGATGGAGAGCCAGGGGCCCGGCTGCCAGACCCAGTGGGGCCCGGCGTCGGTGGGTAGGGCGTCGTTGAGACGGAGGGCGCGGCGAATGGTGAAGGTGCGATCTGTGACGTCGTGGACCTCGCCGGTGGTCCACTCCTTCTGGTGGTCGTCGACGAAGAGTGGGCGGACCTTGAGGGTGGAGGTCTCGTCGGTCCTGGTGTCGGGGGTCGCGTCGGGCTGGGTGTAGGGGACCCTTCGGGCTGGACCCAGAGTGACGGTGTGGACTTTGGGGACTGCGGCGAAGAGCTTGCTCGGTGACGAAACGATGCATAACGCCAATAGCAAGAGCGTGAGAGGGGAGAGCAAAACGCTTAGGGTGGGGCGGGACGGACGCGGAGTCAAACTCAAGAGATAGGGCTCGCAGGGAAGAATTCGATTGCTGTCATGCTACTCGACGGGCCGTGTTTTCTGCACGATAAGTTCCGGAGGGGCGTAACACATTCGCGGCGGGGAAGAAATGGGAGATTAGAGGGAAGAAAATTCGAGTTGCAACGAAAGATGTACACAGGTATTGAGAAAGGTACAAAAACTGTGGAATAGATTGTGAATCCACGCGAATCCAGAGTCCTTTCCAGAGTAGTATCGTGGAAACAATACGTGCTGCCGCAGGTGGTGGTGCGTGCAACAGGACCGCGGCGGGACCATTTTGAAGCAGTACGAAAGGACAGGAATAAAATATGTGGAAACCGAACCAGACTGGAAGCAATACTCCCTCAACTCCTGAACCGGTGCGTCCTTCGACGCCGACAACGAACTTCGAGGCCAGCCCCACGCGGCCTGCGACGGTCGGCGCTGGGACTGCGGCGGCCGCCGTTCCGACGGGAGAGCAAGCGACCATCGGCAAATCCCTGATTGTTAAGGGCGAATTGACGGGCTCTGAATCTCTGTACATCGATGGCAAGGTGGAGGGCGCGATCAATCTGCCGGGCAACCGCGTGACTGTGGGCCGTAACGGCCAGGTGGCGGCGAACATTGTGGCGCGCGAGATCGTCGTGCTGGGCAAGGTGCGCGGCAACTGCCAGGCGAGCGATCGTGTGGACATTCGCAGCGAAGGCTCGCTGACCGGCGATGTGATCGCGGCACGAATCTCGATTGAAGATGGCGCTTTCTTCAAAGGCGGCATTGACATTCGCAAGCCCGGCGGCACCGACCTGAAGGGTGGTACGGCGACACCCGTATCAACGCCGGAGCCTGTTACCGTCGAAGCATAGTCCGCGATTTTTCCCAGTGAGGACGGCCCCGGCAGGATGTTGGGGCCGTTTTGCGTCCGGGCGGCTAAAACGCGTGACGTGGAAGATTGCGAAGCACCGTGAAAACGCCTGTCAGCGCCAGCGCGGCATAAATTACGGCCGGTCGTGGTTGAGGCCAGCGGAGCGCTTTGTGCTGCAGGAAGCGGCGATAGCAGAGGACGCCGTAAGTGGCGGCGAAGGGAAGCAGCACGGTAATGAGAGCGTTGAAGTGTACTGCTTCGGCGAGATGTCCGCGCAGCAGAGCTGCGAGAGCGCGTGTGATGCCGCAGCCGGGACATTGCAGGTGAAGGTATTCGAAGATGGGGCATTGGGGATAGAAGCTGTTCTGCGCGGGGGGAAAGCGCAACAGAATAGCGGCGGCGAGCGCGATGACTGCCGGGGGCGCAGCCGCACGCAGTATGGTTGCGATGCGGTTGCGGGTGACGAGGATCATCGTACGGGACTCCGGTAGCGGAGGGCCTGTTTGATCTGATTGATCTCGTTGAGCTTGTACTGGAAGTAGAAGCCGCCGAAGAAGAAGGTCATGACGGCGCTGAGTCGGAGGCCGAGTGGCTCGGGACCGTTGAAGTGCTGCTCGAGCGTGTCTCGCAAGATGAAGCGGGCGATGAGGCGGACGACCCAGCAGGCGAGACCGATCAGATTGCCGAGAAGACTGTGATGAGGGTGAGGATTGTGGTGGGCGATAGCGATAACTACGCCCCATGAACCGCCGAGATTGAGTACGATCAACACGGTCGCGATGATGTAGTACATCAGGGCCTTGCTCGCGGGCTGGACGCGATTTGCCCAGGAGGCGATAACCAGGTTCCACACCATGACGAAGATGCCGCAGGTAAGGAACGCCAGAAGCACCTCGAGGCCCCAGCTGAGGTTGGGCGGGTCGGGATACGCTGTACCAGGTTGTTGGGGATACGAGGGAGGAGTTGGGTAGACCGGCGACGGCGGAACTGCTGCAGTGCCTAGGACCTGGGCGACGGGTACCCATTCAGGCATGTCTTCACTCTTGGCGAGGTCGGTCGGGAGGACGTTTCCGGAGGCGACGTAGCGCTGGAGGTCTTCGAGGGTGTAGGGGCCATACAGCTGCCCGTTGCGTGAGACTTGATAGGTCATGTGGAGGCTCCGGTGACGTCCAAGGTTGAAGTGTCGCTATCTACAGACCCGATGAAATCATGGACTGCGGTCCAGCACAATAGATTTGGCAGGGGACAGGGCCGTGGTACGTGTGTGAGGGAACGCCGCTGTAAGGCCAGCCCCAGCGCGAACCCGAGCTGCAGGGCGCTAGAGGACCCTATCGTTTGCAGTGGCTAGCTGCGTGTCTGGCGCAGCCCGGCTGATCAGAATGCGCAGGTCGGTCACGTTGTTGAGGCGGAACGCCGGTGGGTTTGTGGGAGCGGTGACTGCGATGAAGTCGGCGCGGTTGACTCCCTCGAGGTAGAAGGTGGGACGCTGGTCGGGTTGGGCCGGCTGGACTTCGACGTGGCTCATCTCAAGGTTATTGATGTGGCGGAGGAAGAAGCCCTGGGCCGGAGTGTCGGGGCCGAACATGCCGGGGTCCGGGTACTTCTCGGCGTTTTCGGGCATGACAATTTTCGCGATGTCGGCGGCCGCTCCGCCCTGGTGCTGGATGTAGATGTTGGAGAGCTTGAGGTCGAGGATGGGGTAGTCGGGGACGCCGCTGAGGATGGAGCAGATATGCGAGCCGGTGTTGTAGCTGACGAGGTTGTCGACGACGACGCGGCGCAGGGTCCCTACTTTGGTGTTTTCCTTAGGGCCCCGCAGGCGGGCACCGAGGCGGAAGAAGAGCGGCGCGTTGATGACGTCGCGCATGGTGATGTTGGAGATGGCGATGTCCTCGCAGAGGGCGCCGTCTTCACTCTCGAGTGCGAGGCCGCGGCAACCTTCGAAGACGCAGTTAGAGATGGTGATGTTTTTGAAGCCGCCGTTGGATTCGGTGCCGCACTTGATGCGGCCGTTGCGGGGAACGCGAAAGTCGGGGGCGAACTTCTTGAAGGTGCCGTCGAGGAAAGCCCCGAGCTCGTAGCAGCCTGCGACGTAGCAGTTGGTGATGGTCACGTTCTCGGTGGCCCGGGCATAGCCGAGAGCGTAGCTGGATTTGGGGCAGATGCCGTCGTCCCAGGGCGAGTTGACGAAGCAGTTGGAGACGCGGACGTTCTTGCAGCAATCGATGTCGATTCCGTCGCGGTCTGTGTCTATGGTGATGTTGTCGATGGTGAGATTGTCGACGCCGGTGAGCAGAAAGCCGAAGTGGCCGCCTTTGAGGATGGAGAAGTCGCGGAAGATGACGTTGCGGCAGTTTTTGAGGGCGATGGCCTTGTTGCCTACGCCGGGCTGCTCGGCGATAAAGTCGCCTCGGGTACCGCGGCTGAGGCCCTTGCCCCAGATGAGGCCGGGGCCGGTGATGGAGATGTCGTTGATGCCCTCGCCCCAGATGAGGGAGTTGTGCCAGTGATTGTGGCCATAGTCCTGGTAGGGGGTCCAGGGATCGTTTGGCTCGGCTGCGTCGTAGGTCCCGCCGTTGTAGCCGGTGGTTTGACCCGCCTTGGGGGAGTCGGCGGCGAGGACGGTCGAGCCCTGCGAGAGATACAGAGCGACGTGGCTTTTCAATTGGATGGAGAAGCAGAGCCAGGTCCCGGCCGGGAAGAAGACAGTACCGCCACCTGCTGCGGCCGCGGCCTCGATGGCTTTGTTGATGGCCGGCGTATCGACGGTCTTGCCGTCGCCGATGGCGCCGTAGGTGCGAATGTCGAAGACGCTCACCGGCGTTGCGGGAGCTGAGGGTTTGGTAGCGGCATAGGCTGCGGGTACGGCGTTGGTTGCCGCTGCTGCCAGTCCCATGCTGCCCAAACGGAGAAGGTCGCGACGTGCAGCGCTAAAGGTATCCATAGGACGGCCATGCTAGCAGACGAAATATGTGGATTGGAAGTTTTCAATACTGAAAACTGTTGATTGCTAATTGTAAAGGGCTAGAAATTGTCGTTGCCAGTCGGGCGAAAGCGGTAACCGATCCATGGTTCTGTGACGATGTAGGCCGGTTCGTCGGACAGCTCAATTTTCTTTCTCAGCTGGCCGATCGTGACGCGCAGATACTCCGGTTGATCGGCGTTAGTGTCCCAAACTGCATGGAGCAGAGCGCGGTGCGTGAGGACCTGCCCAGGGTGCTGCGCCAGACAGACGAGCAGGTCAAACTGTTTCGGAGTGAGGTGAGTGTCCTGTCCACGAACTGTGACGCGATGTTGCGGAATGTCGATGACAAAGTCGCCGGCCTGGATGATCTGTGGGGGTGCAGTGCTGGTCGCGGTGCTGCGGCGCAGTTGAGAACGGACGCGGGCCTGGAGCTCCTGGATGCTGAAGGGCTTGGTGACGTAGTCGTCGGCGCCGGCGTCGAGCGCCTCTACCTTCATGAGGTCCTGGTTGCGGACGGAAAGGACAATGATGGGGACCTGCGAAACAGCTCGGATCTCGCGGCACAGTTCAACGCCGCTCATCTGCGGCATGGCGAGGTCGGTGATGACGAGGTCGGGTTTCCATGTGTGTACGGCTTCCATTCCTTCGAGACCGTTGGCGGCGATCCGTAGGGAATGGCCCTGGGTGGAGAGTGCGGTCCGAAGGACGCGAGTGATTTGCGGTTCGTCATCGACGATAAGAATCTTTGCAGGTTGATCGTGCTCGTTCTGTTTCATTCACGCTCCGAGTTCTGTGTGACTATGTGGACGTCCACGTTGGGCGATTCCTTCAGGAAGTGTTGGATCGCCCAGTAGTAAAGGTATTTGCGAAAGCCGTGGACGGCGGTGCGTCCGAAGACGACGTGCGTGATGCGCTTCTCGCGAACGAAGCTGGCCGCAGCGTGGGCGATGCTCTTGCCTTTGATGGTGAAGACCTCGGCGTTGAGATTGCGCGCGAACTGCATGTTGGCCGCAAGCGTGCTCTTTTCGTCTTCGGCCAGGTCTTCGCCGGTGTCAACATGGAGGACGAAGAGTTCGCCGCCGACTCCCTCGGCCACTCGCGCGCCGCGTGCGATCAGCATCTGCGAGGAGCTGTTGGAGCTGATGCAGACGGCAACGCGTTCGCGCACCGCCCAGAGGGCCTCGATCCGTTTCGCGTCCATGTAGGCGGTCAGGGTACGGTCGACGGCCTTGGTGACATGCTGGAGGGCGAGTTCTCGAAGGGCAATCAGATTGCCGCGGCGGAAGAAGTTGGCGAGGGCCTTTTCGGCGCGATCGACGCCGTAGATGTCCCCGCGGCGCATTCGGGTCTGGAGCGCCTCCGGCGTAAGGTCGGCCATTACGATCTCGTCGGCGCGTTGCACCATCCAGTCGGGTACGGTTTCGCGAATTTGAATGCCGGTGACGCTTTGCACGGTGGGGGCGACGCTCTCGATGTGCTGCACGTTCATGGTTGCGAGCACGTCGATATTCGCAGCCAACACGTCGAGCACGTCTTCGTAGCGCTTGCGGTGCTTGCTGCCTTCGATGTTGCTGTGGGCCAGCTCGTCGATAAGGACGATCTGCGGCTTGCGCGCGAGAATGCCGTCGACGTCCATCTCCTCGAAGACGACGCCTTTGTATTCGATCTTTTGACGGGGGATTTTTTCGAGTTGTTCGGCCAGTTCGGCTGTGCGTGGCCGGCCGTGTGTCTCGACGACGCCGATCACAATGTCTTCTCCGCGCTGGTGCCGGCGGATCGCCTCGCTGAGCATGTTGTAGGTCTTGCCTACCCCGGGCGCGTAGCCGAGAAAGAGCTTGAAGGTGCCGCGCGTCTTCTCCGGCGCGACCTTTTCCAGCCATTCCTCCGGGCTCTTTACCGCGGGATTCGAATTGTCACGAGTACCCATAAGGATAAGATAAGGTAGTGCAGCGCAGGGTCATACGCAGTATCGTTCGCTACAGTGTGTCGACGGCCACTGCCGCTGTCATTGTAGCTGTCTATTTCCGTTGGTTGCATGTCAACGAGACCACGGTGGCCATGACGTTTATGGTCGGCATCCTTCTGGTGGCGGCAAACTGGGGGCTGCGCCACTCGATTTATCTGTCCATCCTGTCTGCGGCTGCGTTTAATTTCTTTTTCCTTCCACCGGTGCTTACCTTCACCATTGGAGACAGTCGCAATTGGGTAGCGTTGCTTGCGTTTCTGGTGACCGGCATTGTTGCGAGCCAACTTGCGGAGCGGGCGCGTCGGGAGGCGAAGAGTTCCCGCCGCCGCCAGCGGGAGGCGGAGCGGCTGTATGAGTTCAGTCAGCAGATGCTGGTGACGGGCAATGTAATCGACCTGCTCAATGTTCTGCCGCAGATGATCGCCGCGACGTTCAATCTTGCGGGGGCCGCTGTTTATTTGCGCGAAAAAGACCGCGTCTATCGCTCGAGTCCGAACTACATGGACGTGACGGCGGCCGAGCTCAGGGACGCAGCGTTTACGAGAGACCATCGCCGGGACGAGGAGCGGGGCGTCACCCTGGTTCCAATCCTCCTCGGACAACGTCCGATTGGAGCCGTCGGAATTACTGGTGAAGGGACCTCACCGGAGGCGTTGGATGCAGTGTGCGGCCTGGCCGCCATCGCTATCGAGCGTGCCGGCGCAGTGGAGACACTGACGCGGGTGCAGGCTTCACGCGAGAGTGAACGACTGCGCAACGCGCTTCTCGATTCTGTGGCCCATGAGCTGCGGACTCCGTTGACTTCGATCACCGCCGCGATCACCACGCTGCGCAGCGATCCTCTGCTCGACAAAGAGCAGACTACTGAGATGATGCAGGTGATCGAGGAAGAGGCCGCGCGGCTGGATCGGCTCGTTGGGCAGGCGATGGAGATGGCGGAGCTGGACGCGCACGACATTAAGCTCGACCTGCGATTGCATTCCATGCGCGAGGCCGTTGATCTGGCCCTCGAAGAGACACAGGGTCCGCTTAAGACCCATCCTGTTGAGTTGCGTCTGCCCGATACGCTGCCCCTCGTCCAGATGGACTTAGAGCGCATCGCCAAGGTGCTGCAGCATCTGTTGGAGAACGCCGCGAAGTACTCTGCGGAGGGAAGCCCGATCTTCGTCAGCGCCGAGGTCTCTCGCGGCCAGCTCGTTACCAGCGTTGCGGACCGTGGCGCGGGGGTCGATGACCTGGAGCGGATGATGATCTTCGACAAGTTTTATCGAGGACAAGGACAGCGCTATCGTGTGCAGGGCACGGGCATGGGGCTGGCGATTGCGAAGGCGATCGTCGAGGCACATGGCGGCTCCATCGAAGTGACCAGCCAACCTTCGCAGGGCTCGGTGTTTTCGTTCTACCTGCCGTTGCAACTGTCTGGCCGATAGCGTTAGAGCTTGGGCAGATCGGTGACGTTCCATCCGCCGCCGAGCGCTTTGATCAGAAGGACGCTGGCGTCCATCTGCCGGCGCATGATGTCGATGTCGTTCCGTTCATTGTTGAGCGCAGCCGTCTGCGCGATGACGACCTGCAGATAGGTGTCGAGGCCACCGACGTATCGGTTGTTGAATATCTGCTCTGCCGATTGGGCCGCCATTGTGGCTTGGTGCTGGTTCTCTGCCTCCTGCTGGAGCACGCGAAGCGCAACCAAGTTGTCCTCTACCTGTTGAAACGCGGTCAGGGTGGTCTGCCGGTAGTTCGCGACAGTCTCGTCGTAGCTGGCGTTGGCCTGCTCCGAGACGGAGGCCCTGCGACCTGCGTCGAAGATGGTCTGCGACACCGTTGGGCCAATCGCCCATAACAGGCTCGCGGGATTGAAGAGGTTCGCGAACGATGTCGCTTCTATGCCTACTGCTCCATTCAGCGAGATCGTGGGATAGAACGCGGCGCGCGCGATGCCGATGCGGTCGTTTGCTTCTGCGACGCGGCGTTCTGCCGCGGCTATGTCCGGACGACGCTCGAGAAGCTCGGATGGCAGCCCCGGCGGAATGGCTGGCGGACGGGCGTCGAGCGGCGCGTCGCTCAGGGTGAAGGACGCAGGCGGCTCGCCGAGAAGAACGGCGATGGCATGCTCAAACTGCGCGCGCTGCAGCGTGATGTCGCGTGCCGATACTTTGGCCGCCTCAAGTTGCGTCCGTGCCTGGTCTACGTCCGACTTTGGGGCGACTCCGCCTTCAAAACGGTTGGTGGTGATGCGGAAGGCCTCTTCGTAGTACTTCACGGTATCGTTCAGCAGCTTCTCCTGGGCGTCGGCGCTGCGGGCTTCGAAGTAGTCGAAGGCGAGTTCGGCCTGCAGACTCAGCAGGACCGTCTGCCTGTCGCCTGCGCTTGCCTGCGCCTCTTCGCGCGCGGCGCTTACGGTGCGACGAACGCGGCCCCAGACGTCGATCTCGTAGCTCAAATCAACGGGAAGTACGATGTCGCCGACGCCATTTCCCTGTGCGCTGGATACATTGAAGTATGGGCGGTTGGTCGACTCGCGCAGTCCACCGGCAAAGGGCTGAGTCGCGACCGTCGGATAGAGCGAGGCGTGGTTGAAGCGAATCAGCGCGCGTGCCTCGCGGAACCGTGCGTCCGCGGCCTTGAGGTCCTGGTTGTTGGCGGCCACTTGCGGTTCGAGGACATTCAGCTCTGCGTCGCCGAAGACCTTCCACCACTCTCCTCGCTGGGCCGCGTCGGCAGGCTGTGCCACCTGCCAGGTCCCACTCTCCTTATACGCGTCGGGAGCCGCTTCTTTGTATGCGGGCGCGGTAGGCACCGATGGCTTCACATACTTCGGCCCGACCATGCATCCGCTCAGAAGGAGCAC
>DATHQG010000134.1:0-7198 GCA_035483075.1 Edaphobacter sp. | reverse complement strand
ACACCCGCCGCCTCCACCAGAAGGCGATCTTCTATCGCCTCCCCGGCCGCCCGCTCCTCAAGTGGCTCTACATGGTCTTTATCCGCGGAGCCATTCTCGACGGCGCGGCCGGCCTCACCTACGCCACCCTGCAAGCCTTCTACGAATACCTCATCGTCCTCAAGACCAAAGAACTCCGTCGCGGCGGGGCCTGAATCCGCACCGACTCTAGTCGCTCAACAGATCGAAGGTGTAGTTCGCCACAATGTGTTCAGCTCACCCGATAACCCCGGGTAACGCCCTCCTACCTTCGCCACGTGATATCTCATAGTCGTCCGCTGATATCTGAAAAGATTTCTTGCAATATTTACGAAAGAAGGTTACGTTTGTCCCACCTCTTTCTTAAATTGACGTTTTCGCCACACTTCTATTAGCCATACGGCCCTTGGAACACAGTGACGTACCCGCAGCGTTCCCGCTGCGCTAACGGATTTTTGTCTCAAATTTCAACTGCAAAATCGTCTTCCAGGCGATCGGGAAATCTTTGTCTTTTTTAGGAGGTCACATGCGCCAACCGTCACGTAGGTTCGTACAGGCCGCTTTCAACGGCCTCGCCGCCATCCTTCTAACCCTCATCAGCACCAGCTTCATTCGGGCCCAAACGTTCCGTGGTGGCATCAACGGTACCGTCGAAGACCATACGGGCGCTGCAATTGCAAAGGCCGAGGTCGTCGCCGTCGACACCGAAACCGGTGGTAGCCACACCACCACCTCCTCCAGCGCTGGCGAGTTCCTCTTCCAGGACCTTCCCCTCGGCACTTACTCCGTCTCCGCCTCATTCCCCGGATTCAATACCGTCAAGACGGACAAGGTCATGGTCACCGCCGGCACAACCTTTACGCTTGCCATCAAGTTGACCATCTCCAGCTCGTCCACTGTCATTGAAGTCGACGCAGCCAGCGTCGCTCTCGATACGACCTCGCCGACCCAGACCACAGATATCAGCAGCACCATCGTCAACGACACCCCCATGAACGGTCGAGACTTCACCCAACTCATCGCCGTCGCGCCCGGCTTCGGTGGATACTCCGCCGGTGGATTCGGCTCCGTCAACGGCACCCGCGCCAATCAGGTCAATTGGCAGATCGACGGTGTCGACAACAACGACCTCTGGCACAACGTCCCCGCCGTCAATCAGGGTGGTGTTGAAGGCATCGCCGGCATCATTCTCCCTCTCGACTCCGTCGAACAGTACTCGCAGCAAACGCAGTCGACCGCCGAAGCCGGACGCAATCCCGGCGGCGTCGTCAATATCGTAACCAAATCAGGCACAAACCAGATTCACGGTTCTGTCTACTACTTCAACCGCAACGAATTCGCCGCCGCCAACAGCCCCTTCGCCAATGGCGCGCCTAAGGGCAAGCTCCGCAATCAGAACTACGGCGCCAGCCTCGGTGGCCCCGTCCTCAAGGACAAGCTCTTTTACTTCTTCAACTATGAAAAGCAGCAGTTCATCATCACCTCACCGGCCTCAACCACCGAACCAACCACGGCCTTCCAGACCGACTCAACCGCTCTCTTGAAGGAATTCAATCTGGCTCCAACCAGCGTCGCCATTGCTTCTCTGCAAGAGTTTTATCCGGCCGCGATTCTCAACTGCCCCACCGTCAATAGCTCCTGCGACTCAGCCAATAACTACACCAGCGCCGCACCCATCAATGGCTACAGTTACAACGCCGTCGGCAAGATGGACTACGTCATCACGCCAAAACACAGCTTGGCCCTCCGCATGTTTGGCGGTCAGGGTAACCAGGTCGCCCCAGTCGGCACACTCGATCCCTACTTCTTCGAGCAGGGCCCCATCCACGTCTACAACTGGTCCGCTGTACTCAACTCCGTGCTCACCTCTCGCTTCACCAACCAGGTGCTCCTCGGCGTCAACTACTTTAACCAGATCTTCTTCGACGACAACCACAGCATGGATCCCATCTCCTTCGGCTTCAATACCGGCGCCGCCCAACCGCAGCTCTCCGGCGCGCCCGGCATCAAGATCACCGGCTTTGACAACCTCCAGAACGCCACTCCACCCTCTGGCCGCAACGACATCACCGGCCAGGCCACCGACAGCGCCTCCTGGGTAGTCGGCAGGCATCAATTCCGCTTCTCCGGCGAGTACCGCCGCGGCTACGTCAACGAGTTCTACCACCGCAAGACCCGCGGCAACTTCTCCTTCCCCGGGACCCAGGGCCCATGGGGTTACGTCGCCGGGACCGGTTTCAACTCCGCACCCTGCCAGGCACAATATGGCTACACCACTCCAACAGCGGCCCAACAGGCCTACGTCGCGAACATCAGCGCCCAGGCCAACGGCTCCCAGATCCTCTCTCTCGCAGACTTCATGATCGGCTGCACCCAGCAGGCGCAAATCGTCCGCGGCAATACGGAGCGCTCGGTCTACGTCAACAACATCTCCGGCTCAGCGGCCGATGCCTTTCAACTGACGCCCAGCCTCAACGTCAACTACGGCGTCCGTTACGACTACCTCGGGCCCATGCACGACTCAGTGCAGGACCTCTCCGTCTTCCGCCCCACGACCTCCGGTGCCGTCAACGGCCTCGCCTTCCAGGGTGGCGCTATCAACTCGCTCTTTCCCAAGACCTTCTACGACTTCAGCCCCCGCTTCGGCTTTGCCTATCAGCCGACCTTCAGTCCTGGCTTTGTCTTCCGCGGCGGTATTGGCATGTTCTTTGACCAGCCCAACCTTAACCCCTTCCTTGATAATCGACCGCCCAACGGAGGCGCCTCCGGTGCCGAAAGCAACCCAGGCGGCCCTGCCCCCGTCTCCAGCCTTTCCAACAGCAATATCGTCATCTCGCCAAATACGTTGCTCTTTCCCATCAACACGGCATACGACCCGAACACCGACTACAACCTCTTCTCCATCAGCCCAAATCTACGCCCGGCCTATACCTTCAACTTCAACTTCAATATCGAGAAGTCCCTCGGCTCAAGGGCCATCTTCAACTTCGGCTACGTCGGTTCGCAGTCGCGCAAGCTGCTCTCAAACATCGACATCAATCAGTCCGCCCTGGGCACCACCCCACTCGGTACAGCGGCCCAGAACGCCACCCGTCCCTACGGCAAGCAATTCCCCAACTACGGAACCATCAACCAGGTCTCCAGCATTGGCAACTCCAACTACAGTTCGCTTCAGACCACATTGCGCACGACAAGCTGGCATGGTGTGACGAGCCAATTCTCCTACACATGGGCCCACGGCCTGGACTTCCTCACCCAGTACCGCAACGCCAACATTACTAACGCCCTTTGCGTCAAGTGCGACTACGCCAGCATGGACTACGACACCCGAAACAACTTCACCAGCTATATCGCTTACGACATACCCGGCAGCTCCCACCTCAAGCACCTCACCAACGGCTGGCAACTCAATTCACTCATCGCCTTCCACAGCGGCCAACCCTACACCGTCTACACCGGCGACGACACCAGCGGAACCGGCGAAGGCGAAGACCGCGTCAACCTCGTCCCCAACGTCAGCCCCTACAAGGGTGCAAGCAAGAGCATCGTTGCCGGACAGGCCCAATGGATCACCTCTGGCGCCTTCGTCGAGTCCTCTACCCCGTCCTTCGGCACCATGCGCCGCAACCAGCTTACCGCTCCAGCCTACGGTGCAGTCGATTTCTCCGTCTTCAAGAACAACCGATTCACGCTCTTCGACCACAGCTTCAACGCGCAGTTCCGTGTAGAGATGTTCAACCTCTTCAATCGTGCCAACCTCGCCCCGCCCGATAACTATCTCGGCGACGGCGCGGCCTTCGGCACCGTCACCCAGACGATCGGCTTCTACAACGGCGCGCCTGGCATCGGTCCTGGCGAGCCCTTCAACACCCAGTTCGCTCTGAAACTCATCTTCTAACCGCATCCAGGCCCGAGCAAAACAAATGCCCCATCCTCGCACTCAGTCGAGGATGGGGCATCTTCGCAAAAAACTAAAGCAGTTTTACTGATGTCACCTTGATCGTGTCGCCCTCGACATCGCCGCTCACGTTCACCCGCAGATGGTCGGTCTTGTCTGAGGCCTTCAGCGCCGCTGCGATCTTCGCGTTGCCGTCCGCGTCGAACTTCAGAAACTTCTTGTCCGCGGTCACAATACCGAAACCACTCTTCTCACACATCAGCGCACAGTCTCGCGTGTGAGAATCTGCGTCAGCAGCCACTTTCTTCGAGCATGCCACATCGACGACCGATACATCGTTGAAGGTTTGCGTAGCGGCCAGCACTGGTGTAGCCATCAGGCCGAGCGCGAGGAAGGAAGCAAGTATTTTCATTGTCAATCTCCGTTTCATGGTCCGCTGAATTGAACTACGGGGCTTTGGCCATCCTGCGGCATGAAGGTTGTACCAGATTTGTAGCGTCCCGCGCTACGCCGGCCACCTCCACTCCCGTATCTTCTTGCTATCGATCCCGTTCGCATGGGCGTAGTTCACGCTCTCGATGATCTGGTCCTTCAACCACTCCTTCGTATGGGCCGCCGTCGCCTGCAGCCGCGGCACCCGATCGATCACGTCGATCGCCAGGTCGAACCGGTCAATCTGGTTCAGGATCGCCAACTCCAGCGGAGTGTTGATGTTCCCTTTTTCCTTGTACCCGCGCACATGGAAGTTGTCATGGTTCGTCCGCCGGTACGTCAGCTTGTGGATCATCGAAGCATAAGCATGAAAATTGAAGATCACAGGCTTGTTCTTGGTGAACAAACTATCGAACTCCCTCGACGAAAGCCCATGCGGATGCTCCTCCTCCGGCATCAATCGGAACAGGTCCACCACATTCACAAACCGTATCTTTACGTCTGAACACCGCTCCCGCAGAATGGCCACCGCCGCCAGCGCCTCGGCTGTAGGAATGTCGCCCGCGCAAGCCATAACCGCGTCCGGCTCTTCGCCCGCGTCGTTACTCGCCCAGTCCCAAATCCCGATCCCTTTCGTGCAATGCGTCACTGCCGCATCCATGTCCAGATACTGCAGATGCTCCGCCTTGTCCGCGACGATCACATTCACATAGTTCGAGCTCCGCAGACAGTGGTCCGTCACGCTCAACAGGCAGTTCGCGTCCGGCGGCAGATAAATCCTTGTCACCTCCGGCGATTTATTCGTCACCACGTCCAGGAACCCCGGGTCCTGGTGCGTAAACCCGTTATGGTCCTGCCTCCACACCAGTGAAGTAATCAGCAGATTGATCGAAGAGACCGGCGCCCGCCATCGTATCTCCAGCTTGCTCTTCTCCAGCCACTTCGCATGCTGATTGAACATCGAGTCGATGATGTGCACGAACGACTCATACGTTGAAAAGAACCCGTGTCGCCCGGTCAGCACATAGCCTTCAAACCATCCCTCCAGCGTATGCTCACTCAGGATCTCCATCACTCGGCCGTCTCGTGCCAGGTAGCCACCGTCCGCGTCCTCCGGAAGCAGCTTCGCCATCCACGTCTTCCCGCTCGCCTCATAAATCGCCTGCAATCGATTTGAAGCCGTCTCGTCCGGCCCGAACACGCGGAAGTTCGTCATGTTCTGCCGCATCGCATCGCGCAGAAACTGCGCCGCCACACTCGTCGGCGAAACCGAGATCTGTCCCGGCTTCTTCACCTTCACCGCATAGTCGCGAAAGTCCGGCAACTCCAATGGCCTCCGCAGCAACCCGCCATTCGCATGCGGATTCGCAGTGATCCTCCGCTTTCCAACGGGCGCCATCGCTCTCAACTCAGCAATTAATTTGCCCGACTCATCGAACAACTCCTCCGGCTTATAACTCTTCATCCACTTCTCAACCATCTTCAAATGCGCCGGGTTCGTCTTCGGATCCAGAATCGGCATCTGGTGCGCCCGCCACGAGCCCTCCAGCTTGTGCCCATCGATCTCCTTTGGACACGTCCAACCCTTCGGCGTCCGCAGAACAATCATCGGCCACCGCGGCCGCTCCGGTGCCGCCCCCTTCGGAGCACTCCGCGCCTTCTTTTGGATCGCGCGAATCTCCAGCACGCACCGCTCCGCCACCTCCGCCATCAGCTGATGCATCTTCGCCGGATCGTCCCCTTCAACGACATACGGCTCCCATCCATACCCCTTGAACATCCACTCCAACTCCTCCGGCGAGATCCGCGCCAGCACCGTCGGGTTCGCTATCTTGTAGCCGTTCAGATGAAGTATCGGAAGCACCGCACCGTCCCGCACCGGATTCAAAAACTTATTCGAATGCCACGATGTAGCCAACGGCCCAGTCTCCGCCTCACCGTCCCCCACGACGACAGAGACAATCAAGTCAGGATTATCGAACGCCGCGCCAAACCCATGCGACAAGCTATACCCCAGCTCGCCTCCTTCATGGATCGACCCCGGAGTCTCCGGCGTGCAGTGGCTCCCAATCCCTCCCGGAAACGAAAACTGCTTGAAGAACTTCCGCATTCCCGCGATATCTTCGCTCTTGTCCGGATACACCTCCGAATAAACCCCTTCAAGATAGCAATTCGACAACGTCGCCGGCGCCCCATGTCCCGGCCCAGAAATATAGATCAGGTCGAGATCGTACTTCTTGATCAGCCGATTCAGATGCACCCACGTAAACGTCTGCCCTGGGTCCGATCCCCAATGCCCCAGCAATCGGTTTTTGATGTGCTCGACCTTCAACGGCTCCCGCAGCAGCGGATTTTCCAGCAGGTAAAGCATCCCCACACAAAGGTAGTTACACGCCCGCCAGTAAGCGTCCATCTTTCGCAGCTCGTCCGCCGACAATGGCTGAACACCCTGACTTTTTCCCTTGGTCGATTCCTTGGCAACGGCACTCATGGGACATCTCCTTCTCTTGCGAATAAGTGAAATGGAAGTTGTCAACTAATTTGTAACTAAATCCGGACTAATCCTTCGATCGCGCCATCTCGTCCACATGGACCGCGATCATCCAATCCTCTTTTGCTGGAACGACGAGCACCGCCGTTACTGAGTAAGATGCACTTACTCGTCGAATGGAATCTCCCTTGGCCTCATTCAACTCAGAATTCATCAAAATTCCAAGGCCCTCCATCCCGCCCAGTATCTCCGCCCGCGACCGCGCATCGTGCTCTCCGATTCCCCCCGCAAACACCACCGCATCCACCCCGCCCATCAGTGCGGCAAACCCGCCCACCGCCTTCTTCACACTCCGCGTA
>DATHQG010000133.1:0-7186 GCA_035483075.1 Edaphobacter sp. | reverse complement strand
TGTGCGGACGGGAAGCGTGGCGAGTAATCCTTCAGCCTACGTTCTCGATACGGGAGAGAAGCTGAAGACGCAGGAGATGAGTGGGGCGGAGATGATCGCTTCGAAGATCAAGACGGGCGAGACGGTGGACCCGAAGGACAGAGTGGTGGTGATTCCGTTTCCGGCGGTGAAGCAGGGAGAGACGCTGCGTTTGCGGATCGCAGAGACCTACACGGCGCCCGTGAGTTACAAGCTGGATGGAGATGAGTTTGTGTTCGACCGCAGTTTGGGAAGGCCGAGGAACGCGGTGGTGTTGCCGTCGGGGTGGTATTGCACGGAGAGTGCGGAGCCGGCAACGGTGAGCCAGTTGCCGGATGGGCGGGTCAGGCTGGATTACTGGGACGATCGTCCGGAGGCGGCGGATGTGCTGTTGAAGGCGAAGCGGAGGGTCTCAGGTGAGTAAGAATGCGGGATGGAGAGAACCCATGTCCCAAAAGCGGGACATGGGGCACCCAACATTGAGATCGTTGCTGGCGGTCTTGGCTATCTCTGTCTGTGTTGTTGCGAGGTCGCAGGAGACGGCGAAGCAGGTTACATGGCGGTTCGATAACACGGCGTCGGTGGGTGGACATGCGGCGAAGGTGCTGGGGCATCCGCAGGTGATTGATACGCCGATGGGCAAGGCGGTCTCGTTCAATGGTGTGGATGATGCGATGTTTTTCGATGTGCATCCGCTGGCGGGGGCCGAGACCTGGACTTGGGAGATGATCTTCAAGCCGGACGCTGATGGGAGGCCGGAGCAGAGGGTCTTTCATCTGCAATCGATCGATCCGTCGACTGGCACCGACGTGCCGGAGGAGCGGATGCTGTTTGAGATACGGATTGTGAAGGGGGAGTGGTGCCTGGATAGCTTTGCTACTTCGGGTGGGCAGAGACTGCCGCTGTTGAACTGCGAGAAGCGATATCCGTTTGGAAGGTGGTATCGCGTGACGACCGTGTATGACGGCAAGATGCTGAAGAATTATGTTGGGGACGAGTTGCAGGGTGAAGGCGAGGTGCATCTGGTTCCGCAGCGGCCCGGGAGGTCGTCGGTGGGCGTACGGATCAATCTGGTGGACCATTACAAGGGCAGCATCTATTCTTCGCGGTTTACGCGGTCGGCTCTTGGGGTTGGGGATTTTTTGAAGATGCCCACGGTACAGTAGCGGCTTGGAAAGCGCCCGGGGCTGAAGCCCCTTCACCCTTTGTCGCAATTCAGCGGGCTAAAGCTCGCTGCTCCCTCCGTAAGACAATTCGAAGCACTTTGCGCTGCTGCTATTTGGTTGAGGTGAGGACGAAGCCGTCGCGAGTGTAGATGGCGGACAGGTCTGTGCTGGTGGCGAGCATGAGGGTGTTGGTTTCGTCGGCGAAGAGATCGTACTCGGACTTGTAGAGGCGGAGCACGAAGTGGTGGAGGGTGATGGGACCGCCGTTGAGAGTGCCGTGTGCGTCGGGCTGGTTTGTGAGCCAGATTGCGGGAGCGGCATCTTCTCCCGGTTTTTTCCCGGGCATGACGGCGAAGTAGAGGTCCTTTGGCGCGGGACGTGCCGCCGTTTGCAGGAGCAGAGATTGGAAGAAGCTGGGGTCGTAGTCCGGCAAGAAGACGAAATCGGGCTTGAGGTCGACGATGGTCGGCAGGCTGGCTCCGCCCACTTGGTTCTGAGAGATGAAGAGCTTGTCGCGAGATTTGCTGAGGGAGTAGGAGGCGTTGACAAGGGTGACCATGTTGTTGATGAAGCCGCCTGCAAAGCAGCTGTCGGCGTCGAGCTTGTAGTCTCCGACAAATTGAAAGTCCTTCGCGACACCGGGGGCTGCCGAACCGGAACGGCCCTTGGCTGGGACAGCGGCCGCTTCATCGGGCGTAGCGGTGAGGCGGTAGCTGACCTTACTTTTGACGTGGAAGCCGTCTTTGGTCTTGTCGATCGTATAGGAGGCCTTGCCCGCGGGTTTGCCGTGGATCGTGATGGAGAAGTTGTTCTGGGCGATGGCGGGCAGGGTCATGAGTGCGAGACAAAGAGCGAGAGAGCGAACGACCATCAGGAAACTGACCTCCGGGTGAGTGATCATTTTAGTTCACGAGTGTCACGGGTTGAGTCATCGAGAAAAAAGCACGTTTAATTGTGGAAAGACGGACAGATGTGAGATCCTTCGACTCCGCTACGCTTCGCTCAGGATGACAACGCCTGCTGCTTATCGAGGACTATGAGATGGCTTTGTTGACGAGTTGCTGGGCTTCGGTCTGGATTTGTTTGAGGTGGTCATTGCCATTGAAGGACTCGGCGTAGATTTTGTAGACGTCTTCGGTGCCGGAGGGGCGCGCAGCGAACCAGCCGTTTTCTGTGGTGACTTTGAGACCGCCTATTGCTGCGTGGTTGCCGGGGGCTTCGGTGAGGATGGCGGTGATGGGTTCGCCGGCGAGTTGTTTGGCGGTGACTTGAGTGGGCGAGAGTTTGGCTAGTTTGGCTTTTTGTTCCTTGGTCGCTGCGGCGTCGATGCGCTCGTAGACGGGGTCGCCGTATTTTGCGGTGAGTTCGGCGTAGAGTTGGCCGGGGTCTTTGCCAGTGCGGGCGGTCATTTCGGCGGAGAGAAGGCCGGGGATGAGGCCGTCCTTGTCGGTGGTCCAGACCTGGCCGTTGCGGCGGAGGAAGCTGCAGCCGGCGGACTCTTCGCCGACGAAGCCGAGGGAGCCGTCGAGGAGACCATCGACAAACCACTTGAAGCCTACGGGGACTTCGAGCATGGAGCGGTTGAGGCCTTTGGTGACGCGGTCGATGATGGAGGAGGAGACGACGGTTTTGCCTACGCCTACTTTGTCGGACCAGTCGGGGCGGTTGGTGAAGAGGTATTGGATGCAGACGGCGAGGTAGTGGTTGGGGTTGAGGAGGCCGGCGGAACGGGTGACGATGCCGTGGCGGTCGTGGTCGGTGTCGGCGGCAAAGGATACGTCGTATTTGTCTTTGTTGGCGATCATGGATGCCATGGCGTAGGGGCTGGAGCAGTCCATGCGGATCTTGCCGTCCCAGTCGCAGGTCATGAAGCGGAAGGTGGGGTCGGTGTAGGGGTTGAGGATTTGTAACGGAAGATGATACTTTTCTGCGATGCGTGGCCAATAGTGGACGCCGGCTCCGCCGAGGGGGTCGACGGCTAGTTTGAGGGTGGTGTTGGCTAGCGGGGCGAAGTCGATGACGTTGCCGAGGTCGTTGACGTAGGCGGTGATGTAGTCGTGGCGATAGGTTTTGTCGGCGGAGAGGGCTCGGGTGTAGGAGATGCGCTTGATGGCGGGATTGTCGGGGCCGGAGGCGATGAGTTCGTTGGCGCGATTCTCGATCCACTTGGTGGCGGTGGTGTCGGCTGGGCCTCCGCTGGGTGGGTTGTATTTGAAGCCGCCGTCATCGGGAGGGTTATGGGACGGGGTGATCACTATGCCGTCGCAACGGTGGAGTTTGAGATTGGCATTGCGGGTGAGGATTGCGTGCGAGAGGACTGGAGTGGGGGTGTAGCCGAGATGCTCGTCGATTAGGACCTCGATGTTGTTGGCGGCCAAGACTTCGAGGGCGGTGACGAAGGCGGGTTCGGAGAGGGCGTGGGTGTCTTTGGCTAGGAAGATGGGGCCGAGGGTGTGCTGGGAGGCGCGGTATTCGACGATGGCCTGGGTGATGGCGGCGATGTGGTCGTCGTTGAAGCTGGCGGCGAAGGCGCTGCCGCGGTGACCGGAGGTTCCGAAGGCTACGCGCTGCTCGGGGATGGTGGGGTCAGGGTGGAGCGTGTAGTAGGCGGTGATGAGGCGGGAGATGTCGACGAGGGTTTCGGGAAGGGGCGGCTTGCCGGGAGTGTTGGCGGGTGGAGTTGCGATCATTTTTGTTTGATCCCTCTCGTTCGATTTTGGACTCGCTGAACTATATTCCGTCGGATGCGGTTTGCGAAGCCGATGCAAGCGCGAGTTTGAAAGAATAGTGAAACATGCAGAGTCCGACCTGAGCATTCTATCGATTGCCTAGTTGAGAGTGTCAGGTGGCGGGGTTGTCTCTATGAATGCTCGCGTGGAAGTTGAATACGAGAAGAGTGAGGATTCCAAAGAGCATGGCTAGTAATGCGAGCAAAGTGCCGAAGGGACGCGGTTCGGTCAGTGAGAAGCGAATCAGGATGATCGAAACTACGAATGCCGCGTTACGGAAGACCATCTCGTATCGCCCAGAGACGATAAGGGAGAGGATGAGAACGAGGACGTCGGTAAAGATCATGACGGAGAACAGGTCGTTGTAGAAGGTGGTTGGGGTCTCCAACGGGCTTTTGATGCCCAGATGGAGGACCCGGTAGATGTGCGTGAGGAAGAGAATGATGTTGTAAGCGGCCATGATGAGCAGCAAGGCGGCTAGTCCCGTGGTGATGATTTTCTTTTGGCTGATGAAGAGTTCCAGGCCTTGCGACCGCTCCGGCGATCCTTTGGGAGAGATTTTCTTGAGGGCAACGTGCTGAAAGATTGCGACGAGAAAAAACATCAGGAGCGCGGCCCACATGTCGAAGACGATGGGAACGGCTTCCTCGGTCAGCCGGTGTTCGACAATCATTCCCTTGGCAGCGGCGATGTCTTTGAAGACATCACGGATGAAGATCAGGGATACGATCTCGTACTGGTGGGCGATGGAACTCGTGTTGGAGGCTGGCAGCGCGGCGATGAGGGTCAGCACCTCATAGAAGAGAATGAAGCTGAATGGAGTGGAGATGGCGGTGAGGTAGTTGTGCCCGACACCCTGGATGATCAGGGGCGGGTTCGACAGTGATCGAGAGATAAAGATGAGAGCCAGGTGAATCGCGAATCCGGCGATGCTCAGCTTGATGACGATATGCTTGAGCGCCGTTGTGCTGGCCGGAGTAAATACGCGGTCGTGCGCTGAGAGAAGCCTCTGCCAGAGGATGGAGTGATTGCTGGGATCGGGTTGGTTTGAGGACTTGGCCACGGTTCCGGAGGTTTTAAGGGTTTAGAGTATTCGAGCGACTTCTTCGTTGCGGGGGGCTAGCGAGTTTGAAGGTAAATAGGGGGAGCGCATTCCGCGAGAGCGTGAGATGTGTTTCGAATATGCAAAAGTGCTTGTGTTTTTGGGAGGGTTAGCCTAAAACGGGAATGTTCCCCCGTGTTTTTGTCCCGAATTGGAAGATCGCATGCGAGTCCAGCGCTTCCTGAGGCGTGAATTGCTGAGTTTGAATCGTTGAAGGTTGAGGTTGGATGGTCCTGGTTCGACGGATTGTGCAGTGTGGAGTGGGGTTCGCGGGGCTGCTAGGCGCGGCTCGGACGGCGGTTGCTGTCGAGGCGACGCTGGTTGCGGACGCTCATGTGAGCAGCGCGCGTCCGGCTGTGAATAGTGGGGCTATCTCAAATTTGGATGTCGGTGGCGGGTATACAGCGCTGCTGCAGTTCGATCTTTCGACGCTGCCGGCGGGGACTACGGCGGCGCAGGTGTCGCGGGCGACGCTGAGGCTTTATTGCAACCGGATGGATACGGCGGGGCTGGTGAGTTTGCAGCCAGTGGGTGGGGCCTGGGGCGAGTACAGCGTGACGTACGCCACTCTGCCTTCGCTGGGGGCGGCTGCGCAGGTGGTGCAGGTGAGCCAGGCGGGGGCTTATGTTGCGGTGGATGTGACGACGCTGGTGCAGGGGTGGCTGAGCGCTCCGGCTACGAATAATGGCGTTGCGCTGACGGCGGGAACTGCGGTGGTGCAGTTTGACAGCAAGGAGAATGACCTTACAGGGCATGCGGCGGTGCTGGATGTGGCTCTGGCTTCGACGGGGCCCGCTGGGCCTGCTGGAACGGTTGGGGCACAGGGTCCGGCTGGTGCTACGGGTCCTGCTGGGCCTCAGGGGCCCCAAGGTTTGCAGGGACCGGCTGGTGCTTCCGGGTTGAACTTTCAGGGAGCCTATGGAGCTCTGACGACGTATGCCCTGAATGATGTGGTGACGTATGCGGGGTCGAGTTTTGTGTCGCTGGGGGCGGGGAACAAGGGGAATACGCCGGGGGTGACTTCAGAATGGGCGGTGCTGGCTCAGGGTGGGACGGGGACGGGCAGCGGGGTGGGAGTGGCGTACCAGGGGACGTATGCTTCGACGGCGAATTATGCCTTGAATGACATTATTTCGTATCAGGGGTCGAGTTATATTTCGCTGATTTCGGCCAATCATGGGAACACTCCGGCGTTGAGCCCTGGGCAGTGGGGCGTGATGGCACTCGGGGCTGTGGGGGTGCAGGGACCTCAGGGTCTGCCGGGGAGTACCGGTCCGCAGGGTTTGACGGGACCGCCTGGACGTGCGGGGCCAACTGGGCCTACCGGGGCCACCGGCACAGCAGGTGCTCCGGGGACGCCGGGGTTGGTTTATCAGGGGAACTACTCGTCGGTAACGAACTATGCTCTGGGGGATGTGGTGCTCTGGCAGGGGGCTAGTTATGCTTCGCTGATTGCTTCGAACCATGGGAATACTCCGGATCAGAGTCCGGGGCAGTGGGGAGTGTTGACGGCGCAGGGACCGGCGGGGCCTACGGGAGCGCAAGGGCCGCAAGGTTTGCCGGGGGCGCAGGGATTGCCGGGGTCGGTTGGGCCTCCTGGGGAGACGGGACCTCAGGGAGCGCAGGGGATTCCGGGGCAGGCTGGGGCTCAGGGGTTGACTGGGCCCGCTGGAGCGCAGGGACTGTCGGGGCCAATGGGACCGCAAGGACCGGCTGGTCCGGTCGGAATGACTTTTCAGGGAACGTATTCTTCTTCGACGAACTATGCGGAGGGGGATGGGGTTCTTTATAACGGCTCGGCTTATGTTTCGCTGGTCGCGAGTAATCATGGGAATACTCCGGACCAGAGCCCGTCCTGGTGGGGATTATTTGCTACCGGTTCGCCGGGGGTACAGGGACCGGCGGGGCCACAGGGGCCTCAGGGATTGCCGGGGGTTCCGGGCGCGACAGGGGTTGTGGGTGCTCAGGGGCCGCAAGGGCCTGCGGGGGCTCAGGGGCCGGCAGTGGCGAACTACACGGGGAATTACTCGTCGGGGACGAACTATGGCTTGCATGATGCGGTGAGTTATTCGGGGTCGACTTGGGTATCGCTGGCGGCGGGGAATGTGGGGAATACTCCTGACCAGAGTCCTTCGTGGTGGACTTTGCTGGCGGCGCAGGGACCGGCGGGG
>DATHQG010000132.1:0-7672 GCA_035483075.1 Edaphobacter sp. | reverse complement strand
AAGAATAAAGAAAGGAGCCTAGCGCCGTTGCCCACTTCGCCTATGTTGACCGCCAGTGAATCCACCGCCTCAACGCGCCTGCGTGAAGGCGGAGCGGTGGTGCGCAAAGCAAAGCTTCCAGACGCGGTGAACATCTTCGATCTCGTCAACTCCCTCTCCGGCGACGGGACCCTGCTCCGCCGCAGCTACGCCGAAATCTGCGAGAACGTCCGCGACTTCGCCGTAGCGCAATCCGAGTCCGGCGTCTTCCTCGGCTGCGGAGCTCTCCATCTCTACGGCCCCCACCTAGCCGAAGTCCGCTCCATCGTCGTCAAACCCGAAGCCAAGGGCCAGGGCGCAGGCGGCCGACTGCTGCGCTCTTTGCTTGAAGAGGCCGAAGAGCAGAAAGTCACCGCCGTCTGCCTCTTCACCCGCATCCCCGACTTCTTCTTCCACTTCGGCTTCCGTGTCGTCGATCGCACCACCCTGCCCGACAAGATCTACAAAGACTGCCAGACCTGCCCACGGCTCTACGCCTGCGACGAGGTCGCCATGGTTCGCGGCCCCCTGCCGAAGATCGCCGTCCTTGGCCCCAGCCGGATCGCGCAGCCCGAGTTGGTGAAGCTGCAGACCGGGACCGTCACCCCAGGGTCCTGACCCTCCCCCTCTCCCCGCTTTTCGTGTAAAGTCTTCCATTCAGATACTTTAGGTCTGGACTTACGTCTTGTCCCGGCCCTCTTCCTGTGAGACGGGATCGATAAACCCGGTGATCTTGAGACTGGCTTTGTCAAGTCACCATGCGTGATGGAAGCCACCTCGCTCAGTCATGTGGACCTCGGTCTTGAAGAGGCCGCTGAGCGTCTCAGGGGTCAAAAGGCGGGACCTTGGGCCGTCGGCGGCGATGCGGCCCTCGCTCATGAGGAGGATGCGGTCGATCTCCGGGATGATATCGGCGATGTGATGAGTAATAAGCAAAATCCCCGTGCCCTGCGCCGCGAGTTTCTGAAGGAGGGTGCGGAGATCGGCCTGTGCGGCGAGATCGAGGGCATTTGAAGGTTCGTCCAGAAGCAGCATCCCCGCCGAGGCCACCAGGGCCCGACCGATCATGATGCGTCGCTGTTGACCGGCGGACATCTCGCCTACAGGTTTATTGGCGAGGTCTACCGCATCGACCTGCGCCAGGACCTCGTCGGCGCGGGTCCGCATCGCTTCGGTGACGGTGAGGTTGGGCCAGAGGGTGCTGCTTGAAAAAAAGCCGGTCAGGACGGCGTCGCGACCGGTGGTGGTGAGGGTCGGTCTGCCCGGGAGTTCGGAGGAGACGACTCCAAGGTGTTTCTTGAGTTCCGTAAGGTCCCAGCGTTCGCGGCCGAAGATGCTGACCTGCGTCTCCGGCTTCACGATCGGGTAGCACTCGCAGGTGATGGTCTTGATGAGAGTGGATTTGCCGCAGCCGTTGGGGCCGAGGATGGCAATGTGCTCGCCGGTGTTGACGGTGAGGTTGATGTCGTGGAGGACGACGTTGTCGCCACGGGCCACGTTGACGTGGGCAAGATGCAGGAACGGGGGCATTCGTTTCTAGGATATAGGACGGGACCGTCGGTGGGTGATCGCGCGCAGGCGCCTACGAGAACTTCTACGGAACTTTATTATGCCTATTGACGTTCTATCCATAGATGACCTATGGATAGAACATGACAAAGAAATCTGACCTGATGCCTGGAACGCTGGACATGATGATTTTGAAGACGTTGACGCGCGGCCCCCAGCATGGCTATGGGATCGCGCTGTCGATCAAGCGCGCATCGGACGAGGTGTTGACTGTTGAGGAAGGCTCGCTTTATCCGGCGCTGCAGCGGCTGCTGTTGCAGAGCTGGGTGAAGGCGGAGTGGAGGTCGACGGAGACCAACCGGCGGGCACGGTACTACACGCTGACAGCTGCGGGACGAAGACAGTTAGGTGTAGAGCAGTCGCAGTTCGAAACAATGATCGCGGCCATCGGCCGTGTGATGCAGGACGCCTAGGAGAGTGCCATGGATTCGATCGATCGCTTCTTCAAAAAAGCAGGGACGCTGCTTCATCGCGAACGGTTCAACAGCGAGTTGGAGGAGGAGATGTCGTTCCATCGCGAGCAAAAGGAGAAGGAGTTGCGCGAGGCGGGGGTGGCTCCGGAGGCGGCCCATCGTGCGGCGGCACGCGAGTTCGGGAACCCGACGAGATTGAAGGAACAGAGCTACGAGGTGATGGGGTTTCGGTTCGAGACCGTGTGGCAGGACCTGCATTTCGCGCTTCGTCAGTTGCGGAGAAGTCCTGGGTTCACGTTGACGGCGGTCCTTATGCTGGCGCTGGGAATTGGCGCAAGCGTGGCTATCTTTGCGTTTGTCGATGCGGCACTGATCAGGCCGTTGCCCTATAAGGACCCGACGCGGCTGATCGATGTGAATGAGCGCGCGAAGATGTTTCCCCGCTCCAACCTGTCGTATCAGGACTATCTCGACTGGAAGAAGATGAACAAGGTCTTCACTGCGATGGAGGCGTACACAGGGGCGGGCTACCTCATGAATACCCCGTCGGGTGTAGAGCCAGTGCCGGGCGCGCGGGTGAGTGCCGGGTTCTTTCGCGTGCTGGGAGTAACGCCGATTCTGGGCCGCGACTTTTACGACGGCGAGGACCTGCCAGGTGCGGCCGATACGGTGATGGTGACGTATGAGACCTGGCAGGCGCGGTTCGGAGGAAGAAAGGACATTATCGGGCAGACGGTGAAGCTCGATGGCACGCCCAACACGATCGTTGGAGTGCTCCCTGCGAGTTTTCAGTTTGCTCCACGAGGCAAGGCTGAGTTCTGGGCCACGCTGCACACGCTTAACAGCTGCGAAAAGAGGCGGAGTTGCCATAATCTTTACGGTGTGGCCCGCTTGAAGGACGGTGTCACAGTGCAGATGGCGCTGGCAGATATGACTTCGATTGCGAAGCAGCTTGAGGTGCAGTATCCGGGCTCGAACCGCGATCAAAGCGCGAGCGTAATGCCGCTGTCGGAGGAGATCGTTGGTGAGGTCCGCCCGATCCTTCTGGTGCTACTGGGCGGAGCGGCGCTGTTGCTGGTAATTGCGTGTGTGAATGTGTCGAGCCTGCTACTGGTTCGATCGGAGGCGAGGAAGAGAGAGATTGCGGTGCGGGGTGCGCTGGGAGCGTCACCGGCGCGGCTTGTGCGCCAGTTCATCACGGAAGCATTGTTGCTTGTGATCGCCGGAGGGTCGCTGGGGCTGCTGTGTGCGTATGGCGCGATGCAGGTGCTGATGCGGCTGATCTCGAAGGACATGCTGTCGAATATGCCGTATCTGGGCGGAATCGGACTGAACGTGCATGTGGTGGCATTTGCGTGCGTGATTTCGCTGCTGGCGGCGGCCCTCTTCGCATTGGCTCCCGTAATGCGGCTGCCGTTGGCCCAGTTGCGAGATGGTTTGACCGATGGAGGCCGGAACTCAGCTGGGACATTCTGGCGGCGATTTGGAGCGAACCTGGTGGTGCTGGAGCTGGCGGTCGCAGTGGTGCTGCTTGTGGGCGCGGGTTTGCTCGGCAAGAGCTTCTACAAGCTGCTGCATGTGGAGCTCGGTTTCCAGCCGGACCATCTGGCGACGGTGCAGATCGTGTTGCCGGAGACTACGTATGGCAAGGACCCACAGGCGGTCGCGGTCTACAGGCAGATTTTGGCCCGTGTCTCGAGTCTGCCCGGAGTGAAGTCTGCAGCGCTCACCACGACGCTGCCAGTGAGCGGCAATGGCAATACGAATTGGATCCGATTTGTCGGGAAGCCGTACAACGGAGAGCACAACGAAGTAAATCAACGCGAGGTGAGCTCGGACTACTTCAAGACATTGCAGGCGAAGCTGGTGAAGGGCCGGTTTTTTACAGATGACGAGGACGCGTCGAAGCCGCAAGTGACGATCATTAACAAAGCGCTGGCAAGGCTGTACTTTCCGGGGGAAGACCCTATTGGGAAGAAGTTTGGCGACACGGAGCTTACACCGAAGTCGCTGAGGGAGATTGTCGGCGTAGTGGATGATGTGAAGGAGGGCTCGCTGGATTCGGAGATATGGCCCGCTGAATATGATCCGGCCAACCAGAACACGGACACTTATGTTTCGCTTGTCGTGAGAACATCTCAGGAGGAGAAGCTGGTGCTCCCTGCATTGGTCGCGGCCATTCATGGGATTGATCCCGGTATCGGAGCGATCGACGAGATCACTTTACCGCAGCGGATCAACGATTCTCAGACGGCGTATCTGCATCGGTCTTCAGCTTGGCTGGTTGGAGGTTTCGCGGCACTGGCTCTCTTGCTTGGTGTGGTGGGACTCTATGGGGTGATTGCGTATTCGGTGAGCCAGAGGACGCGCGAGATCGGCGTACGGATGGCGCTGGGCGCGCCGCAGAGCTCGGTGTATCGCATGGTCTTGACGGAGGCTGGTTGGCTCACTGGCGTTGGGATTGTTGCGGGACTGCTTTGCTCGATCGCTGTGGCGACCCTGATGAGAAAGCTATTGTTCGGGATCCATTCGTGGGACGTGCCGACCCTGGCCGCTGTCGCGCTATTGCTGGGTGCGTCTGCGTTGTTGGCGAGTTATTTCCCGGCGCGCAGGGCTGCTTCGGTGAATCCCGTGGAGGCGCTGCGCGCGGAGTAGGCTGTGCTGGTTTTGGCGCTCTCTTAACAACGGCCAACGTCACATGCCTTTGAGGATGGAGCCGACGATGCCTCCGACTACGCCACCTTCGACCGCCTGTTGCGCGCGTTCCTTGGGGAGATACTCCTGAATCTGATGCGCGAGGCGTGAGATGGGAAGGGTCTGCAACCAGACGCGGCCGGGCCCGGTGAGCGCGGCGAGAAAGACGCCGTCGCCGCCGAAGATCATGTTTTTGATGCCGGGGACGCGCTGGATCTGGAAGGCAATGGTGGACTGGAAAGCACCGACATGGCCGGGGTGGACGCGAAGGAGTTCGCCGGGAGCAAGGTCCTTGATAACGAGTTCGCCTGATAGCTCGAGCCATGCGATGCCCTGGCCGCTGATTTTCTGCAGGAGGAAACCGTCGCCACCGAAGATGCCTGCGCCGAGAGACTGCTGAAAGCCTACGCCGAGTTCGATGGCAGCCGTGGCGCAGAGGAAGCCGTGGCGATGGACGAAGTACTCGTGGCCCGGGCCTACTTCGACCGGGACGATGTGACCGGGGACGCGAGTGGCAAAGGCGACCTCGCCGGGTGCGCCGATGGCGCGGTATTCGGTCATGAAGAGGGACCCGCCGCCGGCCACGCGCTTGATCGCCCCAAAGAAGCCGCCACCGCCGGCGTGCTGGGTGTGGGTGGTCATCTGGACGGAGGCGGACATCCAGGAAAGTTCGCCGGCCTCGGAGATGACGGCGTCGTTGGGGCCGAGGGCGAACTCGAGGACAGGCATGGTGGTGCCAAGAATGCGGTTCTGCATGATGTCTCCTGACAAAGCGACGGGTAAAGTATACGGTGGCTGGAACCTTCTGATCAGCGAAGCCCCACGTAGACGTCGACCTGGGCGTTCTCCGGATCGGTGGAACGCTGATCGTAGATCTCGTAGTCAGTTCGAAATGCTCGTGTGCCGCCTAGCTCTTCAGGGGACATAGACCAGATGCGTTGCCAAACCTCCTGGACTACCTGCGCTACCGGGCCGCGGCCGGAAGAGAATACAGCGTAGCGGCCCGCCGGAATATGTTTGACGGTAAGGTTTTCAGGCTGGGCCTCCGTGGATGAGACGGGGAGTCCAAGAAGATAGGTGTAGTGGCCAGTCTGATCGTTTTCGTAGTCGGTGTAGACGGCCACAAGATCGACGCCGATCCTGTGAGGTATCTTTACGACCAGACTTGGTTGTAGAAAAGTCTCCCAGACGTCGCCGATCTTGCCGTTGCCGGACATCTCTTTGGCATTGTTGGTACGGGCCGTTACGCCGGCAACGTAAAAGCCGGAATGCTCCTGAATGTTCATCGCACCTGCTCTCCTGAATCAGGAGAATTGTAAGCGACGACTAGTGCGACAATGCCAACTGTTTCGCGGCTCCAGTGGCGCCCACAGTTGCTGCAGGCGGGAGACGGTGTGCGGATGAAGAGGTAAAGCGCCGTTTTTGTGATGCAGCAATCGCAGCGGGTTTCGATCGATCGGGCTTAGGCCACATCGCGCCAGTCGAGGATGACCTTACCGGAGTTGCCCGAACGCATGGCAGCAAAGCCCTCTTCATAGTCCCGCCAGTTCATCCGATGGGTGATGACGCCGGAGATGTCGAGGCCGCTTTGAAGCATGACGGTCATCTTGTACCAGGTCTCGTACATCTCCCGGCCGTAGATGCCGCGGATCGTCAGCTGGTTGAAGACCACCTGGTTCCAGTTGATGGAGATGTCTTCGGACGGGATGCCGAGCATGGCGATCTTCGCGCCGTGGCTCATGTTGGACAGCATGTCACGGAAGGCCGCAGGGTTGCCGGACATCTCGAGGCCGACGTCGAAGCCCTCCTGCATATGGAGTTGCTGCTGGATTTCCTTGAGCGGCGTTGCTCGAGGATCGACGGCAAGGGTAACGCCGACCTTCTCGGCCAGCTTGCGGCGGTATTCGTTGGGGTCGGAGATGACGACGTAGCGGGCACCGGCGTGGCGGGCTACGGCCGCGGCCATGATGCCGATGGGACCCGCTCCGGTGACGAGTACGTCTTCGCCGAGCACTGGAAACGCCAGCGCAGTGTGGACGGCGTTGCCAAGCGGATCGAAGATCGCAGCGATCTCATGCGGTACGCCAGGGCTGTGGACCCAGATGTTCGACATCGGCAGAACGACGTATTGTGCAAAGGCGCCATTGCGGTTGACGCCGACGCCGAGGGTATGGGCGCAAAGGTGGCGGCGACCGGCGAGGCAGTTGCGGCAACGTCCGCAGACCACGTGGCCTTCGCCGCTGAC
Organism: Edaphobacter sp.; assembly: GCA_035483075.1. Classification (GTDB taxonomy): domain Bacteria; phylum Acidobacteriota; class Terriglobia; order Terriglobales; family Acidobacteriaceae; genus Edaphobacter. The sequence continues at coordinate 733 of DATHQG010000132.1, read as the reverse complement.
AAGCTGGCCAATGGAGATGTCGGTGACGTTGGAGCCCGTGGCGACGACCTCCCCGACGAACTCATGGCCGATGGTGAGGTCTTTCTTGATGGTGGAGCGGGCCCAGGCGTCCCACTCGTAGATGTGGAGGTCGGTGCCGCAGATACCGGTAGCGAGAACGCGGATTTTTACATCGTTGATGCCCATCTCGGGCTCGGGGACGTCCTCGAGCCATAGGCCGCGTTCTTCGCGGCTTTTTACTAATGCCTTCACTTGGTGGGGCCTTTCCTGTTGCAGATTGCACGGCAATCTACGGTTTTGTCTGAACTACCGTTTTTTATTCTAGTCGGTGTGGAGCATCGATGCCGACCAGTAAAAGGTGGCCCGTAAACGATTTCTTACCTGCCCCTGAAAATGAGATGATGGCTTCGCAACTCCAGAGAGGCCGGGGAAAGTGACAATCGTTGCAGGCGTTGACTTTGGAACACTGAGCGTAAGGGTGACCCTGCTCGACAGCGTGCGAGGACGTCTTGGCACGGCCTCGACCGAATATCCTCTGGCACGTAAACGCGACGATCCCGACTATGCCACGCAGTCGCATGACGACCAGATGCAGGCGCTCGTGCGTGCGATGCGTCTTGTGCTTGAGGAGAACCACATTGATGGAAAAGACATCGCTGCCATAGCGCTCGACACTACCGGATCCAGCGTCGTTCCTGTCGATGCGGCGATGCGGCCTCTCGACGACTACTAC
>DATHQG010000131.1:0-2279 GCA_035483075.1 Edaphobacter sp. | reverse complement strand
GAAGCTCTTGAAGATCGAGGCAAACTCAACTCCAACCGCTCCCGAACCCACTACGACCAGAGATTTTGGTGCATCGTCGATCTTCAGGATCTCGTAGTTGGTCAGAATGGTGTCGTCCGGCGTGTAGCCGGGCAGCATGCGCGCATCGGAGCCAGTCGCCAAAACGATTTTCCTGGCTTTCACCGTGTCGGTCTTGCCATCTGCAGTCTTCACCTCAACGGTGTGGACACCGTCCTTCGCCGGTCCGGTCAGGCGGCCGTAACCCTTGATGGCATTGATCTTGTTCTTCTTCATCAGGAAGTCAAGACCCTTGACGTGACGGCCGATCACGTCGTCCTTGCGCGCCAATAGGCCCTTCCAGTTCAACGTCGGAGTCACGCCGTCTATGCCATACCGTTCAGCATGCTTCAGGTGGTCCCAGAGTTCGGCCGAAAACAGCATCGCCTTGGTCGGAATGCAGCCCCAAAGCAGGCAAGTTCCGCCGAGACGGTCGTTTGCATCGACCAGAGCGGCCTTCAGGCCGTACTGCGAAGCGCGGATCGCGCAGGTATAACCGGCGGGGCCGCCGCCAAGCACAACTACATCAAAAATCGTATCTGCCAAGGGAATCTCCGTGTATTTGAACCAATACACCCATCTTATTCGATTCCGCGACGACGGATAGGATTCTCAGCTGGGCCGTTGACGCCACAAACGGCCCCCATAGCGGCCTACGGGGGCTTCGTGGTCGAGCTGTCAATGGTTGCGTAAAGCGTTGGTCCTCTCTTATTTCCACTCGTCCGCACTGGGCCCATAGATCGCCGGCACCTTTGCCTCTTTCAAGCGGAGATAGACCGTCAGTTGTCCGCGATGATGCGCAAGATGGCTGAACACACCGTCAGCGATCGTCTCGTAGCGGGGACCGCGGTTTACGACCTGGTTGCCCATCTTGAGCTGCCACGGCTTCATCAGGTGCTCCTCTGTCGTCGCCTCCAGGGCCTTGCGGGACTTCGCGACCCCTTCGTCCAGCAGGCGCAGCAACTCTGCTCGCGTCTCCACCGGCTTCGTGCGGAAGCTCGCTGCAGCTGGGTCGTCCAGATCCAGCTCATCGCGTTCGATCATCAGCGTCACCCACCCGGGCATGGTCGCCACCAGGGCCGTCAGTAGTCCAAGCTCCATCGACCGCTCATGCGGCTTCCACCCGTTGTCCCCCTCGGGCACACGTTCCACTGCTTTTCGCGACGACACCGCCTCGCGCTCCAACTGCTCCAGGAAAAACCTCTTCAGCTCCATAGTTGACCTCTTTCCGGAGGCCAGATGACCTCACAAAATCAAGGTAAGTTCGTATATATGACATCTGCTGTCATGATTCTAAAATAAACTCAGACTAACTCATGAAGTCAGACCGACTCCTCTCCGCGCTGATGTTGCTCCAGGCCCACGGCCGCCTCTCTTCACGAGAGTTGGCGGAGCGTCTTGAGATCTCCGAGCGCACGGCGCATCGGGACATGGAATCGCTCAGTGCAGCGGGAATTCCCGTCTTTGCTCTGCGCGGAACTAAAGGAGGCTGGGAGCTCGAAAAGGGCTGGCGCACCAAAGTCCCCGGCCTCGACGAAGCCGAACTGCGCGCGCTTCTCATGGCCCAGCCAAGCGCGCTCGGCGATCCTCGCCTTATCGCGGCCGCCGAACGCGCCTTCGGCAAGCTCATGGCCGCCATGCCCGGTAGCATGCGCATCCAGGCCGCTTCGATCCGCGCACGTCTCCACATCGACCCGACCGGTTGGAATCCATCGACCGAAGATCTCTCCCAACTGCCGATCGTGCAGGAAGCTATTGCGAGCGACTCAAAGATCACCTTTCTCTACACTCGACCCACGGGCGAAACTGCGCCTCGAACGGTGGACCCCTTCGGCATCGTCTGCAAACAGAGCGTCTGGTATCTGGTGGCACGCACTCCCGCCGGCATGCGAACCTACCGCGTCTCACGCATAACGAACGCCGTCGCGCTTACCGTTCCCTTCGAGCGACCAGCGAACTTCGACCTGGCTCGCTACTGGAAGGCATCGACCGCAAGTCTCGACCAACGCCGTCAAAGTTATGCGGCCACGCTGGCCATGACGCCGGAGGCGGCGGCCTCGCTGCGGCAGTGGAGCCCCGTTGTACCGAACCACGAGGCTCCGCGGCCTGCACAGATCCCATCCGATTGGACCGTCTTCGATGTCAACTTCGAAAGCTTTTCACACGCACTCTTCTTTGCGCTAGGTTTTGGGCCTAACACGTATGTTGTGGCGCCGTCGGAG
>DATHQG010000130.1:0-4440 GCA_035483075.1 Edaphobacter sp. | reverse complement strand
GCAACGAAGCCTTGCTCGTCTCGACCACCAGCCGCGCAGCAGACCCAGCCGTCTCCCGCCGCTCCGTCAAAACCACTTTGCCGCCCGACGACCCTCTCGCCTCAATCGCCCCCGGAGCATACTTCACCTTCCACTCCAGATGCCCATTCTTCTTCACCGTCTGTGACCCCACACTCGCCCCATTCACAAACAGCTCCACCGACTCACAGTTCGCATAGCACCACACTGAAATCTCCTGCCCCTCCTTCCCCTCCCAGTTCCAGTGCGGAAACAGATGCATCGCGGGCCCGCTACCCCACCACACACGGTAGTAGTGGAAGTTGTCCTTCGCAAACCCGCACGTATCCATCACGCCAAAGTGCGAGCTGATGCACGGGACCCCATACGGCGTCGGCTCTCCTCGATAATCAAGCCCTGTCCAGCAAAACCCACCGGCAAGCCACGCGTTCTCGTCGTAGAAACTCCACCAGGTCTCCGCCGTGCTGGCCCAGCTCGGAAAGTTCACGTCATAAGCACTCACATACCCGCGCAACGGATCGTTTTCATACACACCACGCGTCGAGACCGTACTCGCCGTCTCCGTCCCGACCGCCGGCTTCGTCGGAAACTTCGCTCGAAAATCGGTAATGTTTCTCGTCGCGCCAACGTGGGCCCCGCCATAGTTGAGCCCCATCACATCCAACACCTCCGTGAACCCTTGCCCCCATCCGCCGTTCATTGCCGCCGTCACCATCCGTGTCGGATCGAGCCGCTTCGCCTCCCGCTTCATCGTCGTCATCATCGCAGCGCCACGGGCCGACACCTGCTCCGGCTCCTCGTTCCCCAGCGACCAGATCACCACGCTCGGCCGGTTCCTGTCCCGCCGAATCATCCTCGCCAGTTCGCTCAACCCCTCCTCACTCGACGAAAACATCCGCGTCTCATCCATCACCAGTACGCCCAGTTCATCGCACGCGTCCAGCACCTCCGCAGCAGGCGTGTTGTGCGTCGTCCGGAGCCCATTGCAGTTCATGTCCTTCAATCGCTCGATTCTGTACCGCTGGATCGCGTCCGGCACCGCCACGCCGACACCCGCATGGTCCTGGTGATTGCACATCCCCTTGATCTTCACCACTCGCCCATTCAGCAGAAACCCACGCTGATCGTCCCACGCAATCGTACGCACGCCGAACCGCGTCTGGTCCTGGTCCACCGCCTTCCCCTCTGACTCCACCACTGTCACCAGCCGGTAGAGGTTCCGCTCCTCCAGACTCCACATCTTCGCCGCCGCAATCTTCGCCGCCATCGGCACTACGACCATCTCTCCCGGCCCCACCGTCACCACCGCCGACCGGCACCGCGCGACCTCCTTCCCACTCGCGGCCTCTACCACGACCCCAATCACAGAACACCTCGCTGCTGCAGCTCCAGCGTTCTTCACCTCGCTGGTGATCGCCAGTCCCGCTTCTGCACCTGCACCCGGACTCGCCTGCACAAACACCCCGTCCTTCACCAGATGCAGCGCTCCCGTCTTGCGCAGCCAGACATGCCGATACACCCCAGCGCCTTCATAGAACCATCCATCGCTGAGCGTCGCGTCCACTCGCAACGTCACCACGTTCTTCGCCGACCCGCTCTCCGGACGCATCTTTCCATCCGGCCCTCGCACCTCTTGCGGCGCATAGTCCAGAAAGTCTGTCACATCGATCTCGAACGGCACATAGCCGCTCAGGTTCTCGCCCACCCAATGCCCGTTGACGAACACCGTCGCATTCCGGTACACCCCATCGAACTCCAGCACCATCCGCTTGCCTTCGTCCTCTGGCTTGACCTCAATCTCCCTCCGGTACCAACCAATGCTGCTCTCCGGAAAGTCCCTGCCCACCGGCTTACCGCCATGGCCAACCAATATTGGCTCAATCACAAACGGCAACGCTACTGCCCAGTCATGCGGAACCTGCACCGCCTCCCACTTCGAATCGTCAAAGTGAGCTCCCGTCGCACCACCCGCATCACCCGACTTCGCATACGTCCCGGTACCTGCCAGCTTGCCAAATCCAAAGTCCCGCATCGGATCGCATGCGTTCCCCAGCGCAAACCTCCACCCAAAATCCAGCGACTGCCGCTCCCGCAGCATATTCTTCATCACATCGACGCGCACGTCATCCTGGTGCGTCTTCGCCTGCGCGGTCGCGCCCCGTTCAGACGCGACCCCCTCCGCCGTCAATCCGTTCGCAGTAATTGAAGCCGCACCCACCGCCGCTCCGGCCTTCACTAAGTCTCGCCGCGTCCACTTCCGCATCCAATGTCCTCCAGGTTCCGAAGCAAGTCTAATGGCAAAATTACCTGCACGTGCAACAACCAAAGAATCCGCGTCCCCACACCCTGTATCCTTGACCTGACCTATGAAGCTGAAGACACGCCGCATCAACCGCTTCTTCAACATCGTCCTCGGCGCCCTGGCGATGCTCATCGTCGCGCTCCTCTCCGCGTTCATCACCATGCGCCTCGCCATCCACGGCCGCGAGGTCAAGGTCCCCAACCTTACCGGCCTCACCCTCGCCGACGCGAGTAAGCGGACCCGCTCCCTCGGCCTCCGCCTCACGCTCGAAAATCGCTTCTACTCCCCCAACACGCCGCCCGGACACGTCCTCGCCCAGTCCCCCGCGCCTGGCGTCACCGTCCGCCGCGAGTGGGCCGTTCGCATTACCGAAAGCCTCGGCGCGCAACAGGTCGCCATCCCCGACCTCCTCGGTCAAAGCGAGCGCACCGCCTCCATCAACGTCCGCCGTCTCGGTCTCGAACTCGGGGCCGTCGCGCACGTCGCCGCTCCCGGCGACCCAGGCGTCGTCATCGCCCAGACCCCCAGCCCAAACGCCGCCGGCGTCGACCGCCCTCGCGTCAGCCTCCTGCTAAGCGAACCGGAAGAGAGCGAATCTCCTGACGCCTTCGTTATGCCCTCACTCGCCGGTCTCACCCTCGCCGGCGCAGCAGCACGCGCGACCGCAATCGGCCTGCACATCGTCAGCGCCGAAGACCTCAATTTGCCCCCTACACCCACCCCCGCGCCAACAGATGCAGCAACTGCCACTCCCGCCTCTCAATCCTTCTCCGTCGGCACCGTCGTAGCGCAAACTCCGCTAGCAGGCCATCGCGTAGTCAAAGGCGACGCCGTCCACATCACTCTGACGAACTAACAATCAATCCCGCTCCATCACAACCGCATAAAACCCATCACACCCATGCACACCGGGCAAAGTCCGAAGCGCCCCCTCGCGCACCGCCGAACCAAGCTCCACCCCACTCAACAGAATCCCCTGCTCTCCAAGCTCCGCCATCAACCCCTCAACGGGAACCATTCTCACCCCACCCGCACCCACAACGGCCTCTACCATTCGCTCGCACTCCTCCGGCTCCAGCGAACAAGTCGAATAAACCAGCCGCCCTCCAGGCGCCAGCCGCTTCAACGCCCCTTTGAGAATCGCCGTCTGCCGCTCCGACTGCCGAGCCAACTCCTCCACCTTCAATCTGTGCCGGATCTCCGGGTTCCCGGCCAACGTCCCCGTCCCCGAGCAAGGCGCATCGCACAAAATCAGATCGAAGCTCCCCTCAACCGCCTTCGCGTCCGTCGCATCCGCCATCGCAAACCGTACCCGCTCCGCATACGAATACCGTTGCAGCCGCGCCTCGGTCTGGGCAAGCCGCTTCGCACTCACATCACTCGCAACAATCTCGGCAGTCCCCAACCGCCGCGCCAGAATCAAGGTCTTCCCTCCTGGCGCCGCACAACAGTCCCAAACTCGCCTCGCCCCCGGCATCGCCGCAGCCGCAATCTCCGCCACCAGCCGCGACCCATCGTCCATATGCGGCAGGCCACCACCGTTCTCGGAGAACATCCCACCCTGTGCCGGCTCCTGTTGATCGGCCTCGCAGATCTTCAACGCCACCTCTCGCCCATACTCCCCCACCCAGCGCTCTACCATCCAGAGCGGATGACCCAACCTCTCCGCAAACGCCGCCGTCGATTCAAACACGCGCACACCCGGCCTCTGCGCCGCGGCCAGCTTGCGCAACACGGCATTCACCATCCCGGTCGCATGCGGTTCACCCGCTGCCCTGCACAACTCCACGCTCTCACTCAACGCCGCGTGCGCGGGTATCCGCTCCAGATGCAGCAATTGAAACGCCCCCATGCGCAGGGCAATCGCCACCTGCTCCGCCAGCCTCTGCTCCGGCCGCTGCAGCAACCCACGCACCCTAGCATCCAGCGCGATCTGCCACCGCAGCACGCCCATCACCAACGCCGTCGTCAGGTTCCGGTCCTCAGGCGACAGCGCATCCACCCGCGACGAGTGCAACAGCTCATCGCTATGCCCTTTACCCTCACCCACCAGCTTCAAAATCTCAAACGCCGCCAGTCGTGCCGGCGTGATCTTCGCAATCGCCGTCTCCACACCAGCC
>DATHQG010000129.1:0-7869 GCA_035483075.1 Edaphobacter sp. | reverse complement strand
GAAGGTTGTCGCCACGATCAAACGATACCGTGAGTTCATCTCGACATTATGCCCCCGACCAGCTTGTACGCTGTGGACCTGAAATTCCCCGAAAGTCGCATTATCGGCAACTTCGATCCGGTAGTTTCCCAGAACCCCGTTAATGAGATGGTTCGCCGCTTGGTTTCCACGTTGAAATGGATGATCTTGTTGGCAGGTTTAAGGAGGATCATCGACATGCAGATTCGTTCGGTTGGCATTGACCTTGGCAAGACAACCTTTCACCTCGTAGCCCTGAGCGCGCCCCTTCAAATAACAACTATCAAAACCCTACGGAACCCAGTCCATTGATTTCAGCGCAATGTAATTGTCGAGTTCGCCCGCCTTCTTGAGCATCATCTCGACGCCCGCGGAGTCGAGATGCGGGGCGAATGGCTGGGCAGAGTCGGCGATCGCGTAAGCGGTGGCCGCCGTGACCGCGACTCCCTGGTTCAGGTCGGCCTGCACCACTGAGTCGAAGCTGTCCGAGGCTTGGTGGTGGAGCCGGAAGTATTTGTCGACGCCGTTCCAGAGGACGAGGGTGGGGACGCCCTGGACGTCGAAGCCCGCGTGATCGGTCTCGAAGAGGAATTCGGTGTCTGGGCTTGTGTTGGCGGCGCCAAGGCCGCTGAGGAGCGGCTCGATGGGGGCCATGGACTCTTTTTCATCTTCGCGGCCCATGAGGTACCAGCCCTTGGAGGGTTGAGCACCGGTGTCGGATATGAGGACGGCGTCGATGGAGGCCATGTCGGCAGCGTGCTTTTTGGCGTAGGCGGTTGAACCGATGAGGCCTTCTTCTTCGCCGCCGAAGAGGATGAAGCGAATGGTGCGGCGCGGCGGGCGGTTGAGAGATTTAATGGCGCGGGCGACCTCGAGGACAGTGGCGACTCCGGTGCCGTTGTCTTGCGCGCCGGTTCCAGGGTGCCAGGAGTCGAGGTGGGCACCTACGATGACGATTTCATTGGGGAGATCGCGGCCTCGGATCTCTGCGACGACGTTGTTGACCTCGGTGGCGGGGCGGACGCGATTCTTGAAGGAGAACTGGACCGTGACGGGGACTTTTTCGAGAAAACGTTTGATGAGGAGCTCATCTTCGAGGCCGATCTGGGCGACGGGGAATTTTGACAGGCCGCCGCCGATGGCGAGGCTGCCGGCGTTCTCGGTCCCGTTGGCGTGGCCGGTGAGGAGCACGGCCTGCGGGGTAAAGGTGCCGAGGCGAGTGAAAGCGCTGATCAGGTCGCCGATCGCGGCGTGCTCGCCGAAGCTGTTGCTATCGACGAGGGCGATGTTGCCGGCCAGCTTGTCCTTCATGGCGTCGAGCTTTTCGAGGGGAAGAAGCTGGGGAATGTAGACGACTTTGCCGGTGATGCCTCCGTCGGGGGTGGATGGGCTCCAGCCGGCGGAGTAGATGTGGAGCGTCTGGTTGCGTGGCTCGATGATGTGGCCGGTGGCGGGGGTTTCGGGCTCCCAGAGGGCGGCCATGGTGAAGGACTCGGTGTGGATGTTGGTTAGGCCGAGGGTGTGGAACTGGTCTTGTGCCCAGGAGACGGCGTGCACGTAGTTGTCGGAGCCGGTGAGGCGGGGGCCGATGCCATCGGCAAGCAGGCGGTCGTAGTCGTAGGCCCGGCCGTTGACCATGATGTCGCCGATGAGCCGACTGACGGCGGCGCGGGTCTCAGGGGAGACGGGAGCTGGGGAAGCTGTGGTTTGCGCGAGGGCGCAGGGGGCGACTAGGGTTACGGTAAGGACGAGGTGGATAAAGAGCATTTTCGAACGGTATCACAGGGACGGGGTCAGGGATGAGGCGGAAGCCGGAGGGACCCGTGGTCTTTGTGGAGTTCGAGGCAGAGTGCTTCGACGACGAGGTTGTGGTCTTCTCGCTGGGTCAGACCGGAGACGGTGATACAGCCGATGATGCCCGTACCGACAACATGGACGGGAAAGCAGCCGCCGTGGGCGGCGTAGTCGGCATCGGGGAGGTTGTAGCGCTCGCTGAAGGTGCGGTTGGTTTGCTCGAGTGTGAGGCCGATGGCATAGGAGCAGCGGTGAAAGCGGGCGACGACGTTTGATTTGCGCTGCACCCAGCGGGCGTTGTCGGGTGTTCCGCCGAGCGCTGTGTAGAAGAGCGGCTGGTGGGGCTGGCCGAAGCGGCGGATGTCGATGACGATGGATTGCTTGCGGGACTGGGCGAGCTCACGCATGCTGAGGCCGACGCGCCAGGCCGTGTCGTAGTCAAACGAGGGAAAGCGGAGGTCGGCTTCCTGGCGAGCGATGAGGGCCAGATCTGTAGCAAGGTCGGGGGCGGTGGCCATGGCTAATGATGTCTCCGTAGAGGAGGGTATCAGGCGGCCTGTTTTGTTTGCATGAAGGGCGGACGCGAGGGGTCCCGAGTCCGGCGGTTGCGTTAGAAGCGGTTTAAAGCGCCGCCGAGAGGTGTCCCGGTGAGGCCACCATCAACGAAGAGCTCGACACCCTGAACATAGGAGGAGTCATCGGAGGCGAGGAAGAGGACGGCCTTGGCAATCTCGTCGGCTTCACCCCAGCGTCCGAGGGCAATTTGCGAGGCGAGTTTTTTGCCGATCTCACCGCTCTCCTCGGGCGAACGCTGGCTGTTGCGTGCCCAGATGGGGGTCTTGATAGCGCCCGGGGCGACGACGTTGACGCGGATGTTGCGCGGTGAGAGATCAGCGGCCAGGGTACGGGCGAGTGCGCGGACTCCTGCCTTCGAAGCAGAGTATGCCGCGTAACCGGGCTGCCCGAGGGTGCCGATCACCGACCCGTTGAGGATGACGGAGCTGCCGTCGTTGAGGAAAGGGAGCGCGTCCTGCACGGTGAAGAAGACGCAGGTGAGATTGATGTTGATGATCTGTTCGAAGAGCTCTTCGGCGGTGCTGCCCACGGGGGTGGAGCCGGGGACGCCGGCGTTGGCAAAGACGATGTCGAGCTTGCCGAACTTTTCTCCGACCTGCTTGAAGATGGCTTTGCGAGACTTGGAGTCGGTGATGTCGCCGCGGAAGCCGATGGCTTTGGGGCCGAGGTCGGCCAGGGCGGCGTCCAGGGTCTCCTGATTTCTGCCGGTGATGGCAACCTGAGCGCCCTCTTTGGTGAAGAGCCGAGCCGTCGCGAGGCCGATTCCGCTGTTGCCTCCGGTTATAAGGGCTTTCTTTCCTGCTAGTTTCATGGCGATGCTCCTTTCGGATTTCGTTTCGAAACGGATATGGGACGGGGCAAACTGGATTTAATGATGCAACTAATTTTGTGAATTAGAGAGTTCAGTTTTGAACGCAGCGAAATCCTATGTTGCGATGTCGAATATCGTCGGGGGGAGTCTCGCGGTTCGGGACCCGCAAATCTCTCGAGATGTTATAGAAAGAACCGCCTTTCATGATTCTCCGTTGGGGGCCCATGTCGGACTGGTTCTCGACCCACTCCCAGACGTTTCCCAGCATATCGAAGAGGCCGTAGTTATTGGGTCGCTTGGTGCCGACAGGATGCGTGGTGTCGCCACTGTTTCCGTCGAACCAGGCGATTTCGTTCAGGGGGCCGTATCGAGGAGCTGGATTCCCTCCGAAGGCGGCAAACTCCCATTCCGACTCTGTGGGTAGCCGCATACCGATGGCCCTACAGTAGCTTTGAGCGGAGTTCCAATCGACCTGTTCGACGGGAAGATCGGCGCCTTGATAACGGCTGGGATTCTGGCCCATGACTTTTTGAAAAGCTCGCTGGGTGACCTCGGTCCTTCCGATCCAAAAGCCTTTGTCGAGTGTAATTTCGCGGCGCGGCCTCTCTCTGCCCATACATTCTTCGTCCTTTGGATCGCAGCCAGTGAAGAAAGAACCGGGCTTAACCCAGATGTAGACGAGCCCATCCGAAGGGCCGGTCTTTATTTGTGCTCTTCGGGCGACGATCGCAATTGTGGCGGTCGCAGCAACGAGGAGTCCGATCCAGAGATATTTCGCGGGGCCGGTCCACATGCCTCATTATCTGACGGTTGGCTTCTACCGAATGTGTTGACTCGGCGGAAATATGGCGATGGATGGACGCGGAAGGTGGGTCCGAGGGTCGCCGTCGCCTTGACACTACCCCTCGGTTACGCGATGCTTAGGGGCTAGGCCTCTTTTTGCGCGGGGAGCGAAGCCGTGTCCGCTGAAGCGGGCCCGCGAGGTATCTTTGCGGCCGCCTGATTGCGATAGCTGAAGAAGATTTGTGTTTTTGAACGGAGTGGATGGATGTTTGCGATGTGGTTGCAGAGTGCGGCGGGCGGACTGGGTAGCATTGGCAGTCTGGCGCTGCCGATATTGTTTTTTGTGGTGCTTTACTTTTTGATGATCGCGCCGAACCAAAGGAAGCAGAAAAAGTGGCAGGAGATGCTGGGACAGTTGAAGTCCGGCGACCGTGTGACCACCAACGGCGGTATTCGCGGCACGGTGCTGACGGTCAAGGACGATGTTGTGGTGTTGCGTGTCCAGCCTGACGGCGTGAAGCTGGAGTTCGTCAAGAGCGCCATCGCCGCGGTAACCACGGACGAACAGGCCGCCTGAAGCGGACCGCAGCAGATTGGTTTTGTTTCAGATGTATGCAGGTCGAGATTGGACCGTTAACTACGGATAAGGAAGAAGCAGGGAGAGCGGCGGCAGGAACGAGGTAAGAGACTGCGGCTGCACCCTTCAATAGAGATCATGGGCAAGAATCTGGCCGGGAAACTGGCACTCATCGTTGCAGTACTGGTGGTCTTCTGTTTCGGCATTGTGGGTATACCCCACGGTGGGCTGATGGAGTCGATCAAGAACAATATTCACCTTGGGCTTGACCTCAAGGGCGGCACGCACCTGGTGCTTGAGGTACATGTGGCTGAGGCGATCGCGTCGGCTACGGACCGGGACGTGGCGCGTCTGGAGGACGACTTCCAGAAGGCCGGGATTGCTGGCGCGACTATAGGCAAGACCGACCCGACGAAGCCGCAGACGATCGTCGTTTCGGGGATTCCGGCGACGAAGCTGGGCGATGCCCGCTCGATCCTGCAAGGCAATGACTATTCAAGCTACGACGTCTTGACCACGCCCGATGGTAGTTCGACCCTGACGATGAAGCCGGGGGCGGTGCGCGATCTGGAGACGCGGACGCTGGACACGTCGATTGAGACGATTCGCGAGCGTATCGACATACTGGGCGTTACGGAGCCGGTGATCCAGAAGTATGGGCTTGGCGCCAACCAGATTCTGGTCGAGCTGCCGGGCGAGAGCGATCCGGCGCGGGTGGAAGAGGTGATTCAGTCGACGGCCAAGCTGTCGATCCATGCGGTCACGGGCGGACCCTACGATACGGACCAGGCAGCGATGCAGGCCAATGGCGGGGTGATTCCCGCAGACTCGATGCTGGTGCGCGGGGTCGGCTCGGCGGGCGCTCCCGAGATGGTTTGGCTGGTGAAGCGGGTCAGCGAGGTGGAAGGTACGGACTTCCGCGACGCGCAGCCTTCGCAGGACCAGAATGGCAGGCCGAATATCCGCTTCAACCTGACTACAGAGGCCGGAGACCGCTTCTACAAGTACACCGAGGCCCACTCCAGCACGAGCGCTTCGCCGGGCTCGATGGCGATTGTGCTCGATAATAAGGTCCGCGAAGTTGCCAGCATTCAGTCGGCGATTCGCGACAGTGGCGAGATCACGGGTGCATTTACGCAGCAGCAGGCGAACGACCTGTCGCTGATGCTGCGTACGGGTGCGCTGCCGGCTTCGATCTCCTACCTTGAGACGCGGACGGTCGGGCCGACCCTTGGTCTGGCGTCGATCCATCAGGGCGTGGTTGCCGCTATCGCCGGCATGCTGGCTGTCATGGTCTTTATGCTGGTGTATTACCGCGGCGCGGGTATCAATGCGGACCTTGCGCTAGTCCTGAACCTGGTGATTCTGCTCGGGTTTATGGGCTTTACCGGATCGGTGCTGACGCTGCCGGGTATTGCTGGCGTGATCCTGACGATAGGTATGGGTGTGGACTCGAATGTGCTGATCTTTGAGCGGATTCGTGAAGAGTTGCGGGCGGGCAAGACGGCCGCGGCGGCGGTGCAGCAGGGCTTCGCCCACGCGTGGGTCACGATCATCGATACCCACGTGACGACGATCGTCTCGGCAATGATTCTGTTCCTGTTTGGCTCGGGTCCGGTGCGTGGATTTGCTGTGACGCTGGCGTTTGGTCTGTTTGCCAATCTGTTTACCGCGGTATTTGTGTCGCGGCTGATCTTCGACACGATCCTGCAGAAGAAAGAACGCGGCGCAGCTTTGTCGATTTAGATTTTTTGAGAGATTGCGGGGCCTGCGGGGCGCCGCTGAGGGTTTGAAGCGTGAGTCTGGAACTGTTTCGTACAACGAATATCGATTGGCTTGGGAAGAAGTGGTACTTCCTCGGGTTTTCCCTGATTTTTTCTGTTGCCGGCGTGCTGAGCATGCTGTTCTGGCACCATATCCCGCTCGGAGTGGATTTCAAGGGTGGCACGCAGATCCGGGTCGCCTTCGACCAGGTGCCGAATGAAGACCATCTCCGGCACGCCATGGATCGCGCCGGCGTACACAATGCCTTGATTCAGCGAGTCAGTGACCCCAGCGGTCATGCGGCGAACAAGGTGATCATTGCGCTGCCGGAGTCAACGGCGACCGACCAATCGCATGACGCGGGGCGCCAGAGCGTCGAGAGTGCCCTGACTGCCGGGTATCACGACTCGGGCTTTACGATCGAACAGGTCGAGATTGTGGGACCTACGGCAGGTAAGCAGCTGCAAAAGCAGGCCTGGCTGGCGACTTTGTACTCGCTGCTCGGGATGCTGATTTACCTGTGGTTCCGGTTTGAGCTGATCTATGGCGTGGCGGCCGTGGTGGCGGTTTTCCACGACACCCTGATCACGGTGGGTGCTTTTAGTTTGACGAACCAGGAGATTACGCTTACCGTAATCGCAGCTATCCTCACATTGATTGGTTATTCGATGAACGACACCATTGTCGTCTTCGACCGTATTCGCGAGAACCTGGCGCTTTCGCGGCGAGAGTCGTTACACGACGTCGTTAATCGGAGCATCAATCAGACGCTGAGCCGAACCGTAATCTCGTCCGGCCTAACGTTTTTGACCGTAATGTCGTTATATCTTTTTGGCGGTGAGGTGCTGCATGGGTTCTCTTTTGCTCTTGTGATTGGAATCCTGATTGGAACGTACTCGTCGATTGCGGTGGCCGCGCCGATGCTGGTGGCCTACCAGGATTGGCGGGTGAAGCGGGGCAAGATCGCCTCGCTGCCTGCGGGGAAACGGGCCAAGGCCTAGGGACCGGCAGCTTTGCCGCAAGTGCAGTTGGATCGGGAACAAACTGAAGCGACGTGGTGTCTAAAGAAAAATAGCTCTTCTTCACCTAAAGAGGCTGCATATGTTCGAAGATTCGTTGATGGAGTCCGGCGGCAAGATCAAGACCAAGTCCAAATACTGGATGATTGGGACCTTTGCATTCAATGCCGCGATCCTGGCAACCATGATTCTCATTCCGCTGCTGTATCCCGAGGCCCTGCCGCATACGGCATTGACCGCGATGATCTCAGCGCCGCCTCCACCCCCACCCCCGCCCCCACCCCCACCTCCTCAGCAGATCGTAAAGCCGATCAAGATGGTCTCCGAGATCGATGCGGGCCTGCATGCGCCGACGAAGATCCCCAAAGACATCAAGATGTTGAAGGAAGATGCTGCTCCGCCGACGATGGCCGGTGTTGCCGGTATGGCTGGCATGGGTAGCGGCAGCGGTGTTCCGGGCGGCGTGATGGGCGGCATCGGCACTGCGCCGACCCCGGTCGTCAAGATCGCTCCTCCCAAAGGGCCGA
>DATHQG010000128.1:0-7323 GCA_035483075.1 Edaphobacter sp. | reverse complement strand
CAGCCGTAACAGCAGGGCCGCCCCAACTGGGTTTGCCGCAGGCGTTGGCGAATCCTGCAGCGGCTTCCTCCGCGTCACCAGAGCGCCCAGCCGAACCTCACCATCGGCCGCCTTCTCTGTATCGAAGAAGGCGCACCCCGTAGCGTCATAGAAACGCTCGAGCGCACTCTCCATGATCGACTCGGCCGCGATGTAGTAGCGCATCTCTCCAGTCATCTCCCAGGCGTCGAGCGCCGCGTGACCAAGAAACACATAATCATCCAGCACTCCGGCCACCTGCGCTTCAACTCCGCCCTGCTCTCCGTAAGCCACCACATGCGCCAGCCCGGTCTTCGAGTCCCTCGCCTCAGCCAGCACACGGTCCAGCGACTTCAGCGCAAACGCCCGCACCTCCGGTAAATCCAGGACCCGCCCTGCTTCCAGGTAGGCCGAGATGCACATCCCGTTCCAGCCCACATAGACCGTCTTATCGACATACGGTGTAGGCCGCCTCAGCCGCGCCTCGTACAGCTTCTTCTTTGCGGAATCAAGCCGCTCCTTCGCCTCATCCAGCGAAATCTTGTTTGCCTTCGCAACACCGTCCAGCGTCCCTCGCACATGCAGCACGTTCTTTCCGGGGTTGTGATGCATGTCGCCGATCTCGCCAATGTCGTAGTACGCGCTCGCCACCGCCATCTCTTCGGCCGTCAACACCGCGGCCGCCTCATCCATCGTCCACGTAAAGTAATCGCCGTCATCGTCCAGCGAAAAGTCCGCGTCCTGCGATGCATAAAACCCGCCCCGTTCGCGATCACTCAGCCACTCATCCATCCACCGAACCATCTCCCGAGCCACTCGAGCGGCCTCTGGCTCGACGAATGTCTGGAACGCATGGACATAGTTCTTCAGCAGCTCGCTGTTGTCATATGCCATCTTCTCGAAGTGCGGCACCACCCACCGGTCATCGACCGAGTAGCGATGAAACCCACCCGCCAGATGGTCGTAGATCCCACCCTTCGACATCTTGGCAAGCGTCACCATCGCCGCGTTCTTCGCCGCCTCGCCGACATTCTCCGCTCCACCGACTGACACCCGCGAAGCCGCATCCAGCAACAGATCGATCGCCCCCGAGTGCGGAAACTTCGGCTGCGACCCAAACCCACCGGACCTTGCATCAAACTGCTTCAGCGCCGAATCCACCAGCTTCGCCACCAGCTCCGGCCCGGGATTCCCCGCCCTGCCCATGAACGACTCGTTATGCTCGATCGCAGCCATCACGCTGCCGGCCGAATCGTTCACCTCGTCCCTTCGCTTTTGAAAAGCCTCCGCCATCGTCAACAACACCCGCGGAAACCCCGGTCGTCCATGCTGGTCCGTCGGAGGAAAATACGTGCCACCAAAATAAGGCTTCCCCTCTGGAGTCAGGAACGCCGTCAGCGGCCAACCACCTTGTCCACTGATCGCCGACACCGCCGCCTGGTAGCGCGTATCCACGTCCGGCCGCTCGTCCCGGTCCACCTTCACCGCAATAAACTGGTCGTTGATGATCTTCGCCGTCTCCCCGCTCTCATACGACTCACGGTCCATCACATGGCACCAGTGGCACCACACCGCTCCGATATCAAGCAGAATCGGCTTGTCCTCGGCCTTCGCCTTTGCAAACGCCTCTTCGCCCCACTCCTGCCACTGCACTGGCTGATGCATCGCAGACCGCAAATAGGCCGAAGCCGCCTTGGCCAGAGAGTTCAAATGTTCCCCACCCAGTTCCTTGCTCTGTTCATTACTCATGACCTTCAGTTTAGTCCACGCGGCTCACATCCATCGCTTCGAAACTCTGCGGCGTAATTACTCTCGTCACCAAAGCTTCCCCGCACCAACAGCCTGAAACAAAAAAAGGGCCCGAGCCGAAGCCCGGACCCTCTCGCAAAACCATCTCTACCTACTGCTGCGGAGGGGTATTCGGAGTCGCCGAAATTGGCTTCGGCGCCTCAGGTGCCTTCGGAGCGGTCAGTCCCGGAATCGCCGGAGGCTTACCAAGGTTCCCTATCGCCGCGCTCTGAATGCTGATCCCGTAAACGTCCAGCGTGGTCGCCAGCAACTGACGCAGCAGCGACCGGTCTTTCGCATACGCAGCCGTGTCCGAAATCAGTGTATTCTCAGCGGCCGCCAGGTTCCTTCCCTGCTGCAGTACGTTTGCCGTCGTCGACGCACCCAGCTTGTACTTCTTCTGCTCGGCATCCAGACTCTGCGCAGCATAGTCCCGCGCTGCCTGTGCCGCCTCCACCTGGGCCCTGTCGTTCGTCAGCGCGTACTGCTGGTTCGTTACCTGGATGCGAATCTGGTCGTAAAGCTGCTGGATTCGCATCTCCGTCTGCCGGTACTCCATCTGCGAACGCGCCTGGTCCGCCTGCGCCGTTCTATTCCGCAGCGTGACGTTGATATTCACGCCGACGCCCTTATCCGGAGCGCTGCTGTTAAACAGATTGCTGAACGCCGAACCGTAATCCACCGTCGGAAAGCTCCCTGGAGGGTAAGGGGCACCGGTCTCGAAATTGACAGCGCCCGGATTCTGGTGGCCACCTAGCGCACTCGCTCCGTAAAACGCATACGCATCCACCGTCGGCAATAACCCGTTCTTGAAAGCCTTGATCGTGATCTCGTTATTCTTGAGAGCCAGAACTGCCTGCTCAATCTGAGGATTGTTCACGTACGCTTCCTTCACCAGGTCCTCGGTCGGCATGTCCTCCTCCGCCAACCGCTCCAGGCTTATGCGATCGGTCGGAATTACCGGAGCAGTCGCAAGCTGCGGCTCGTTCAGGTTCCGCGCAATCGCCTGCTTCATGATCAGTTGCTGATATTCCAGGTTCGTCTTCGAAGCCACCAGCGCTTGCTTGTCGGTCGCCACCGCGCTGTCGGAGTTCACCACGTCCAGAGGGGCCAGCGTTCCAATCTCCAGTTGCCTCCGGTTATCCGCCGTCAACTGTGTAGACTGCGCCAGCGCACGTTCCTTCGCCTGCTCGTCCTCGTATGCGCTCACCAGCGCCCAATAAATAGCCTCTACCTGATTCACCGTGTATAGCAGCTGCTGGCGGAATGACGAGTCCGTGATCCGCCGGTCATTCTTGGCCTGCAAAATGAACCGCCCATTGATCCCTGGCCCAAACCCCTGCAGTAGATGCTGGGTCGCCGTCGCCCGGAAACTCGTCGTATAAGACGGACTATAAGTACTGAACGGGTTGTTCGTCGCCACGCGCGTATTGTCGAATGCAACCGTAAGCGCTGTGCCAGTGATGAAGCCCTGGTTGTAATTGAAATTGTAGGTCGCCGTGTCCGTATTCAAAACGTTCAGGCCGCCGCTGAACAGCGGGTTAATCTGCGGCGCGCTCGCTGCCTCATACGACAGTTGTCCCGTCACCACCGGATCCAGTGCCTCAGGCGTGGGCCCTCCGCCATTCGTGCTCGTCACCAGCCCGCCCGCGCCCGCGCCCGCGCCGCCTGTTCCGGCCGAGGTCGCTCCTGGCCCGCCACCGGTCAAAATCGTCGTTGTCGTCCCGCCCAGCGTATTTTGTACTAGGCCACTCGAAACGCCGCGCAGGAATGACCCCGCCTTTGCACGAAGTATATCCGTGTCCGCAATATCCAGATTGATCCGCGCAATCGCTATGTCGTAGTTATTTTCAATAGCCAGCATCACTGCATCCGACAAGCTCAGATAAATCTTCCCGTCGTGCAGCAGTTGCTCCAGCTTCGGAGTATTTCCCAGACTCGGGGCCGGATAATTAAGCTGCGTGTACGGAGCAATCGGATTCCAGAAGTGGCTCTTCGGCTTCGTGTAGTCGACATCAGTGCCCCGCAGGTACAACGGCTCGGTCAGCTTCGGCGGAGGGGCCTGTGGCAAACCCGGCTGCCCCGTCGTATCGTTCTGCACCGCCAGCGGCGCCGCCGGCTGCGTCGCACTTGGCGCCGTCTGGTTCGGTATCGGAGGAGTGGGCTGTTGCGCTATTCCGTTCTGCGTACCTGCGCTCATCAACAACAGGGCAACGCTCGCTGCCGCCTGCAAATCTTTTAATCTCACGATGCGCTCTCCAAACCTCTCTACGCTTTGCCGGCAGCTCCCAACTTCAGCTGGTAATCTCTGCCGGACATCTGAATTCATGGTCCTGCCTCGCCCCCGCCATAGCGCAGAGGTCTGGCCCGCAATCCATTTATGTAATGCTTGTTAAGACGCGCAGCACCTTTCCGACGACTCTTAAAGAATGCTCCTGGCCTACACACTCCTGTCGCGCAGAAATGCTTTGGTTGAGCAGATATACGCACTCATTCGTTGCTTCGTTCCCAACAATCCATCAAAATTGTCGAATGGTTGTAACGAAGTAAGTATATCAATGCTCTCCTGTTACCAATCGCCGTCTCAACTCAGCATCAAGCTAGGTTCCACCGAAATCTCGCTTGCAAATTACCCAGTCGAAGGGCCCGAAGTTGCAGTTGTCTATCTTTCAATCCGTGTTATCCGTGCCAATCCGTGTTAAGCAGTCCATCGTGATACCGTCCAAATCATCCCCATGCCGCACTGGAAGCTCATCCTCGCCTACGACGGGACCCCCTACAACGGTTGGCAGATCCAGCCCAACCTCCCCACCGTCCAGGGCACACTAGCGCACGCGATCCACCACGTCACCGGAGAAACCGTCCTCCCCCAGGGCTCCGGCCGCACCGACGCCGGCGTCCACGCCCTCGCCCAGGTCGCCACCTTCTCCCTCACCGTGCCGATCCCCGCCGCCAACCTCCATCGCGCCCTCAACCGCGCCCTCCCCCCAAGCATTCGCGTCCTCTCGGTCGAAGCCGTCCCCGAAGACTTCCACGCCCGCCACAACGCCCTCCGCAAAACCTACCAGTACCGCATCCTCCCGGGCGATCCTATCTGCTCCCCTATGCTAGCCCCGTACGTATGGGTCTGCCGTTATTCACTCGACCTCGCCGTCCTGCAACAAGCCGCCGCCCATGTCCTCGGCACTCACGACTTCACCTCATTCGCCGCCAACGATCCGGACCAAACTACACGCAATGCCGCATATCAAAGACCACTCGAAGACACACCTCCCAACGACGCCTTTTCTTCTCGAACCAACCCAAAAGATGTCATCTCCACCGGAGGCGGCGCACTTGCCGCCGCAGTGGAGAAACCCGGTTCTCCACCTCCGTTATTGACCGACCCCGTCGACAACGTCCGCACCATCTACCACTCCACCTGGCATCGGCAGGAAGACCTCCTCATCTACCGAGTCACAGGCAGCGGGTTCCTCCATCACATGGTTCGCAACCTCGTCGGCACCTTCGTCGAAGCGGCCGCCAACCGAATCTCAGCCGACGAGGTCCCCACCATCCTCTCCGCCAGAGATCGCAGCGCCGCTGGCCCTACTGCCCCCGCAAGCGGCCTCTTCCTCGTCGAGGTCGAGTACAAATGAACCCACCGCCACAACTCCCGGTGCGTATCGAGCGAAGCGAGACCGCTCCCGCTCATTTCGATGGCACCGGTGTCTCAAACTTAAAAGTGGAGGTGGAATCCTAATGCCCGCCGCCACCTCCTCGGCCCAGCGCCGCATAGCACGTCTCGCCACCCTCACCGCGGTCCACCGCGCCTTCCACTGGCTGCACCTCCACCAGCCCCAACTCCGCCAATGGCAGCTCGAGATTGTGCGCATCCCCGCCCCGCCCTTCGGCGAATCCGTCCGCGCCGCCTGGTTCCTCGACCGCTTCCGACAACTCGGCCTAACCAACGTCCACCTCGACGATGCGGGCAACGTCCTGGCGGAACTCGGCCCCAAAGTCGAGGCCAACAACTCCCCCTGCGTCCTCCTCTCTGCCCACCTGGACACGGTCTTCCCCGCCGACACCCTCATCGAACCCCTCGAAGAAAAAGACAGCGCCCGCATCCACGCCCCTGGCATCTGCGACAACGCCGCCGGACTCACGGGCCTTCTCGCCCTGGCCGCGGCCCTTCGCTATGCCGACATCACCCCGCCCATCACGGTCCTCTTCGCCGCCAACGTTGGTGAAGAGGGCGAAGGCGACCTCCGCGGCATGCGCCATCTCTTCGAACGCGGACCCTACCGCAATCGCGTCCTCGCTGCCATCGCACTCGAAGGCAGCGGCAGCTCCGCGGTCGTGACCCGCGCCCTCGGCAGCCTTCGCTTCCGCGTCACCATCACCGGTCCGGGCGGCCACTCCTGGATAGACGCCGGCGTCCCCAACCCCATCCTCCAGCTCAGCCACGCCCTCACGCAGATCGCCGCCCTCGAACTCCCCACCGACCCCCCAACAACCATCAACGTCGGCCACATCTCCGGCGGCACCTCCATCAACTCCATCCCGGAGTCCGCCACCGCGCTCCTCGACATCCGCTCCACTGATCCCACTCAGCTCAACTCCACGGCCACGACGGTCCATCAGATCTTCGACAACATCGTCACCCCCTCCACCAGACAAAAAGCCACGGACTCGCCACTAAAACTCCACATCGAAACCATCGGAAACCGCCCCGCCGCGTCCCTTCCCGACAACTCCCCGATCCTCCACACCCTCCGCGCCGTAGACCGCCATCTCACCCTCCGCACCGAACCCCGCCTCGGCTCCACCGACGCTAACATCCCCCTCTCGCGCGGCGTCCCCGCCATCGCCATCGGAGCTGGAGGCCAGGGCGGCGGCATCCATACCCTGCAGGAGTGGTACGACCCCACCGGCCGCGAAACCGCCCTCCGCCGCGTCCTCCTCACCCTTCTCGACACGGTCCAAACCACCGCGGACTCCCACGCAACGCCCACCTAAAACAACGTGTAGCGCAGCGGCGTTCTCAATTGACAATCTCTGACCCCGTCTCAGATACTGCAGTCTGCGCATGTAGGATGCAACGGCAGGCCGCCGAAGGGCAATGCCCACCTACGATCCCATCGTGGAGGCCTACATGCCCAATCTAGAGAACCTTAAAAAGCAAGCCAAACTCATACTGCGGTGGCATCGCGAACGCCACTATCCCGTCGCCGCACAGGTCCGCGAGCATTTGCCCCGTTTCCTGAATATGTCCGACTCCGAAATTCTCGCGGCGACCTTTAAACTCAGCGACGCGCAGGAAATGGTCGCAAGACAGCAAGGCTTCGATAGTTGGCAGGCCCTGAAAACTGGACTTTCGACGACCACGTCGCCCAGGGTGAAATCATCGCCGTCCAAAGCAACGATTGTCTGTGCAGAGCCGCAACTGCTCGTCACCGATATCAAGAGATCATGCAAATTTTTCCGTGAGAAGTTAGGCTTTGCGCTTGTATTCAGTTACGGCAGACCTCCCTACTA
>DATHQG010000127.1:0-2514 GCA_035483075.1 Edaphobacter sp. | reverse complement strand
ATCGCCTTCGTAGACAAAAACCTCGGCTCCCAGTCCTTCGCCGCCGGCAAAGACTTCGGAGACTTCCTGGTCTGGCGAAAGGACGGCCTTCCCAGCTACCAACTAGCCTGCGTAGTCGACGACGCCGACACTCAAATCACCGAAGTAGTCCGCGGCTGCGACCTGCTCAAGTCCACCGCCCGCCAGGTCCTCCTCCAGCGCGCCCTCAACCTGCCTACGCCCACATACTTCCACACCCACCTCCTCACCGACGAGCAGGGCATCCGCCTCGCCAAGCGCCACGCCGCCCTCGCCATCCGCACACTCCGCCAACAAGGCCTTTCCCCGGCGGAAGTTATCCAGGTGGCGACCCGTCACATGACAACTGTCACCTCCGATTCCTGACGCCCGACACTACTGCCGCCGAGCAAATCGGCCCATGATCTCTCCTGTAAGCAGAAAAAGGAGACCGATCATGCCGTTGAGCGCAATCGCCTACGAGACGGAACCAATCGCAGAGGCACCCGCGTTAGTGCCGCAGCGACCCATCGCCACGCTCACCAACATTACCAAGCGCTATGGCGCAACTATCGCCCTCGACAACCTGAGTCTCTCGCTGCGTCCCGGAGAAGTAGTCGCCCTCCTCGGCCCCAACGGCGCCGGCAAATCCACGGCAGTCAAACTGCTCCTCGGCCTCATCGCCCCCACCTCCGGCGCCGCACGGGTCTTCGGCAGCGACCCACGCGAAGCCACCACCCGCACTCGTGTCGGCACCATGCTGCAGGTCGCCCGCATCACCGAAACCCTTCGCGTCCGCGAACACCTCGACCTCTTCCGCAGCTACTATCCCCACCCACTCCCAATGCCAGAGGTCCTCCGCATCGCCCAGCTCCAGGGCCTCGAAGATCGCCTCTTCGGCCAGCTCAGCGGCGGCCAGAAGCAGCGCGTCCTCTTCGCCCTCGCCATCTGCGGCGACCCCGACCTCATCTTCCTCGACGAGCCCACGGTAGGCCTCGACATCGAGTCCCGCCGCGCCCTCTGGCAGCAGGTCCGCTGCATGTCCGACCAGGGAAAGACCGTTCTCCTCACCACCCACTACCTCGAAGAGGCCGACGCCCTTGCCCATCGCATCATCGTCATCAACAAGGGCCGCGTCATCAGCGAAGGCACTCCGTCCGAGATCAAGCGCAACAGCGGAGACCGCACCATCCGCTGCCATACAGACCTCTCCAGAGATTTCCTGCTCACGCTCCCCAGCGTAACCAGCGTCGAGTTCAACGCAGGCGCAGTCGTCGTAACCGCAACCGACGCAGAGACCGTACTTCGCGAGATGCTCCTGCGCGACGAAGCGCTAAGCGGCCTCGAAATCGCGGGGCCGGCCCTCGAAGACGCCTTCCTCGCACTGACAAGAAACTAGTAACCCCGGCGTCGCCACAAGCAACCGAAACAAGTCAGGAGAAATCATGGCAACCTCAGCAATCACTCATCCGCTACCCACCTTGACGGGCTCGGCCCACACCCTTCGCATCTTCGGCAAGGAGACAAAATACGAGTTCCTGAAACTGATGCGCACCAAGTCGTTCTCGCTCTCCACCATCGGCTTTCCTGTCATGTTTTACGTGCTCTTCGGCATCGCAAACCGCAACGCCTACGCGGGCAACGTCCACGTGGCGAAGTACATGCTCGGCAGCTACGCTTGTTTCGGTCTCATCGGCGCCGCGCTCTTCGGCATCGGCGTAGGCGTGGCCTCAGAGCTGGCCGCAGGCTGGCTGGAACTCAAGCGCGCCAGCCCAATGCCGGCCTCAGCCTACCTCTTCGCGAAGTGCGCCTCCGCCGTCGCCTTCGGCATCATCATCGTCTTCATTCTCACAGCGGTCGCCACGACCTTCGGCGGCGTCTTCCTTTCTGCCACCGAGCTAATCAAGATGCTAGGCATGACCATCGTCGGCTCCATCAGCTTTGCCAGCATGGGCCTCCTGCTTGCGCAGCTCGTCCCGGCTAATGCCGCACCCGCCATCGTCAACCTCATCTATCTGCCAATGTCCTTCCTCAGCGGTCTGTGGATGCCACTCCGCTTCATGCCGCACTGGCTGCAAGTCTTCGCGCCCGCTCTGCCAACCTATCATCTCTCCCAACTCATGCTCAGCATCTTCGGCTATCAAGACTCCATGTCCCTCGTCTCTCACTGGAACGCACTCATCGGCTTCACTCTACTGATGCTCGGCCTCAGTTGGCTCATCTTCCATCGCAAAGAGCAGAACGCGTAACCTCAACCAAAGTTCAAACCTCCACGGAGTAAACTGCAGGGGCAATCATGAGCACCACCGACACCATCCCGAAGAAGCCCCGCAGCGGTTTCGCCTACATCTGGCTTGCCTACGTCGGCTTCCTCTTTATCGACCCCATCCTGGAGCCGAGCCCCCGACTATGGATCGGCACCATCGCTGTCCTGGCGATCTTCCTCTGTATCTTTGTGGCCTACGTCCGCTCCACCGATGAAGGAACTCCAATTCGCTTTTGGATGATTGCCGCGAT
>DATHQG010000126.1:0-55144 GCA_035483075.1 Edaphobacter sp. | reverse complement strand
TGGGTCGCCGGAGGATTGGGTGGTGGAGGCTGGTGTCGAGGCGGCTGCAGGTGGCTGGGTTGGCTTGTTGGCGGGTTGGTTTTGGTCGGAGTCAGGCGGAGCGCTGGCGGCGGTAGGGGGTACGGCGGCAGGAAGCTGGGGACCGGGCCGCTCGGGAGGGTCGGCGTTAACCTCGGCAGCACTTGACGGAACCTCCTTTGCGGTGAAGTGGACGGGAAGATCGGTCTCCGGAGGGGCCGAGGCCTGAGCGAGCTTGAGCTCGGCCTCATCTTTGGAGGTGAGGGGCGGCAGGCTGTAGACCTCGACAGCATCGGCGTGAACGATGGCGAGGCCGAGGCCGTTGGGAGATAGGGCGAAGTTCTGACCGGCACGCTCGACCGGGGAGCAGTCGGCGCGGAGCAGCTGCTTGCCGGTGTTGGTCTGGTAGACGACGACGGTCTGGGCGCTGACCTCATCGGCGCTGATCGGCTGATCGGGGACGGCCGAGCTGCGAAGCATGATGCGGCTGAGGGCGAAGCGCCCGCCGGCGGGAGCATAGGCGAGGGAGGGTGCGGTGTAGTCGCCGAAGAGGCCCTGCTCCCACATCTCTTCGCCACGCATATTGAAGCCGCCGACCTGCTGCATGGTGTGGCTGGTGCGGCAGCCGAAGGCGATGAACTCGCTGTGGCTGACGAAGATCGGGGCGGGGGGGCAGGTGGAGTCGAAGGGAGCGAGCTCGTCGATCTTGCCGGCGTAGGAGTGGAAGTCGAAGGCGTAGTGCTGATGGCCCTGGTCTACTACAGCAAGAAAGCCTGCGGTGGAGACGGGTATGCCGCCTACGCCTCTGGCTTGAACGCTGCCGGCGAAGACGGGTTTGACGGGGTCGCCGTTATCACGGGGATGGAGGCGGTAGAAGTTGATCTGGACCAGATTTCTCTCCTCCAACTTAGGCTCGGCGGGCGGGGTGGGGCCAAAGAGAGAGGTCTCCGACTTTGGTTTGGGAGGCGTTCGCTTGAGGGTCTCGATAATGAGCAGGTCGGTGTCGGGAGAGAGGACCAGCGCGGCGATGCGGCGATCGGCCGAGACGAGGAAGGGGCCCTGGGCGAAGGGCTGGCCGGTGGCGAGGTTGGCGAGAGGAGCGAAGGTGGTGAGGTTGTCGCGGACACGGAGGAGGAAGTGACCGTGGCCAAGGTTCCAGAGGTATTGGGCCTGGTCGTGCAGGTGCCAGGTGGTGCGGGCGAGTATGCGACCATTGGGGAGCTCGAGGAGGACGGCATCGACTACGCGGTCCTGATCGTCTTCAGGCTCATTGGGCAGTCGAGGTATGAGGCGGTGGACCACGAAGGTGATGAGTAGGTGCTTGTCGTCGACATAGTGCACTGTAAGCATGGAGCTGCCGTTAAGCAGGAACTGGGTGGAAAGAGCCTGGAAGCCGAGATTTTCGAGCGGGATGCGCAGGGGCGGCTCCGGACCGCGGGCGTACGCGGGGAGGGCCGTGAGAACTAGAAGCCAGCCCAGTGCAGCACAGAGGAGGCGGTGCGGCGTCGGAATGGGGACGTTTGGAACCGGCATGGCATTTGACGCGTATCCCTACACACAATCGATAGCGCGTAGAGGTAATGTTTCACAGACGCACGAGCAGCGGCAACGTGTGCAGATTGTGACGAGCGCGGTGGCGGCCCGGACCGGCGCGGTGATACAAAGGCTGGGTAACTTTGATTCACGCAAGGGGAGACGCGATGTTGAATGGATGTAAGTTAGCGACGTCAGGCAGGATTGGACGCCGGGCGGGATTGGTTGTGACGGGGGCCCTGGTTGCGGCCTGGGCGTGGAGCGCGGGAGTTGCGCAGCAGGCGAAGGCGACGTCCGACGGCGGAAAGCCGCACGAGGTCTATGTGCCAATTCCAGGGTTCGACACGACGTCGATCGATACCGGGGTGGACCCTTGCAACGACTTTTACAAGTTTGCCTGCGGGAAGTTTGAAGCAAATCATCCGATTCCGTCGGACCAACAAGGTGTCGACCAATTTTATGCTCTCTACAACGTCAATACGCAGGCGCTGAACGGGATTTTGAACAAGGCGGCGGCGGGTGGGGCGGGAAGGTCGCCTGATGAACAGAAGATCGGAGACTACTACAAGGCATGCATGGATACCGATGCGATCAATGCGAAGGGGCTGGCTCCGGCGGAGCCGCTGCTGAAGGAGATCGACGCGGTGACCAACAGAGACCAGCTACCGGTCCTGATTGGAAAGCTGCAGAGAATTGGTGTGAATGTATTTTTTGGCTATGGAGAGCAGCAGGACTTCAAAGATGCGAGCAAGCAGATCGCGTTTGTCAGTCAGGGCGGCCTGGGAATGCCTGAGAAGGACTACTACCTGCGCACTGGGGCCAAGGATGTGGAGCTGCGGGGACAATATGTCGCGCACGTCGCGAAGATGCTGGAGCTGGCGGGAAGTTCTCCGGAGCAGGCAGCAAAGGACGCTAAGAATATCCTTGCGTTTGAAACCGACCTTGCGAAGGCTTCGTTGGGTGTGGTCGACCTGCGAGAGCCGGAGAAGACTTACCATCTGCAGCCGATTGCAACGTTCGAGGCGACGATACCGGGTGTGGACTTTGGCGCGTTTCAGGATGCGATCCGTTCGCCGCGGGTAAGCGAGTTGAACAATGCGACACCGGAATTCCTCCCGGCGATGACCAAGGCGAGCCACGCAGCGGATATGGAGACGCTGAAGGCCTACATGCGTTATCAAGTGCTGACGAAGTCGGCCTATCAGTTGCCGAAGAAATTCGCCGATGAGCACTTCGATTTCTACGGACGCAAGCTGAATGGGCAGCCGGAGCAGACTCCGCGTTGGAAGCGCTGCTCGAACGCAGTGGACGGTGCGCTGGGCGAGGCCCTGGGCAAGGTTTATGTAGAGCAATACTTCGCCGGGGACAGCAAGACGAAGATGCTGCAGATGGTGGGCGATATTGAAGCGGCGATGGACCGCGACATCGATCAGCTGGTGTGGATGTCGCCGGCAACGAAGGTGCGAGCGAAGGAGAAGCTGCAGGCTGTAGCGAACAAGATCGGGTATCCGGACAAGTTCCGGGACTACTCGAAGCTGGAGATCAAGCCGGATGATGCGCTGGGCAATCAGGAGCGGGCGGAGGCGTTTGAGAATGATCGTGTGTTGAACAAGATCGGCAAGCCTGTAGACCACCAGGAGTGGGGTATGACGCCGCCGGAGGTAAATGCCTACTACAACCCGAGCATGAATGACATCAACTTCCCTGCGGGAATTCTGCAGCCGTCGTTCTATGACCCGAAGCAAGATGACGCGGTGAACTATGGGCACATCGGCGCGGTGATTGGACATGAACTAACGCACGGGTTCGACGATGAAGGCAAGAAGTTCGACGCGAAGGGAAACCTTAGCGACTGGTGGACCGCCGACGACACAACGAAGTTTGTGGCACGGACGGACTGCCTGGTGAACGAGTACGGCAACTTTGTTGCGGTCGATGACGTGAAGGTGAACGGCAAGCTGACGCTGGGCGAGAACACGGCTGACAACGGCGGCCTCGTGCTGGCTTACATGGCTTACCTGGACCGTGCGAAAAAGAACGGGGTCGACCTTGCAGCGAAGAAGGATGGCTACACTGCGCCACAACGTTTCTATATCGGGTTTGCGCAGAACTGGTGCGAGAACTCGAGGCCTGAGGCGATAAGGACCCAGGTACTGACTGATCCTCATTCGCCTGATCATTTCCGCACGAATGGTGCGATTGTGAATCAGCCGGGTTTTGCAGCGGCGTTTGGTTGCAAGAAAGGCTCGCCAATGGTGCCGGCGAATAGCTGCCGGGTTTGGTGAGATTGTTGCCCAATCGATTGTTAGTTTTCACTTAAGATGTGACGGGAGGGGGCTTCGGCCCTCTTCCTTTTTTGTGATTGAATGATTCGAGAACGAGAGCGGATGGACGCTGACTTAAACGAAAGCTCCCGAAGAGCAAGATCGTTCAAGAGCCGGTGATGCTTTCCCACAAGAATGAATTGTGAAGAGTTCCGGAACAGTGAATTTGGTCGAGCAAGATACGTTCCTCTCGCGGAGGTAATTTGGAGAAGAGACGGGCGTTGGGGTTTGCAGCGTGTGCTGTGGCCAGTTGCTTCTGGGGCTGCGGATTTTTCTTTGGCAAGATTGCGCTGGCAGAGATGAACTTCGCGCATATGGTGTTGTACCGGTTTCTGTTTGCGATTATGGTGCTGCTGCCGTTGCTCTTGACGCATCGTCCCGGATTGAACCCGAGGGAGTGGGGCTTGTTGGCGGTTGCATCTTTTCTTGGCGTGCCGGTACAGTTTTTGATCCAGTTTTATGCGCTGTCGATTACAACGGTGAGCCACGCTGCGCTGATGGTGGGGACCATGCCGGTGATTCTGGCTGTAGGGGCAGCGCTCTTTGCACATGAACGGATGGACCGTGTGGGTTGGATGGCGCTGGCAGGGTCGACCTGCGGGGCAGGGTTAATTGCGCTTAGCGGAGGTTCACATGCGAAGGGCGGCGCGACGCTGGCGGGGGACGTATTAGTGGTAGTGTCGCTGCTGATTGCGCTGTTCTGGATCCTGATCAATAAGGAGTTGATGGGACGGCACTCGCATGTTGTGGTGACGGCCTATGGCTTGCTGATCGGGACAGGGATGCTGATGGTCTGGGTGCCGCTGCGGTATGGGATGCCACCGGTGGCTGAGGTGTCGCTAAAGACATGGCTGGCCCTGGCGGCGAGTGGCGTGTTGTGCACGGCCACGACGACTCTGCTGTGGAATTGGGGGATGACCCAGGTCCCGGCTTCGCAGGCAGGGGTGCTGTTGAATATGGAGCCGCTGATGGGGAGCTTGCTGGGCGTGCTGGTGCTGGGAGAGCGGCTGGGGCCGAGCGCGTGGGTCGGGGGTGGATTGATTCTGGCGTCGGCGGTGACGTTGACGACGCGGTCGAAGACCCGGGTGCGAGAGCAGATGCCGCTGACTTAAGTGAAGATTCCCAATGAATAAGATTGTTGCCGGTGATGCTTTCCCACCAGAATGCTTGCCATTTTTCTTCTGGCGAAAGGGTCTTCTCTGCTTCCTTCGCGCTTAAGCGTAACTCCCTGGTTGGCCGGATCTACGCGTACAACTGTCCAGTTTGCGTTCACCACAGAGGCATCGATTGCGAAAGACTAGTTGGGGACTAACTGGGTGCTGGCCCTCAGATTTTTTGTGGTGCGGCGCCAGATGGTTGTCAGTGCGGTGCCCGCGACGATGAGGCCCGCGCAGAGGCCCAGCCAGAGGCCTACGGCCCCTTCGTGGAGCCGGAAGGCAAAGAGATAGCCGATAGGGAGACCAATGATCCAGTAACCAATGATCTGTACGACAAGGCCGGCGTGGGTGTTGCCGGCGCCGCGAAGTGCTCCGGTGGCGGTGATTTGGAGGCCGTCGAAGAACTGGAAGATTGCGGCGACGAAGAGTAGGGGGACGGTCGCGGCGATGACGGCGGGGTCTTCGGTGAAGCTGCCTGCGATGATGTGGGGAAAGAGAAGAAGGACCGCGGAGAAGATGGCCATGGCCGTGGCCCCGAGTGCGATGGCGGCCCATCCGGCGGAGGCGGCTTCGGCTGGGGCCCTGCGGCCGATGGCCTGGCCGACGCGAACGGCCGCTGCGGCGGAGATGGCGAAGGGCACCATGAAGGTGAGGCTGGCGCAGTTGAGGGCGATCTCGTGGCCCGCGAGCGGGAGACGGCCCATCGTGCCAATGAGGAAGGTGACCAGGCCGAAGATGGCGATCTCGACGAAGATCTGCCCGCCGGCCGGCGCACCGAGGAGCGCGAGGCGGCGAATGCGGGTGGGGTCGAAGTGGCGGGCCATGCTGCGAAGGCCGTAGTGGTGCCGGCGTTCTATTCGAATGAGCGAGAGGACCATGAAGAGGGCGAGGTAGCAGCGAGAGATGGAGGTCGCAATTCCTGCTCCGGTGACGCCCAGTGCAGGGACCCGGATAGCACCCCAGGAGTGGCCGAAGATGAGAAGCCAGTCGCCGACAACGTTGATGAGGTTTGCGGTTACGAGAGCAAGGGCGATGGGGCGGACGTGGTTGAAGGCCTGAAGATAGCGGCGGAGGGTGAAGTAGAGAAAGAGCGCAGGGGTGCCGTAGTTGAGCGCGCCAAGGAAGGCGACCGAGCCGGTGAGGACGTCGCGGTCGATGGGTAGCCGGAACATGACGGCCGGAGCGCAGACGATGATGAGGATGAGAGTGAGGGCCAGACCGGCGGCGAGGAGAAGGCCGTGCAGGAGCCAGCGATTGGCTTCGTCGAAGCGGCCGGCGCCGTGCGACTGGGCGAGGAAGGTGTCGAGGCCAAGGAGGACGCCGGCGATGCCGAAGGCGATGGTGTTGTAGAGGACCTGGCCAAGGGCGGCGGCGGAGATGGCGAGGGCAGGGTTGGCCATGTGTCCGACCATGATGGTGTCGACGATTCCCATGGACATCCAGCCGACCTCGGCAAGGATGAGCGGAAGGGCAAGCGTGAGCACGGGACGAATTTGATTGCGGACGGACATGGTCTTGGAGGTCGATGGTTTGTTGAAAAAAGAAAACCCCGGTGTAGGCCGGGGTGTTTCGTTCGAGTACCAGTATAGCTGGTTGGATGGAAGGAATAAGAAGGCCGGCTAAGCTAATTCACTCCATTGCCGGTTCGTCTCTTCCCTTCTGTCGGGAGCATATACATTCATGCTCCTGTAATCTTCGATCGATTCCGATTCCTTACACTTTCAACCATGCGTGACGAACCTTTGACTTACAACTATACCCAGGGCAAGAGCGATGGGACGATGGTCTTGAAGCTTGTTGGACCGCTGACCCTGTCGACGATCTTTGGATTTCAGAATGAATTGCGGTCGATGACTCCGCAGGTGCTGATTCTGGACTTTAGCGAGACTCCCTACATGGACTCGGCTGGCCTGGGGCTGGTTATGAACTCCTATGTGTCCGCTCAGGACCATGGAAGAAAGTTGCTGCTCGCGGGGGTGAATCAGCGAGTTTCAGAGCTTTTTAAGATGACCAGGGTGCAGGGTGTTCTTGTGAGCTTCCCTACGGTTGAGGCGGCGGAGGCGAGTTTGTAGGAGTTCGTTGTCTTCGATTAACGCAGACTCTCATTTTTGGGCGGACAGGCTGGATTGAGAGCTGCGGTGCTGCGAACCGAGCAGATGATCTTTTCCGTGCGGGCGTCTATTGAGATGCCGAATGACCGCTACTGCGGGGTGATGATGCCACCTACGGGCATGCTTGTGGGCAGGATGCCGGGGCGTTTGAGTTTCATGGCTTCGGCGGTCATATCGGTGTACTTGAGGCCGGCGCCTGTGTTGAAGAGGACTACCTTGTCGGTGGGTTTAAGTTCGCCTGAGGCGATGAGGTCGTCGTAGGCGGTGGTTGCGGTCGCTCCCTCGGGGGAGAGAAAGATGCCTTCGTGTTTGGCCCAGTCGAGGATGCTCGACAAGATTTGTTCGTCGGGGTATGCGAGGGCCCTGCCACCGGATTCGCGGACGATGTCGAGGATGAGGGTGTCGGCGTAAGGCTTGGGGACGCGGAGGCCGGCGGCAAAGGTGGCTGCGTCCTCGAAGAACTCGCTGGCTGGCTTATGCTCGGCGAAGGCCTTGGCGATCGGGGCGCACCCGGTGGATTGCAGGGCGTACATCTTCGGGCGTTTGCCGGAGACCCAACCTAAGGTCTCCATCTCTTCGAAGGCCTTCCACATGCCAATGAGGCCAACGCCGCCGCCGGTGGGATAGAAGACGGCGTCGGGGTACTGCCAGCCGAGTTGCTCGACGAGTTCGTAGCCCATGGTTTTTTTGCCTTCGACGCGGAAGGGTTCCTTGAGGCTGGAGATGTCGAACCAGGCCTGGCTGGTGGGGGTGCGGGCCTCTTTCTGGGCCTTCATATTTTCGGCGAGCAGACGGGCGCAGTCGGAGATGATGCCGTCGACCATGGTGACGTCGGCGCCGTAGACGATCCCTTCGAGGTAGTTGGACAGCGGGACGTCCTGCGGCATGAAGATGTGTGCAGTGATGCCTGCGGCCGCAGCGTAGGCGGCGAGCGCACCGGCGGCATTGCCCGCGCTGGGGACGGCAAGGTGCTGGAGGCCATAGTGCTTGGCCATGGTGACGGCGAGTCCGAGGCCACGCGCCTTGAAGGTGCCGGTGGGGTTTGCTCCCTCTTCCTTGATGTAGAGGCCCGGGTAGCGCTTGCTGTGGAGCATGGGCGTCCAGCCTTCGCCGAGGGTCACGGGAGTCACATCTGGGAGGACGCACGAGTAACGCCACATGCCGAGGCTGGCGGGAGAGGCAGCGGCCCGAGCGGTGATTTCATCCCGGTTTGCGGTCTTTTTGAGTTGGTCCATGTCGTAGCGGACATAGAGTGACCCAGCGCAGAGAGGGCAGACAGTTTGGGGAGCGTCGGCAGAGATGTGGTTATGACATCGAGAACATTCGAGCGAAGCAATGGCAGCCATATATTAGATGTTACCGGATTTGTGGACTTAGGTGGTGGGAAGCCCCCGGTATTTATACCGGAATTGAACTGAATGCGCGCGGGGTCGTGCGTCGTTTGCCCAAACAGGACGGCGGCTTGGCATGGAACAGTCCCCATGCACTGTGAGGTTAATTACTGGTGACTGTGTAGCCAGCGGCGGGAAGAGAATTCGGTGAGAACACTGGCGGCAAGAAGGGCGAGGCTGATGGTGAAGGCGCTGACGACCCAGTTCAATTCCATTCGACCTTTGAGCATGAACCGGTCGAGGAGTGCCAGGACTAGAACAAGAACGGCCGCCTCGGCAAAGAACGAAGAGCAGCGATGGGCACCGATCGAGATCAGATCGAAGAGCGGGGAGGGCCCCTTCTTTGAGACGACTCCGCTGCCTGAAGTAACAAGGGCAAGGCGAATGGGTGATGTTGGGGTGTGGGGTGATTTCTGTATCTGCTGGGGTGAGACGCTCCGGAGGGAGTTTAGTACATTTTTGTGAAACATAAACAAACCTTTGTGATGCCTGTAATCAGTTTGCCGCCCGACGAGGGGTGCTGTACAGTGAATTTCCGGTAAATGCAACATTCTTAGTTGGTTATTGGTAGTAACTCAGCATCGGCGAGGTGAAATCCCGGAGGGCCGACGGGAGATGACCACGACCATTATCATTTCGAGGTCCACGTTTTTCCGAGCCTGGTTGACCAAGCCGCGGCCATCGTATCGATGGCCGTGTACCCGGCTTTTTTACTGATAACAGGGGGGCTTCGGCAGAGAAAATCGTCTGCTCCGAGCCAAGTGTGCTTATTTGGTGAAGAAAGAGTTGCCAATCGTACTTCGATGGGCATACTATCCCTCTCGGTTCGGTGAAGTTCACAGATTATGGTGCACTTCGCAGAACAAGACCTATTGCATGAAGAGCTTCCCGACACTATCCGTTTCGGTTTGAGTTTCATAACCAACTTCCTGATGGGGCGGTTAGACCCCTCAGCGCGCTTCGGAAGGATAAAGATATGGCATGGTACGCCTATTGCATTGCAGAACGACAGGCATTTCCGGAACTTTGCCGGCACCGCCGCCCAATGCCCCTGACCGGGGTTTCGGGTATGTTCGGTAACCAGACTTTCCTCTTTCCCGCCAGCGATCTGGCCGTCATCGTCTCCGAACACAGCGCGGAAGACAATGCGCGGATGGACCAGCAGGCCGCCAAAGACCACGCCCGCGTGGTTGCAGATTGCTTCAAGCTGTCGACCGTACTTCCCTTCCGCTTTGGCACTACGTTTCAGGACGACGACGCTTTGCGCCGCTCGGTTCGATCGAACCAGAGACACTTCCAAGCCAACGTCGAGCGTCTGCGCGGCAAGGCCGAGATGCACCTGAAGGTGCTGGTGGACGATATTTGCCCCGGCAATGCGACCCGCGACATGACGGTCGGCCAGCAGTATCTGACCAGCCTGCGCGAGAGCGCGAGCCGGCAGCGTGAGCGCCAGTCGAAGGCGCGTGCGCTTTCGATCCAGATGCATCGCATGTTTCTGCCGCTTGCCGAAGAGATCACATGCAAGCGGATGGACACAGGCAAGATGCTTCTGGACATTGCCCACCTGATCGATAACAAGACGGTGGAGAGGTACCAGAACAAATACACCTCGGCCACGCTGGAGCTGAAGGACTGCCGCATGCAGCTCTCGGGGCCGTGGCCTCCGTACCACTTCGTGCACCGCACTACTCCGCAGCACCAGCACAGCGCTTAGATGTAGAGAAAAAAACGACTCCCCTCCACCACAAGTGGAGGGGAGTTTTTGTATCTCTCCCCGGTAAAACTTTTGGTTTCTTATGGTTATCTATGGGTCTTGCAAGCGACTTGCCTTGAATCTGCTCGGCCAGACACCTTATGCCTCTTCCGTCGCATCGCACACAATAGCTGCGCATGGCAGAATCAGTTGTATTCATGGCGATTAGCTGAGTTTTTCAAGGAGAACGTGGAATGGACCGTTATTCGAAGTTTTTTACTGCCGTATTGCTTATTGCTGGAGTTTGCGGGGCCGGGGGTTACGGATCGGCGGCAACTGCTCTTTATGGCCAGGAACCAAACCCGACCGCGCAGATGGCCCCCAAGGACCAGCCACAGATCGAGAAGCAGGACAATGGGATCTATCTCTATCGGGTGAAGGTGGTACAGCGCGACCTTGATGCCGTGAACTACCTGCACCGCAACGGCTCGACCAACATCGGCTTCAAGGGCACAACGCTGCTTCCGCTGGCGAAGGGTGAGGCCAGGGTGACCAGCGAGCGAGGGGGGATCCATATCGAAGCCAGGTTTCAGGGGCTCACGCCGGCGAATGGATTCGGGCCTGAGTATCTGACGTACGTTCTGTGGGCAATCACGCCGGACGGACGGCCAAATAACCTTGGCGAGGTGTTGCCGGCGGGCACGAAGAACAACATCGATGTGACGACCGCGCTGCAATCCTTTGGGATGATCGTTACGGCTGAACCGTACTTCTCCGTGACCCAGCCGAGCGACGTTGTGGTGCTGCAAAACGTGATTCTGACCGATAAGACCGCGGGCGTGCTCGAAAAGGTAAACGCCCACTATTTGCTGCTGCCGCGCGGCACCTATGCCCAGACGGAGGGGTCGAAGTCGAACCCGAATCCGATCACGCGCAATGAAAAATCTCCGCTTGAGCTCTATCAGGCCAACAACGCTATCCGCATTGCGCAGGCCGCCGAGGCGGAAAAGTATGCCCCCGAGATCATGAAGGAGGCGATGCAGGACCTCCAAAATGCGACCGCAATCGACCAGAACAAGAAGGGTAATCGCATGCTGGAGATCACCTTTGCGCGTCAGGCGGTGCAGCGTGCAGAGGACGCGCGCCTGGTGACACTGCGGAGACAGGCCGCGGAGAGGGAGCTGGCCGCGGAGAACGCCAAACGCGACGCACAGAGCCAGGCGCAGCAGTCGCTACTGGACGCGCAGCAGTCGCAACTCGCCGCAGAGCGCGCCAAGGCAGCGCAGGCCGAGGCCGATGCGGATCGCGCCCGAGCCGAAGCAGCGGCAGCGGAAGCGCAGGCGAGGGCCACAGCGGCCAACAAGAGCGCTTCGGACGCCAATGCGGTTAGAGAGAAGTTGCGTGCGCAGCTCAATAGCGTCCTTGCTACGAGCGAATCGG
This sequence comes from Edaphobacter sp., assembly GCA_035483075.1. Taxonomy (GTDB): domain Bacteria; phylum Acidobacteriota; class Terriglobia; order Terriglobales; family Acidobacteriaceae; genus Edaphobacter. Next base: position 43,477 of record DATHQG010000126.1, on the reverse strand, counting down.
CACGCGGACTTATAGTGAACATGTCGGACGTTCTGTTCGACACGGGCAAGTACACGCTCAAGGGAGAGACGCAGATCAGTCTCGCAAAGGTCTCGGGAATTTTGCAGGCCTACCCCGGACTGAAGCTGCAGGTAGAGGGTTATACGGACAGCGTGGGAAGCGACGAGTTTAACCAGAAGCTCTCAGAGAACCGCGCCGATGCTGTGCGGGCCTTCCTCGTAAGCCAGGGCGTCCAGCCGGACAATATTTCAGCTACCGGCTATGGCAAGTCGAAGCCGGTTGCGGACAACAACACGGCCCAAGGCCGCGCGCAGAACCGTCGGGTACAGCTGGTTGTCTCGGGCGACGCGATCGGAGTGGAACAGAGTGGCCCCGACACTGCACCTGCGCCCACGACTCCGCAGTAAGCTGGCCCTTCCCCCAGAAAACGAGAGGCCGCCCGGTGCGGCCTTTCGCCATTTCGAACATGAAGTGATTGTATGGGCCGCCGGCGCACGTCAATTACCGTCGTGATGACGACGATCGACCAGGCCAACTCGATGGCTCAACCGCCGCGGCTGAGCCAACGTACCGAAGAGAACGCGGGCTAGAGGTGAATCGACCAGCCAAGCTCGGTCAGCTTCTCTTCGATATCGGCGAGCGCAACGGTAAGTGCAGACCGTCGGTGCGGACTTGAGGTCCGCTCGGACAGAATGCGTTCCCGTTGCAACTCGAGCGCCTGCCGCGTGCGTTTACGTTCTGCGGCCTCGGCGTGATTATCTGCAGCGACAGGTTTTGGAGCAGCAGCCTGGTTTTGCTGTTCTTCCACGGATTTACTCTCCCATCCTCGCGACATAGCTCTCATTCTACTCTGGGTAAAATCAATAAATGAATAAGTTTCGCGGAGCGGCGGCGGATTGCATGCTTTCCTGATCGAAAAGCATCCAGTTTTGAGAGGAAAAGTATGCGGGCATTTTCGATTAAACAATTCGGCATAGATCACCTGGAGCAGGTGGAACTGCCGATGTTACAAACAACGCCTGGCATGGTGTTGGTCAAGCTACATGCGGTCTCGCTCAACTACCGCGACCTGTTAATGGTGAAAGGACTGTACAACCCGAAGATGACGCTGCCACGGATTCCTTGTTCGGACGGAGCCGGAGAGGTCGTCGCGATCGGGGAAGGCGTCAATCGGGTGCAGGTGGGCGACCGCGTTTGCGGCATCTTCATGCAGCGATGGCTCGACGGGCCGCCGACGGCAGAGAGATCGAAGATGGCGCTCGGCGGAGACGTTGACGGTATGCTTGCCGAGTATGTGCTGCTGGACCAGGACGGGGTCGTCCGTTTTCCTAAGCACCTGAGCTATGAAGAAGCAGCCACTCTTCCCTGCGCCGGAGTGACTGCCTGGAATGCCCTGCACCATGCTGGAGGGCCTGCGGCCCCTGCCCTTCCGGGCGACACCGTTCTTATTCAAGGCACCGGCGGCGTGTCCATCTTTACGTTGCAGTTCGCAAAACTCCTGGGAGCGAGGGTGATTGGGACATCGTCAAGCGAGGAGAAGCTGGCTCGGGCCTCTGGCCTCGGGCTGGATGCGGGTTGCAACTACAAGGAGCGGCCAGAGTGGTCAAAGTGGGCCGTTGAGGTCACTCAAGGACAAGGTGCAGATCGCATCATCGAGGTCGGAGGCGCCGGCACGTTTGGTCAGTCGCTGCGGGCGGCGCGTGTCGGCGGTGTGGTCGCGCAGATCGGGGTTCTGTCGGGCGCGGCCACGTCGGATCCGCTTGCACTGACGCCGATCCTGCATAAACAACTTCGCGTGCAGGGGATCTACGTCGGCTCACGGGCCATGTTCGAGGAGATGAACGCCGCCATCACGAAGGCGGAACTGCATCCAGTCATCGACCGCGTCTTCGCATTTAAGCAGGCGCGGGTGGCCTTTCTGCATATGCAGTCGGCATCGCACTTCGGCAAGATTGTGGTCCGCATAACTGAGCAGTGACGAGGTTAACGGACCACTGTTGACGGGGCGAAGGTGCAAATCGATTGCGCAATCGGGACATTCACCCTTGTTGCATATAATCAAAGGTGACCCGGGGGACAAATCCGCAGTGATTGTAGAGATTGAAGGGCTTAGAAAGATCTATGACGGCAAGCAGCGCGTGGTCGCTGTCGACGACATCGATCTCAGCGTTCGGGAGGGAGAGCTCTTCGGGCTACTCGGACCGAACGGCGCCGGCAAGACGACTACGATCAGTATCTGCACGACTCGCGCTTTGCCTACCACGGGCCGCGTACACATCGCCGGAATCAACGTGGTGAAGACACCAGCGATTGCGCGGCGCTGCATCGGGGTCGTGCCGCAATACAACACGCTCGACCGCGCGTGCACCATCTTCGAGAACATCAATTTTCATTGCCTCTACTTCGGTTTTTCGCGGGCGGAGGCCAGGCAGAGAACGAACCAGTTGCTCTCGCAGTTCCACCTTACGGAGCGAGCAGGCGCTTATCCGGCGCAGCTTTCAGGGGGGCTTGCGCAGCGCGTCCAGATCGCCCGCGCCATCGCGCATCGCCCCAAGGTGCTCTTCCTCGACGAGCCCAGTGCGGGCCTTGATCCACAGAGCCGAATCGCAATGTGGGACGCTGTACGCGGACTGCGCGAAGAAGGGATTACTGTTGTGCTGACTACGCACTACATGGAAGAGGCAGACGAACTCTGCGAACGCGTCGCCATCATCGACCATGGCAAGATCCTTGTACAGGACACGCCGGCCGCGCTCAAGAGCTCGGTCGGAGCGCAAAGAATGTACGAACTCGACCTACACAGCCGGGGGAACATTCCTGCCCTGGTGCAACAATTACAGCAGCTCTCCGGCGTGGCCAGCGTTGAGTCCACGCCCGAAGGCGTTCGCATCTTTGCGCACGGCGCCGATGGCCTGTTGTCCGACGTTGTTCGCGTGGCGAACCCTTACGGTCTTCGCGACCTGACAATCACCGAAACCAGCCTCGAGACGGTCTTCATTCGGCTTACCGGACGAGACCTCCGCGAGTAACTGCACACGAGAGAGACCCTATGACCCAGCTGGCCGAACTCGAAACGAACCGCCCGCAGGCCCTCCGCGGTGCCGAGAGCTCGAGGTCCATGCAGTATGCGCGGGCGTTTGGCGGACTCTTTTTGCGCGATTTGCACGTTCTGCGGCGCGAGCTGTTCCCTTTTGTGATCCGCGTCTGCATGAACCCGCTGCTCTTTCTCTTTGTCTTTACCTACGTCATTCCACATATGGACGCTGGCGCGGCTATGAACCCGACCGGTGCGATGGCGGGCAGCGCCTTCAGCACCGTTCTTCTTCCCGGGCTTATGGCAGTTGCCATCATGTTCAGCGGTATCGCTGCCGTCGCACTGCCGCTTGCGCAGGAGTTCGGCATAACACGCGAGATCGACGACCGGGTGATGTGTCCGCTGCCGGTCCCGGCTGTGGCGATGGAAAAGATTTGCTTCAGCGCGGTGCAGAGCGTCATTGCTGCTTGTATCGTCTTCCCACTGGCCTATTATGTGCCCGCAACGCACCCGGTCGCACACATCAGCAGCTGGCCTTTCCTGATCGCCGTCGTCGCGCTTGCCAGCCTGACCGCCGGTGCGCTGGGGCTAACAATTGGCACAAGCGTAAAGCCACAACAGATCGGTCTCATCTTCGGTGTTGTTGTAATCCCAATTACATTTTTAGGCTGTGTCTATTACCCCTGGGCCAAGCTTGAACATATCCCTTGGCTCCAAATAGGGGTGTTAATCAACCCCATCGTTTACATGAGTGAAGGCCTTCGCGCTGCACTCACGCCAACGATGCCACATATGAATCGCCTTCTCATCCTGAGTATGCTCACCGCCTCGCTCTGCCTTCTTACGTGGTTGGGAGTGAAGGGTTTCCTTCGCCGCGTCATCGGTTAGTGCTCCACGCAGTGGTAGGGTGCGCAGTGTCTAAACTGCCACCAGTTTTCCCCGGAGATCTTCTGCTATCAGTTGACCGTGGAAGCGCCCGTTCTCGATGAAGATTTCGTTGGTCCGCTCTCCGGCCACAATCACTCCTGCGAGATAGATTCCCGGGACGTTGCTCTCGAGAGTCGCCGGATCGCACACCGGGCAACGGTCGTTTGATTCGTCCAGCGTCACACCAAGACGCTCGATGAAGCTGAAGTCCGGGTGGTAGCCGGTAAGCGCGAACACAAAGTGGTTCGCCAATGTCAGCGGGCCTTCGGGTGTGGAGAGGGTCACGTCATCTTCTGCGATGCTGGTCACAGCGCTGTTGAAGTTGGCCTTGATCTCACCGTTCTTCACGCGGTTGTTGATGTCGGGAAGGATCCAGTACTTCACGTGGCGGTGCATCTCTGCGCCGCGATGCACGAGTGTCACCTTTGCTCCGTGCCGCCACAGATCGAGCGCTGCGATGGCCGCTGAGTTCTTGCCGCCGATCACCAGTACATCGAGGCCATAGAACGGATGTGGCTCGTGGTAGTAATGCTTCACCTTGCTGAGGCCCTCGCCGGGAATCCCTAGGTAGTTCGGCAGATCGTAGTAGCCGGTGGCCACGACCAGCTTGCGCGCGCGATGGTGCAACATGCGTCCAAACCGGTCTGTCGTGTGGACGGTGAAGTTTCCGTCTCTGCCATCGACCCGCTCGACGTTCTCATACTGTCGAACGTCCAGACTGTAGTGTTCGGCCACCTTGCGGTAGTACTCCAGCGCCTCATTGCGATTGGGCTTCTGGTTGGGGCTGGAAAACGGCATGTTGCCGATCTCAAGCAGCTCCGGCGTGGTGAAGAACGTCATGTTCGCGGGGTAATGGAACAGCGAGTTGCAGAGGCACCCCTTGTCGACCAGCGCGACCGTAAAACCCGCCCGCTGGGCCTCGATCGCGCAGGCCATTCCAGTCGGCCCCGCCCCGATCACAAGCAAATCAAGTATTTCTGAAGCCACGGCCTCTCCCATACCTTCATTCTACTGAAGGTCGCCAAGGGTCGTGCGGCGGAGAGCTAGGCGTCGAGTGTTACCAGCTTGTGGGCGATGGCAAACAGCGCGAGTTCCAGGCGGGTCGAGACGCCGGTCTTGTCGAAGATGTTCGACAGATGGCGCTTCACCGTTTCCTCGCTGATGGCGAACTGTTTGGCGACGTCCTTGTTGCTGCAGCCCTCGACGATGCAGGTGACTACCTCAAGCTCACGCGGCGTCAGGCCGTAGGTCTTGCGCTCGGGAACGGCGGCGGCTTCCTTCATCAGGGCATTCAGCGCCGTAACCAGGTTGGCGACTCGCTCACCGCCGATCCAGTAGTCGCCCGAGAGCACAGCTCGCAACGACTTCGAAAGGTCGCCGGCGACCGCGTCCTTCAGGACGATGCCACGAGCGCCGATCTGCAGCGCTTCGATGATCTGCTGGGTCGAGATGGTGCTGGTCAACATGATGATCTTGACCCGAGGCGATTTGTTCATGATCGCGCGCAGGGCTTCGAGTCCAGGCAGGCGGGGCATAGCCAGGTCGAGCAGAAGAATGTCGGGCTCCAGCTCCAGCGTCTGGGTGATCGCCACATCGCCGTCCTCGGCCTCGCCGACGACCTCAAAGCCAGGCTCGTTCTCCAGCATGTTTTTTACGCCGAACCGCACCACAGGATGGTCGTCGGCGACAACGATACGAATAGGCGCTGCCCCTACACCTGCATCGTCAGATTTCTTCATTGCTTCCTTCATCACGCATCTTCTCCTGAGACTCCGCTGGCCCGATCATGAATGATTTCGCGTGCGACCAGCATACCCCGCAGCCGTTCGCACGCCACGATGAATTCATTGAGCGAAGCTACATGGTCATCACTCAAACCCCGCTCCTCCATTGATGTTGCAAGTGTTTGCAACCCAAGGGCTCCCACCATACCACAGCCTCCCTTGATCGCGTGCGCCTCCCTTCGATAGGTAGCGTCATCACCATTGGATGCCGCCAGTCGCATCTTCGCAAGGCGCTTCTCCGCATCCATAAGGCAGAGCGCATAGAGCTGCCCCAACTGTGAAGGCCGCAGCGACCCGGCAAGCTTGCGATACACGGCTTCCTCCAAATCAGCCGGGTTTGCCCCGCCCGGTCCTTTCGCCGCGCCGGCCGCGCCACCGACAATCGCCGCCGCGAATGTTTCCATCGTGAAGGGCTTCTGCAGAAACCCGTTGAACTCCCTGTCGGATCCATCGTCCGGCTTGGTCGCGCTCATCGCCAACAGGATCGTTGCAGGCCCGCACAGATCGCGCAACCGCCGTGCTAGTTCACCGCCGGTCGTCCCCGGCATCTGCAGATCGGCCAGAACGACGTCTGGAAGCAGACGTGTCGTCTGCAGATGACGCAGGGCGGAATCTCCTGAATCGACCTCCTCCGTCGCATACCCGGCACCGTTCAGAAGCAAGGCAAGCACCTCCCGGCTTAAAGCGTCGTCGTCAACAATCAGGACCCGCACCGGCATAGTGACCTTCTTCCTCAGCGCAAAGACTATCAATTGACAGAGCTCAGTACCACTCCTGCGCGGGATAGCGGTAAAGTAGTTGCCATGGTTCCGGACGAGCAGCAGAGGCAGCCAACCCAGGAAGCTCGAGTCGCCGCGGACCTTGCCGCCCTGTCCGCACGGGTCGAATCGCTGGAGCGGCAACTGGCTGAGTTGCGCGCTCAACCCTCCTCGAAGTCCCGACAAGCCCCTCCGCCGCCCCGTCCCGCTGCAACTACCGACGCGGAAGACCACCTGCCACCAGACCTTGCCAAGCCGCCGCTTCCGAAGCCCAAAGGGTCGCTCGAGGACCGTATAGGCTCGCAGGTCTTCAGCCGGATCGGCATTGTGGCCCTGCTGATTGCGACCACACTGTTTCTCAAATGGGCAATCGACAACCACTACATCGGCCCACTCGGTCGGATTCTGGCGGGGCTTATTGCGGGCGCGGCGATCGTCATCTGGTCGGAGCGGTTCCGCCGACACGGCTTCGGCGCGTTTTCCTACTCGCTGAAGGCCGTCGGCAGCGGAGCGCTCTACCTCTCGCTTTGGGCGGCGTTCCAGCTCTACCATCTGCTGCCGGCCGGCGTTGCCCTCGGCGCAATGGTCCTTGTGACCGCATGGAACGCCTACATGGCCTGGTCGCAGAACAGCCAGATTCTGGCCGCTTACGCCGTGGCAGGGGCTTTCGCGACCCCGCTATTGCTCGCCACCGGCGGCAACCACGAGGTCTTCCTCTTCACCTATATTCTGTCCATTGATACCGCAACCGTGGCGCTCGTCCGGTTAAAATCCTGGCCGCGACTTTTGCTCGGAGCCTTTCCCGCGACCGTCGCCTTCTTCATTGGTTGGTACGCCGAATACTACGGTGCATTTAACGTAGGGAAGCCAGTTGCAACCACTACGCTCTTCATCGTCCTTTTCTTTATCGTCTTCGTACTTCCAACGATCCACAGCACTCCCCCCGAAGAGCGAACGAGATCGCCGATCACAGAGGTCTTTCTTCCGCTGGCCAACGCGACGTTCGTGGCCCTTGCGCTCTACTCGGTTCTGCAGGACTCCCAGCTCCACGACTTTATGCCGTGGGTCGCAGTCCTCTTCGGCACTTTCTACTTGGGCTTGATGCGTCTACGCCAGGCGCGTGTGGCCTCGGCCGTCCATCTTTCACTGGCAGTCGTCTTCCTCACCATTGCGATTCCGCTAAAAGCGAGCGGACACTGGATCACAGTTGGTTGGCTGGCAGAGGGCGTCGCTCTGCTATGGATCTCGGCGCGCCTCTCTAGCCCTGGGTCGCAGCCTGAGGAAGCCAGCGTCCACCGTATTCTGCGCCGGCTCGCAATTGCAGCACTTTCGCTAGGGTTCTGCGGCCTGTTGGTCCAGCCCTTTTGGCTCTATTACCAGATCGACACGGCCTTCCTCAACAGCCGCTTCGCTACTTCCCTCTTTGGAATCGCCGCGCTGGCCGCTTCGGCCGGGATCGCTCTTCATGCCCGGCGGCATGAGGACACGGCTTACCCAAGCTGGCTGCAGATAGCCGGCGCGTCCACCATTGCGCTCAATTTGGTCGCGGTGCTCGCTTGTGTCCGAGAGCTCGAAACGAACTGGCGGCACACCTCAGGTAATCCTGAGGCCGATCTCCAGAAGTCGCTTGCTGTCTCCGCGTTTCTGATGCTGTATGGCGCTGGCTTGCTTGCCGTCGGCTTCTGGAAGCGCTCCGCCTTCATCCGCTGGCAGGCACTTATTCTGCTGGTCTTTACCATCGGCAAGACGTTCCTTTACGACACGCGAGACCTGAGCCAGGGTTACCGCGTCCTCAGCTTCCTCGGCCTAGGTGCGCTATTGATGGCGATCAGCTTCGCGTATCAGAAGGACTGGCTGGCGCTGCGCGATCATCAGCCGGCCACAGCGAGCAACGTGCACAACGCCCCAAGTGAAGGAGGCGACCAGTGAAATCTGCCTTGCTCCTCGCGCTCCTGCTCTGGCAAGCCACGCCGGGCGCGGAACCTGCCGCCGCCGATCCGCAATATTTGCGCTACCAGCGAACGATTACCTTACCTGGTGGTACTGGTCAAAGCTGCGTCGTCGTCGATCCGCAGATATTTCCTCATGCTGCCCCTTCGCTGAAAGATCTGCGCCTCTACCAGGGCGGTCACGAGGTCCCTTACGCCGTCACGCTGAGCGAGCCGCAGCAGCCCGACAGCGACACCGCGCAGGTCCGCAACCTCGGCCTCCGAGGCCGCAACATCGTCTTCGACGTGGAGATGCCCAACCGCCCCTACACGGAGATCACACTCGATCTTGCGGGTCAGGATTTTCTCGCCACCGCAACGGTATCCGGCACGCGCGAGCCCAACTACTCCGACCAGACCCGGCTAGGCGAGTTCACCCTCTTCGACCTTACCTCGCAGCACCTTTCGCGCAATACAACGATTCATTTGCAGGAGACGAACCTGCCTTATCTGCACATCGAACTGGCCATCTCCCCTGCGACCGGCAACCGCAGCTTTATCGCAACTCCTGAGATGATAAAGGGCATCACCGTGCCCCCAAGCCGCGAAGCACAATCGCTCTATACGACCGTCGCCACCGCAACGACGATCACGCGACGCGGACGGCAGAGCGTCGCGACCTTCGCGCTGCCCGAACGCGTCCCTGTAGAGCGAGTCTCGTTCGATCTGCCTGCGACATACAAAGCGAACTTCAGCCGCGATGTCCACATCACCGACCGTCCGGGGGACAGCTCCAACTCGGTGAGCGAAAGCCTCGCAGGCACCATCCTCCATGTGCACCTTACCCAGGCGGGCCGGGACATTCGCCAGGAACAGCTGAGTGTCCCTGCAATTCTCGGCTCGAATATGCAAAGCGCGGCGACGGTTGAAGTAGAGGTGGACAATGGCGACGACACGCCACTCCCCATCACCGCGATCCGGCTCGAAATGCGCGAGCGCAAGATCTGTTTCGACGTCTCCAGTGCACAGCCGCTGACACTCTTCTATGGAGATCCCGCGCTTACCGCTCCTCAGTACGACTACGCGCGCCTCTTCGCCCCGTCAAGCGTAATCCATCCGGCGCAACTGGGTGCTGAGCAGCTCAATCCCACCTACCGCGACCGCCCCGACGCGCGACCCCTTACTGATCGTCATCCCCATCTGCTTTGGATCGCCCTGCTGGTAGTGGTGTGCGTCCTTGCGATCGTCGCGATTCGTTCGTCGAAGACGGTCCATCACTAGCTCTATCGAATCGCCGCGTCGACCTCGCTGACCCAGTTGGGCGACTTCAGAAGCTCGCGCGGCTTCGATCCGTCCGCCGGACCCACTAGCCCATCGTTGTACATCATGTCAATTAGATGGGCGGCGCGTCCGTATCCAATACGCAGACGGCGCTGCAGGAGCGAGGTGCTTGCCTTGCCGAACTCGAATACAAGCCGGACCGCGTCGTCATACATGGGATCGTTGTTGTCGCCCTCGGCCCCGCCGCCATCATTTTCTTTACCGGTATCTTCCTTCGGGCCTTCGAGGAAGCCGTGGACGTACTCGGCCTCGCCCTGCGCCCTCCAAAACTCTGTGACCGCGGAGATCTCCTTCTCGGTGACGAATGGCGCGTGTACTCGCTGCACCCGGCTGGTTCCCGGCGGCAGGTACAGCATGTCGCCACGTCCGAGCAGACTCTCCGCACCGTTCGAGTCGATGATGGTGCGCGAATCCACCTTCGTTGCGAGACGGAAGCTCATACGCGTCGGCACATTGGCCTTGATCAGTCCGGTGATGACGTCGACCGAGGGCCGCTGCGTCGCCAGCACAAGGTGAATTCCAACGGCACGGGCCATCTGCGCCAGTCGTGTAATTGACTCTTCGACGTTGGCCCGGTCGAGCATCATCAGGTCGGCAAGCTCGTCGATGATGATGATGATGTAGGGCAGCGGCTCCTGGTTTACGTCCTCGAAGAGATATTCGCTGCCATGCTCGAAGAGCTTGTTGAACTGATCGATATTGCGCACATGGTTGGCCGCCAGCAGCTTCAACCGCCGCTCCATCTCGCGCACGGCGTTACGCAGAGCGTTCGCGGCGAGCTTCGCCTCGGTGATGATCGGCGTAAAGAGGTGGGGAATCCCCTCATACATCCCGAGTTCAACACGCTTCGGGTCGACGAGAATCATGCGAACTTGCTCGGGTGTGCTCTTGAAAAGCACGCTCATGATCATGGCGTTGATCGCGACTGATTTACCCGAGCCGGTCGAGCCCGCGATCAACACGTGCGGCATGCTGGCTAAATCGGCGGTAACGATGCGCCCGTTGATGTCCTTGCCAAGCGCGATCGCCAACCTGCTCTTCGACTGCGCGAAGCTCTCGCACTCGACCACGTCGCGCAGCCAGATCGTCTCCCGCTCATGGTTGGGCACTTGAATCCCGACGGTGCTCTTGCCCGGCATTCGCTCGATCAGGATCGACTCAGCGGCCATCGCAAGACACAGATCGTCGGCCAGGCCCGTGATTCTGGCGACCTTCACGCCGGCCTCGGGCTTGAACTCGAATGTCGTGACGACCGGCCCGGGATTGATCTGCGTCACCTGCCCGTCCACGCCAAACTCGGCGGATTTCTCCACAAGCACCCGGGCCTCTTCGCGCAACGCCTCCTCCCGCACGACGGTGTGCTCTTCACTGCGGTACAACAGCGACGAGGGCGGCAGTTTGTACCCGCGCACACTCTTCGGCACGATGGTCACAGGTTTGATGTCCGCGTCCGCACGCTTGCCAAACGAGATACCGTCCGGCAATGACGCCGGCGGAGCGGTGAACGAGGCTCTCGGCTCTTCCACTGCCTTCTTCACGGCACGCGGCGGAGCTGGCGCCTTCAGCGGCAACATCTCCTCCTTACGATCATCTGCATCGAAACGAAGTCCGGGTTCGCCAAAGTTCGAATCATCGTCGAGTGCATGCACGGGCGCGGCCGCCTTCGCCAGCACCTCGGCAAATGGAGCTACCGCGGCCGCGGCCGTACTGTAAGCCGTCACCGGAGGAGCGTCCACAAGCGTCCGCGGCATAGCCTGCCACATCGAGGCCTGCGGCCCAGCGGCCGGTACCTCCTCAGGCGTGAGCGAGATAGGCCTGACCCGCTTCTTTCTGCTCAACCAGCCGAACAGTCCGCCCAACAACGTCGTGCTCTCAGGCTCCAGCCGCTTCCGCTCAGCCTGTTCCGCAAGCTCATGCGCTCTCCGTGCCTTTGCATCGGCCTGCTCACGCTTGCTTCCGTACGATTCTTCGATTGCCGCCTCAGCGCCTGCACGCCTGCTGCGGCGCTGCACCCACCAGTCCCACAGCCGCTGCACAAAGCCGAACCGAACCGTTGCCCACTCTCTTGCCGTATTGAATGTGAACGTCGTGGCCAGATAGAGCGATACGGCGACCATCAACGTCAGCACAATCGCTGCCCCCGGCAGGTTCAGGTAGTGCACCATGAAGTCCGCCAGCAGCCGGCCTGTCGTCCCTTCAACCGGAAGCGAGTGCTGCCACAACATCGCGCCCGGAAGCAATGCTATCGCCGCCGGCGCAAATACTACCCAGGTTCCAAGCCCGATCGTCTTCGCCAGCGGAGAGCCCGCCGGTCGCGACCGCATCCAGCAGATTCCCAATCTCCCCAGGACTAGCGGCAGAAAGAATGCAGCCACCCCAATCAACTGCAGCATCGCGTCGGCGAGATAGGCCCCCACCATGCCGGTCCAATTGTGCGCGGGTCTCCCAGCGACATAGTGCCCCACCGTGTCGAACGAGGGGTCAGTCGGCGTGTAACTCGCCAGCGCGAGCAGTAGCAGCGCCGCGCCCACAAGTACGACCATCCCGATAATCTCATTCAGGCGGCGGTTGCGCGTCGGGGTCGAGACAAGCCTTATGGTTTTCATTGGGGGGCCTTCATTGAGGGGTACGCACGGCCTCTTTCGCCCCGATGTGCTCCACTGCACACCGGGTGATGCAAACAGAGTCCGCGAACCTCCAGAGCATCTCCGATTATCCCAGAGCGCGTCCCGGCGGGGCGGCGGAAAGTAGGAAAACCTCGGTCGGGGTACCCGAATGCAAACCCACGGGACGATCCAGGCATCTAACTGCCATGACTCGCCGCCAGGTCATTCGGCCCGGCGGACCTTTTGGATCGGTTGGCAGGGGCGTGGGGTTTTCGCGATTTCTCCTGCTTGCCGCCGGCGGAGGAGAATCGCGCACAGCCGGCGGACCCTGCCCCAACCGAACATCAACTCCCACAAAGATAGAGGTTTTCATGTCGACAGATTCAGGCAGACAGCACGAAATGCAGCTCGCTCTCAGCTCACTCATTAGCGCCCTCCTCGATAGCCAGAAGGGATTTTCCGATATCGGTGAACACCTGAAAGACGAGACGCTAAAGCGTTACTTCCTGGCCGAATCGCTGAAACGCGCGAGCTTCCGCGGCGATCTGGAAGAGGTCCTTCATCACAACGGCGTCCATGACATCAAGGAATCCGGCACGGCCCTGGGCACGCTTCAACGCACCTGGGGAGACGTGAAAGCCAAGCTGGGCGGCGGAGACCACACGCTTCTTGAGAGCGCCGAACAGGGCGAGGACGAGGCGAAGAAGGCCTACGCCGACGCACTCGATCAGGACCTGCCGCTGCCTGTTCGCCAACTCATAGCGGAACAGCAGGCCCACATTCTTGCCGCGCACGACTTTGTCCGCGACCATCGAGATGCGCTTGCGCCAAAGTAAGGCCCGCACAACGCCTGAATTAAACTCGACCGAGAACGCATGCTGGCGTAAGAAGGGAGCGTCGCCGCTCCCCTTTGTCCCTTTTGTGGCTCAGTATCCGGCGCGATACAACCCGAAGACGACCACCGAAGCCACCAAGCAGTAGATTCCAAATAAGTACCAGCGCCCTTCTTCGAGCCAGCTGCTGAGCCACTTCAGCGCCACCAGTCCCGCCAGGAAAGCAAAGAAGGCGCCAAGCAGCCCGGTCATCATGCTTCCGTGCAGGTCAATCGGCGTGCCGGCAGCGGTGGCCTCATGCGACGCCTTGACCAGACGCAGGACCTCGCGCCCTACCGCAGGAGGCGTCAACACTACGGCCAGGGCAAAGCTGAATCGTTCGGCGCGCTCCTTGCTCGCACCGGTCAACATGCCGGTCGAGATCGTCGCTCCCGACCGCGAAAATCCACGGAATGGAAGGCACAGTCCCTGGACGGCCCCGATCCAACCCGCCTGCCGCATGGTCACGCTGTCGCCGTAGACCTTCGGGTGCGCGCCCATTCGCCGCTTCTCCATCAGTCCGGCGAGCAGAATCAGAAGACCGGCCGCCGCGAGCGCTGGGGCGATCAGATCCAGACGTCCAAAGAGCAGCTCGATCTCTCCCTTAGAAGCCCCTTTAAACGCAGTCTTCTCGATCGCCTTGATGATGACCTCGCCGATCACACCCGTAAGCACGGAGGCCCAGATCAGACGGACGAGAAACCGCTTGAATGCGTCGCCGCTGGAGAAATAAGTCTTCTTCCACTGGTTCCAGAAATAAACGATCACTGCAAACATCGTGCCTGTATGCAGCATCACCAACAGCAGCGTCATCTGCGGCGAAGACGCGTCCAGACCCATCAGCTTTTCGGCTACTACCACGTGTGCAGAACTGGAGACTGGCAGCAACTCGGCGAGCCCCTGCACGAGGGCCAGGATAATTACCTTAAAAATCGACATGCTTTCATCCTAAAACGTCAGTGTGTGTAATCCGTGAATCGAAATCGGCTATGACCCGCGGAAGATACCTGTGATTCGTCCAATCTCAGGCTTCAGTCCCGGTCACTTCCGTAGATCGGTATCCCCTGCGCCACCCGAAAGGCAACGCTCACTCCTCGCGCAGCAAAGTCAGTCTTGGGATATCGCTCCTTCAGGTCCTGCGCCAGCGCCTGCGTCCTCTGCGCCGCCGCCTGAGACCGCTTGCGGTCTTCCTGCACCGCATACATTGTCACGGCCACGCCCTGCCGGTACACCGCGTTGTACAGCGCCTCGGCCGCCTTTGGCCCATCTGGATATTGCTGTGCATACTTCACGTAGAGCCCCGTCTCCATCTCAGGACACTTTGGCAGACCCTGCCAGTCCCCGCACAGCTTGTTGTCCAGCAGATCGTACGCCGCCAGCGCCGCGAACTTGCTGCCCGGATAGTTCTTCATCACCTTCTTCAACTCGCCTTCATAGAGCTGCGGCCGCAGATAAGCCTCCTGCTCCTTCGCACTCGGCAGCGTGCTGGCGTCGATCTTCTCCAGCTGCCAGCGAATGTCCGCCGACCGCCACGCCGCCTCCGCAGCCAGCGCCGAGTCCGGGAAGTACTCCGCCACGCGCTTGTACAGCAGATGCGCTGCACCGGCCGCTCCCTTTGGCCCATGGGGATGCTCTGCCTCTTCCTCGAAGTTCGCCGCCGACCCAAACAGGACCGCGTCGCCGCCTGCCGTGGTTGGCCCAACGATTCCCTTGTCCCGAATCCATCCCGAAGCCGGCGTTACGTTCGCGTCCTCGCTAAACTCGGGCTTGTTGCGGTCGTCCTCGTTCGCGTCCTCGCCCACGTCGGTGTTGGCAAATACCTTGACCCACGGACCATTCCGCTCGATCACGACCACCTCGTGACCCGGGGTCACCAGCGAAACCTTCTGCGCGTCCGCGTCCGCCGCGACGTACACGTTCGCCTCGTGAAGCACCGTGGCCCGCGCCGCCTTGTCGTAGCTACCTGACGGTTTCTGCGCCTTCGCCTGTCCTGTCGTCGCACCAGCCACAAGCAGCATAGCCACCGGGACAGCCATCACCGAACACCGAAAAAGATTAAGGAACCGCATAGACCTCAATTAGACGCGAAAACCAATCCACTGGAAAGCTAAATCAGGCCAGTCTGGAGCTTACTCACAGAGCTCAATTTGCATCTTCCGAAAACAGTCACTGTCTAGCTTCAGCTGTCCTTGTATTCGGTAGCAGAGCAATTTGAATCTGTAGAGGCGATAACGCCGTACAAGATTTGATCCAGCCTCGAAGTCTCCAAAGACCTGACTAGGTTCTCTTGGGAATTGCTCCGGTGGTGTCCGTCGCGCGTGAGGAGTCCGCCATCGGGCCAAAGTTCGATGCGGTTCGGCTGATGCCGTATGCATCCAACACATCCTGCAGCATCACGATGCCCTTCAAATCATGTACATCAGCACGGCTTACCACCGGCAATAGTTCGATCTGATTCACGCCCATGCGCTCGAGCGCCAAATCAAGTCCCTGGTCAGAGTGGACGTGGGGAAAAGTTAATGGATCAAGTATGTCACCAAGCTTCTTGTCCCCATCTTCGGCCAACTCTCGCTCCAACTTGGAAAAGCCGATCACGCCAACGACCCCTAATTGATCTGTAACTATCCAAGTTCCAAGCTCACCCGATCGGACCCGTTCTCGCGCCTCCCGTACAGTGATTTCAGCAGGTAGCAAATGGCTCGTCATCCGCATCACGCTGGCTACCTGGCGTTGACCATATCGTTGGCGCGCCTTCGACCCGGGTAAATGTATACCGTCCTGCACCGCCAAAGCTTCATAGATTGGTTCGTGCTGCAATCGTGAAGCAATGAAGAGGCTTACCAGATTGGCGATCATGAGTGGGACGATCACAGCATAGTCCTGCGTCATCTCGAAGATCATCACGACTGAAGTCATCGGCGCGCGCACGATGCCCGCAAAGAGAGCGCCCATACCGACGAGGGCATAGGCGCCCGGCGTAGCGGTAAAAGCAGGAAACAAATGATGCGTAATAGTCCCTACTGTGCCCCCGACCATGGCGCCGATAAACAGGGCCGGTCCGAAGATACCGCCTGCATTACCCGAAGCATAGCTGGTAGTGACGGCGAAAAGCTTCAGTACCAGCAGCAGGACCATCAAATGGAATACCATCCTTCCATTTAAAGCGTCTCCGACATACTCGTAACCGACACCCATGACCTGCGGCACAAACCAACCCATCAGACCAACGAGCAATCCGCCCGCTAAGGGTTGGAACCAGACTGTTTTCCGGGGGAAACGCAGGAAGCGCGCCCGCATTCCAAGCAAAAGCCTTGTGAAGGCCGCCGAAACCACACCGCCAGCCACTCCGAGCACCGCATACGCCGCAAACTCCCACGGACTGACCAATTGATATTGTGGAACTTTGAAGAGTGGGTTGTTGCCAAGCAGCAGTCGCAGAACCATCCACGCAGTCGCCGAGGCCAGTACGACAGCACCCACTACCGGTGCATTGAGATCACCCATGATCTCCTCGAGCGCAAACAACACCGCCGCCAGTGGGGTATTGAACGCAGCCGCAATGGCCGCGGCGGCCCCTACCGGAATCAGGTTCTTCACCTGCTCATTGCTCAACCCAAGGCGTCGACCAAGGACCGAAGCGATGCCCGCGCCGACCTGGACCGACGGACCTTCGCGGCCCAACGGGATCCCACTGGCCAGAGTCGCCGAGGTGCAGACGAATTTGCCAACCACAGTGCGCAGCGTGATGCGCCCTTCACGCGCGAACAGCGCAGCCTTCGTCTGTGGTACACCGCTGCCTCGCGCATTCGGAAAATAACGGTACAACAGGTAACCGATGGCGAGCGAGCCCCCAATTGGGAACAATAGACGCCGCCACGGTGCACCACCTACGGGATACAGGCGCATCCCCAATCGTCCGGTTAGCAGAATGAATGCAACAACAGCCAAGCCAGTCAATGCGCCGATTACCAAGGCCAAGACGAGAATTACCTGATGCTCACGCCGCCGTAGTTCGGCTCGTCGGTTCGACAGCCACGTTCCCCACCAACTGTCACTCTCCTCTGGAACGCCCTCACTCATCTCCGCGAAACTCCAGCTTTAATGATATCTCATGGAATTCGTATCGAAAGAGAAGGCACAGGGCCGCGGCGATTGCGTTGTGCGGTGTAAGTTGCTTCTGTTTGTTCTCCTTGCCAACGCCGAATGGGCAACTACCCTTAAGCCTTGGCCGCTGCTAGCTCCCCCTCCAAACGCTCCCGCAGCGCAGGCTCCAGATTGCCACCACTCAGCACCACAACCACCTTCTTTACCCTGGGCAGTTCGTCGGCGTGAAACAAGGCGGCGGCCAGCGTTACCGCCCCACTTGGCTCTGGTACGAGTTTGGTCACGCTAAGCATCACACCCATGGCGGCGAGGATCTCCTCCTCAGTCACCGTTACGATTCCATCCACAAACCGCAGCACATGCTCGAAGTTCAGTACGCCAAGGCTCTGGGTCCGCAACCCATCGCCAATCGTCCGCGTCGTCATCGCCGCAGGCCACTCCACCAGCGTCTTCGAGTAGAAGCTCTCCTTCGCATCGGCCGCCACTTCCGGCTCGGCCCCCCATACCTTCACGTTCGGGTCTGCAAGCCCAGCCTCCGCCGACAACTTCACCGCCGTCGCAATCCCGCTCAACAAACCGCCGCCACTCACCGGCGAGATCACCAGTTCAACGCCCGGCAACTGCTCGACAATCTCCAGCCCGCATGTGCCCTGCCCGGCAATGATCTGCGGCGCATCGTAAGGAGGGATCATCGCATAGCCATGCTTCGCGACAAGCTCCTCTGCCTTCAATCGCCTGTCCGAGGAAGCCGGGCCAACCTCCACGATCTCCGCGCCCAGCGCACGGGTCGCGGCCTTCTTTACCTCGGGAGCGTTGTTCGGCATCACGATCACCGCCTTCGCCCCCAGCGCCCGCGCCGCATAGGCCACACCTTGCGCGTGATTGCCGCTGGAATAAGTGATCACCCCACGCTGCAGTTCCTCCGGCGACAGCTGCGAGGCCATGTTGTACGCCCCGCGCAGCTTGAAACTCCCAATCGGCTGCTCACTCTCTGCCTTGATATAGAGATCGAACTCCGGCTCCGGAAACTTCTCCATCTGCAGCCGTGCGCGTTCCACGCGATAGAGCGGCGTCCGCACCGCCACTCCGGCAATCCGTTCCTTCGCTGCACGAATCTCCTCTAACGTCACAAACTCGCTCATCGATCTCCTCTACTTCCTCTCTGCAGCGTGCAGCACAAGAGCAAAAAAGTGGACCAGCCGCCACTGCTCCCGCACCCCAGGTGTCACTCCGTCCAGATTGACATGTGAAAGCACAGGGCTGACGAGCACCTCCTGCAACGTAGTCCGGGGAAGTTCGCTCGCCATCCACAGCGTCTCTGCCGCTGGAATAATATTATCCGCCTGCCCATGCAGTAGATAGACCGGCGTCGTCATCGTCCGCAGTGTTCCATGCGGGGACAATCTTTCCATCTCCTGTGCGTGCTTCACGTCTGACGCCGCCAGCTTCGCCTTCGTCACGGCGGAGCTTGAATCCATCAACTCCGCCGCCTCCGCTCGTTGCCGCTCATTCAACTTTGCCACTGCCAGCTTTTCGGCGTTCCTGTCTTCATACAAATGCTCCCGCAAAACCGGACGAATCGCCGCCTCGTCCTCCGACGGTACAAAATCCTCCAGATGCTCGTACTCCAGCACCAGCGGACCATATTCATGCGGCTTCAGCTGCTCTATCGTCCCGTCCGGTCGCGCCTCCTCTCCGGTCAGGTAGTAGCTCGCAACATGCGCCATCTCGTCCTGCGAACCCGCTGCGAAGACAAACCTGAACTCCGGACGATACATCGGATCACCCGCCGCTACCAATGCCAGCCCACCACTGAAGCTCAACCCCATCACCCCGACAGGCCCGCCGGTCTGCCCTGCGAACCACTTCGCCGACTCCCCAATCACCTGCACCGAGTCGAGATCGACATGATAGTCCTTGATACCCGGCAGCTCCGGCGTCAGCACGCGCAGCCCGCAACTCGCCATCGCCGTCGCAAAGTTCACCAGCCGCGGTTCATCGATCCCCAGATGATGTACTCCATGCAACACAATCATGCCCGGAGCATCCGGGTGTCGTTGTGGCAGATAGAGCCGTCCTTTCACCAAGCCGGCGTTGGTCGCAAACTGCACGTCTTTTGTGCGGACCGGCTCCGTCACCAACTTGCCGATGGCCCACGGCGCTGGCTGCCCGCTCACCAGCCGCAACACCGCCACGGCCTGCAGGTGTGCCTTGGTGAACGGCCACGCCACCGCACCCAGCAGCACCGCTGAGGCCATCAGCACTACCGCCAATGCCTTTTTCCTCAGTCGAGCCACCCGCGGCGCCGCGTCCAGCGCGCTCGCATCAATATGTCGCTTTCGTTGCAGCATTTCTGTCGCCCACCCTGGACCCAAAACAGAGGCCCAGCCCATCATAGCCGCAGAGTAAATAGCACTAAAAGATCCGTCCCAACCCGAAGAACCACGCATGATGGCCGCCGTCACCGACGCTCACCCCGCCATAGATCGGCCCGATCAGCGTCTTAACAACCAGAGCTCCCGCGACATCGTAAGGCAAGCTCGGCGTCCCTGGTGCCGCGCCCCACACCTTGCCAATCTCGTAAATTCCCCCAGCATAGACAGCGTCTCCAATCACCGGATTCAACTTGAACAGCTGATGGAGATATCCCGCCTGCGCAAGAAAATAGTCATTGCCCAACAGCTCCCCTTGCTCATACGCACTCAACCGTAGCGGACCACCCAGCGAAAATCCGGCCAGCCCCAGGTTGGTCGCCCCAAAGCTCGTTCCCCCTTCGCCGATCCCAAGGATGATTCCACGGCTCCTGACCGGAATAAAATGCGAGATCTTCGTGTCCAATTGCGAGTAGCCCTCTGAACTATTCGGGCTCTGTGTGGAATACGTATAAAGGCTCCGTATCTCAGTCCCTCGCGTCGGGACCTGCACGCTGTCCTGTCCCAGATATTGAAACTGGGCGCTACTCACAAGCGGCGTTATATGGAACGCCTGTTCGATCGGCGTCCCGATCCTCAGCGTCTCGCCGTACCACTGGTAGTCTTCACCCACGCGCAGCTCGACCTTCGAACTGAACTGGTATCCAAGGTCGACGCCAAACCCATTTCTCTCCTCCGTATACTGCGCCAGCTGCTGACTACCCGAATAATATGCCGACACTGCATGCGCATAGTAGGCTCGTGGAGCGACAAAATACCCTTTCCCAACAAACAGAGGCTTATAGAGCTCCCCGCTCACGCCCGCCAACTGCCCGACCGACGCATTCACGCGCAGCTCAGACCCCGGCCCTGCCATACCAAAAAACGTCGCCCTCGCGCCTAGCCCGAGCTGGATATCGTTCACGTTATTCGACGAGAGAAATAATCCGACATTAAGAAACGGCGGCCCGTAGTCCTTCAGCCGCGGCCGCACCAGCAGACCGGTTTTGTCGTCCTTATCAATCAGGTTATAGCTGATGCTCGTGTAGAGCCCCGTTCCCTGCAGGTCGACGATCGTCTTTTCAATCTGCTGCGTATCGATCGGCTTGTTCACATACTGCGTAAATTCATTGGCGATCTGGGTCTGCAGCACCCCGTGCATTCCGTAGATGTCCACAAACTGGGGCACCGGAAGAGCGGTCCTGCGCCGGGAATTCCGCTGCGTAACATACGCCTGCCAGTCGGCATCGCTCACGGCATACTTTTCCAACTCCGCCGCGTGCTCCTGCGCCACCTTCACGCCCTGTGGAATGATCTCTGCACTCTTCTCGAACTCGGTCGCGGTGAACTTGCTCACGTCCGCCTTCAGCAGAATATTTGCGTCCTTCATGCTGTTCAGCTCATTGGCGGCAACCATGATCTGAACGTTCCTGCCCGCAACTCCCACCAGTGAACTCAGGCTTTTCTTATCGAATGGACCAGTATCCAGATACACGGCAATCACAATGTCCGCGCCCATCGCCCGTGCCACATTCACCGGAAGATTATTGACCGCAGCGCCATCGGAGTAGACCTGCGTGCCATGCTCCACCGGCGCAAAGACACCTGGAATCGACATCGTCGAACGCATCGCCTGCGACAGCGATCCATCTTTGAAGACATGCTCTCTCCCTGTCGTCATGTCGGTCGCGACACAGCGGAACGGGATCGGCAGATCGTCGAAGCTCTGCAGGTCATAGTACGGCAGCATCTTCTCGTCGAGCAGGAGCCCCACCCTCGAACCCGAGTTCAATCCACTCGGTAAACTGAAGCCATGCTTCAAACCGAACTCCAGCCGGTTGGGGAAAGCCAGCTTGTCTTCTTTCCTTCTGTAGCTCAGCGCCGGAAACGGCACCTGCCCACTCAGGACCGCCGTCCAGTTAATGCCGCCGACAAAGTTCGCAATCTCCTGCGGACTCATACCGGAGGCATACAGCCCGCCCACCAGTCCGCCCATGCTGGTACCGGCCACGTAGTCCACCGGAATATGGTGCGCCTCGATCCACTCGATCACGCCGATATGCGCAAACCCCAGCGCCCCGCCGCCTTCAAACACCAGCGCGACCTTTGGCCGAGATGAAGGCTGTACGGTCGGCTGCTGCGCTCCCGTCGCTACGGCCAGGAACGCAGCGAGCAACGCGACGATCAAGCAGGTTCTGGAAGACGTTCGAGAGCTGATGGCCCCGCACGACAAAATCATGTTGAATGGCCTCGCCCCGAACTTCGGATCTTATTCCCACTCCGGCCAAGGCCTCGATCGATCGCGTACAGCCTGCCGTGTTCTCAGCCTAATCAAACCCCTGTCTGCCGTCACCTGCCGCGAACCAATAGATGTACTCCGTCGCGGAAGCGTCAAAGGTATCCACGGCCAAGTGTTTCCGCACTCCAACAAGAAAAGACGCCCCGCGAGGAGCGCCTCTTCCTGCTTCCAAACGACCGTGTCAGATCTCCAGAATCACCGGCATGATCAATGGCCGCCGGCTCGTGCTCTTCTGGATGTACCGTTTCAAATCATTGCGGATCTTCTCTTTGATAACGCCATAGTCGGCCTTCTCTTCCGCCGAAGAGCCATCCAGCGTCCTCTGCACCACCTGCCGCGCCTCGGCGATCAAGCTCTCTTCAGCAATCGCCGTCCCCCGCATCACAATCTCTGGAGCGTTCTCGAGCTTGCCCGTCCGCTTATTGATCTGAATAATCGGCAGCACAATTCCGTCCTCGCTCAAGTGCTTGCGGTCCCGAATCACGATGTCTTCGACGACGTCCGTCGAAGTCCCGCCCGAGTCGATGCACACCCTGCCGACGGTGACCTTGCTCGTCTTCGCCGCCGAACTCTTGTCCACCTCCAGAACGTCGCCGTCCTCCAGCAGAATCGCCCTCTCGACCACGCCCATCGAACCTGCCAGCTCCGCATGGCGCTTCAGGTGGCGATAATCACCATGGATCGGAATGAAGAACTTCGGACGGACCAGGTTAATCATCAACCGCAGCTCCTCCTGGCTTCCATGCCCGCTCACGTGGATCAGGCCCGAATGTCCGTCATCGTGGATCACATGCGCATCGCGCCGCTCAAGGTGGTCGATCATCCGGTAGATCGACTTCTCGTTGCCCGGAATCACACGCGAACTCAGCAGCACCGTATCGCCCGCCTCGATCTTCGCAAACTTGTGGTTGTTCACCGCGGCCCGGCTCAGCGCGCTCATCGGCTCACCCTGCGTGCCGCTGATCAGAATCAGCAGCTTGTTTGCAGGCGTGTCTTTAATCTGCCCCGGATTAATCACCAGCCCCTGCGGCAGGTCGAGATACCCAAGGTCCTGCGCGATCTCCGTCGAGTTGTCCAGCGACCGCCCGATGATCGCGACCTTGCGCCCATGCTCATGTGCCAGCTCCATCGCCAACCGGATCCGATGGATGGAAGAAGAAAAGCAGCTGAAGAACAGCTTCTTCTTCGTCTGCGAATAAATCTCATCGAGCTTAGGCCGCACCGCACGCTCACTCGGCGTATATCCGCTTCGGTCGACATTGGTCGAGTCCTGCAGCAGTACGAGCACGCCCTGCTTGCCCAGCTCGGCGAACGCGTGCAGATCGAACGGCTTGTTGTCCGGCGGCGAAAGGTCGATCTTGAAGTCGCCCGTATGCAGCACAACGCCAACCGGAGTATGGATCGCCAGGGCAACGCAGTCCACCAGCGAGTGCGTCACGCGGATCGGCATCACCGAGAAGGGCCCAAGAGTAAGCCGCTTGCCGGGTACCAACTCATTCAGGTCGGCATCATCGAGAAGATCATGTTCTTCGAGCTTGCCCTCGACCAGGGCCAGCGTGAACTCGGTCCCATACACCGGAACGTTCAGCTCAGACAGGATCCAGGGCAGTCCACCGATGTGGTCTTCGTGACCATGGGTCAAAATGATCGCGCGGACCTTGTCGCGGTTTTCAGTCAAATAGCTGATATCGGGAACGACAATGTCCACACCCAGCAACTCTTCTTCAGGAAACATCAGACCGGCATCGATGACGATAATGTCATCCTGCCAGCGGATCGCCATGCAGTTCATACCGAACTCGCCAAGGCCACCCAGCGGAATCAACTTCAATTTATCTTGTGCCATCAACCTTTAATCTTAGCATCGCAGCGTGAATCGCTTATGAAGCGGGCAATTACAGGTAGCGGGTTGACCTCTGCGTGTGGCATCGCCGGTAGTGCCCTGATAGGGTACACCTCGCGTGATGTGAGGGTCGAAGATCGGCTACCGTGCCGCTTCCAATACCTGTATTCCCTCCGGCCCACCGATCACCACCCGATTCGCCATGCCTAGAAAGAGCCCATGCTCGACCACCCCCACGGTCGCCTTGAATCGCTCGGCCGCCTGCTCCGGCGTCAGCCCTGACTGCGACAGTTCGCAATGCACAATGTAGTGCTGACCGTCCGTGACATAAGGCGTTCCATCGTCCTTCATGCGCCGCTCCGGCGCAAAGCCCAGCGCACGCAGCCGAGTCACCGTCGTCTCCCAGCCAAAAGGCACAATCTCCACCGGCACGGCAAACACCGAACCCAGCGTCGTCACCAGCTTTCTCGGGTCAACCGCGATCAACAGCCGACTACTCGCCATCGCAACGATCTTCTCCCGCAGCAACGCTCCTCCGTGCCCTTTGATCAGGTCAAGCGTCCCCTCTTGCACCTCGTCGGCGCCATCGATCGTCAGGTCGAGCTTCGGCAGGTGCGCGAAGTCGCTCATCGGGATGCGCAGATCCAGCGCCTGCCGCTGCGACTGTTCGGACGTGGCAATCGCGGTGATGCGCAGGCCGGCGGCCACCCTCCGTCCCACCTCTTCAATCACCAACGCGGAGGTAGAGCCGGAACCAAGCCCTACCGCCATTCCATCTTCGATCTGCGACGCGGCCCACACTGCGGCCCTGCGCTTATCGGCCTCGGTCGAATTGGGTTGCTCACGAGAAGTCATGTCATCTTTGATATCACGGCAAGGGACATTCTGCACTGGCCAGGAAGTGCCTGGGAGTCGATTCCTAGTCGTTTACTCTGGCGACCGCGTCCTGCACCTTCTTCTGGTCCTCTGCAGATAGCTGGCTCGGTCCGAGATTGTAGGTCAGCTTGTCGATTGTTCCGTTGAAGCGGAATGGCAGGTCATAGCTGAAGTCCACCGGCGTGCGGGTATCCACACCGATGTCGAAGGTCTCGTCGATGCACATCAGCAGCGGAATGGTGTGCGCGATTGTCTTACGGTCCTCCTCCTTGCCATCGACCGAGAGCACGCCGGTGCCACCTTTGCCGGGTCCGGGTCCGTCGTATTTGAAGTCGAAGACAATGGTGTGCTTGCCTGCACTAAGCGAAGGTCCTGACCATCTGAAACGTTCCAGATCCAGCATGTTGTAGACGAAGATTGGCCTGCCTCTGCCTATCTGCGCTATGCCGGTAATCATTCCTGCTACCAGCCAAAACGGAGCGAGGAGTATCAGCGCATAGCCGGGCCACGTCTTCCAGCCGGTCCAATGTTTGCTTCTTGCGAACCAGGTAAGAATCAGCCCCAAAAGGAAGAGCGCCCAGATCACGACCTTGAGCACCGTGCTTCTAAGCCACCAATTGTTGCTCTGACTGAGGAAGAGGCCGTAACCGCCGAAGCGGCCGCCGAGAGTAGCAATCATCCCCTCGCCGCCGCCTTCAGGGACCGTCACCTCGGCGGTAATGGTGTAGTCCTTGTCCAGAATGCTGGGAGCATTTCCGGTGGGGATACCAGAGTTCTCACCGGTGTAGGTAAAGACAGTTTTTCCTGCGACTGCGCTCGGTCGCGCCGTAAGCAAGCGCACGAAGCCTGAGTTATCCAGCGGGAAGACCTGATACTTCCCCGCCTCCGTCAGGAACAGCGCCTGCATCTCCTTCAGCTTGTCAGGCATCTTCGCAGCGAGGTCGTTGAACTCCGAGTAGTCGTCGGCGATGTTGTAGAGCTCCCAGTGGTAGTCGTTGATGGCCGGCATCGTGCCTGTTCCCAGCTCCCAGGACGGTGCGGGCGGGGTCGTGGCAGCAACCCAACCATCGTGGTAAATTGCGCGGTTGCCGACCATCTCGAAGTACTGCGTATCACGCTTGGAGGCCGCGTTGGCGTTCGCCTGATCGAAGGTGTAGGCCATACTCACGCCTTCGATGGGCTTCTGCGCGATGCCGTTGACCACTTGGGGCGCCTGGATGCCCGCGGCTTCGAGGATGGTCGGAACAATGTCGATGACATGGTGGAACTGCGTGCGAATACCTCCCACGTCTTTAATATGGCCGGGCCACGAAATGGCAAGGCCCTGCCGCGTCCCGCCGAAGTGAGACGCAACCTGCTTGGTCCACTTAAAGGGCGTATCGAACGCCCACGACCATGCGACCGACATATGTGGGTAAGTCTTGTCCGAGCCCCAGTCGTTGTAGTGCAAAGCATTCATCGCCAAGACCGGCTTGACGGCTGGTGGGTCCAGGATGCCGTTGTAGGCAGTCATCTGGTTGTATGTGCCGTAGACGCTTCCTTCAGCGCTGGTGCCGTTGTCGCCGTCGATGTAGATAATCAGCGTGTTGTCGAGCTTGCCCTGGTCCTGCACCTCTTGAATCACGCGGCCAATCTCATTGTCCGTGTAGGCGGTATAGGCGGCAAACACCTCCGCCTCGCGCGCATACATCTTCTTCTCCAGATCACTAAGCGAGTCCCACCTCGGCAGCTTGGCTCCCCCATACTCTGCCTGTCCGTCAGGCCACGGCGTCAGAGTCGTGTTCGGCGGAACCACTCCCAGCCGTTTCTGGTTGGCGAAGATCTGATCACGCAGCTGCTCCCAGCCCATGTCGAACTTGCCCTTGAACTTGTCGATCCATTCCTGCGTCGGCTGGTGGGGCGAATGAGAGCCGCCGGGCACGTAATAGACAAAGAACGGCTTGTCGGGTGCGGCCGCATTCAGGTCCCTCATGTACTTGATTGCATTGTCCGCGAGATCAGTGGTGAGGTTATACCCGGGCTTTCCGACCCACGGAAAGACCTGCGTGTGGTCCTGGAACAGATAGGGCGTCCACTGGTCGGTCTCACCGCCAAGGAAGCCGTAGAAATACTGAAAGCCCATACCCGAAGGCCATTGCTCGAACGGTCCGGCTGTGCTGCTGTATTGGAAACCGGGCGTGTTATGGTCCTTGCCAAACCATGATGTGGCGTAGCCGTTCTCCTTCAGTATCTCGGCAATCGTGGCGCTCTCCGCACCGATTACGGAATCGTAGCCAGGGTAGCCGGTGGACAGCTCGCCGATAACGCCATAGCCGACTGAGTGGTGATTACGCCCGGTAATCAGCGCCGCCCGCGTCGGCGAACAGAGCGCCGTGGAGTGGAATTGCGTGTAGCGTAGTCCGGCCTTTGCGATGCGATCCAGGGCCGGTGTCGGTATGACACCCCCGAAGGTGCCAGGGACGCCGTAACCCTGGTCATCGGTCATGATGAGGAGAACGTTTGGCGCGCCTTTGGGTGGAACTACGCGCGGCGGCCACCAGGGCGTCGAATCCTTGGCACTTTCCTTGATCACTCCGCCAAACTTGGGTGGCGGCGCCGGAAGCTGCTTACCGTCGACTGTGGTCGTCGCGTCGGCCGAACCCAACTGACCGGTTACCACCTGCGCGGCCAGCGGACTAAGGACCATCGTCGCTGCAAACAAGTACGCCGCGCCACCTACGAGGAAATTCGTCTTGCTGAATTTGGATGTCATGCGCTTTGGCTCCATGGTTGAGACAATATCGTTCGACCGCGTCCGAAATCACTTCCGCATCTTGAGAAAAACACGATGAGCTATTGAACGGTTCTGTCCCGCATCTGACTTTCTTTGCTCAGTCCCATCGATCCGTTCTCGCTCTGGGAATTGTTGTTCGCGGCAATGAATGAATCGAGGTTATCTGTGGAGAAGACGATCGGCCCGCAGCTCTGCGCAACCTAAAGGCAAAGATGGACGCAAGTCTACGAACGCATTACCGCGCTGGTAACTAGCAAAACTCGCATAGCCGTGCGGAAATTGTTCTAGCAGCGCGCGGACACAACTCCGGGTCACTGGCTATTTGGAAGTTCGACGCCGCTCGCCTGCTCAACGCTGAGTACGGCGGCGCTTTGCCAAAGCCACTCAGCCGCATCTTTTCATGGGCGATAAGGTCGAATCACACGCACACCCATTTTCACCGCTCGCGCATCCGAATTAAATATCTGACAACTTCAATCCAGGTGAGCGAACAGTGCCGGTTCCTGGCCCTCACTCGCCATTACTGCGGAGATTTCCACAGAAAACTTTAAAAAAAGTGGCATGTTTTTAGAGACGCAAAAAGTGGCATTTAACTCACCACAATTACCACGCAATTCACCACAACTTCACCACGATTTACCACCACGATTTAGCGCAAAATGTCCTCTAACACTAAGGAAAGCTCGGTTTTCTCGTCCCGATATTTAATGATCACCGGGGCCGCCAAACTCAACCCCCACTCCGCTCCCTTGCCCTTGGAGACCGCCCGGGAACCCGGCACAACCACAGCTCCCTCAGGAATAATCAGCGGCATCTCCGCAGTGGCCTTGTAGATCTCGCCTTTTACCAGGTCATACACCGGCGTTCCCCGCGTCAACACCGTTCCAGCCGCTAAAACCGCGCGTTTTCGCACAACGGTCCCTTCATAGACCCCAGTATTTCCCCCCACCAACACATCGTCCTCAATAATGACGGGGCTAGCGTTCACCGGCTCCAGCACGCCGCCAATCTGCGCCGCTGCACTCAGGTGCACCCGCCTGCCAATCTGCGCGCAACTCCCCACCAGAGCATGCGAGTCCACCATCGTCCCCTCATCGACATACGCCCCAACGTTCACATAAGACGGCGGAATGACCGCAACTCCTTTGGCAACATACGCTCCAGTCCGCACACTCACGCCACCAGGCACCACTCGTACCCCGTCGGCCACAACAAACCGCCGCACCGGATAGGTGTGTTTATCGATGAAACGAAGCGTGTCGCCTCCCATCTCCATCATCGTGCCGATGCGAAACCCAAGCAAAATTCCACGCTTCACCCACGCATTCACCCGCCAGCCGAGCGGGAGAGAAACATCCGGTTCCGCGGCCCGAAGCTGGCCAGCCTCCAATGCGTGCCGCAACTCAAAGAAGGCCATCTCCGCCTCGGCATTGCCGATCGCTGCCGCACCTTGCGCAAACCAATATTCAATCTGCCCCTGCAATGTCCCGTTCAAATCCACTCCTCATTTTTTCGCTTCGACATGGCCCATCGGCTTACAGCAATCCGGTCTAGAACATTCTCAGATCTTCGCCGGTAGCGGGAACCCCCACCAGCATTCCCAACTCGCCAACCATGCGCTCCAGCTTGCGGCGCGTTGCGTCCGACACGGGAACCATCGGCAGACGCAGCACGTCCTCGCCGCGACCCAGCATCTGCAGAACGGCCTTCACTGGAGCCGGACTGGCCTCCCAGAAGTGGGCCTGCATCAAACGGAAGAATTGCCGGTTGATGCGCCGCGCGTCGACCCAGTCGTTCTTCAATGCGGCCCGGACCATTCGCGCCATTTGCCCCGGAATTACGTTTGAGGCCACCGAAACTAACCCAGCACCGCCAAGAGCCAATATGGGCAAAGCCAATCCGTCGTCGCCGGCAAAGACTTTGAAGCTCCGCGGCGCAGTAGTGAGCAACTCAGTGATCTGGGCCAGGTTCCCGCTGGACTCTTTGACTCCGATCACATTCCGTATTTCTGCCAAACGTAATACCGTCGCGGGTTCCAGGTTTGCACCTGTCCGCGAAGGAATGTTGTACAGCAGTATCGGCAGCTGAGTCGCCTCAGCAATCGCGCGGAAGTGCTGATACTGCCCCTCCTGCCCGGGTCGGTTGTAATAAGGATTTGCGGTCAGGATCCCGGTCAACCCATGCACTCTTGAAAGCTTGAGCGCCCGCGCGACTGCCTCGTGCGTCGCATTGTGCGTGCAGCCGGCGAGGACCGGGACTCGTCCGGACGCTGTAGCTACTACGGCCTCAATGACGCGCAGCCATTCCGTCTCGGTAAGCGTCGAGGCTTCGCCCGTTGTCCCGCACGGGACTAGGAAATCGATCCCGCTCTCAATCTGCCAGTTGACCAACGCGTGCAGCGCGGGCTCATCCACGCCGCCGTCCCGTCGAAAGGGAGTCACCAGCGCTGTTCCACAACCCATCAATTCCATAATGAATGTAAGTTTACCGCGTCATGACCGTTGAGTTCGCGACAGGTGGCCTTAGAGCCAAAGGACCACAAAATCGGCCCCAGCAATCCGTCGCCGGGGCCCTTTTGGTCTTTCCAGCGTCACTATCCTCGATACAGTTCAGACGGCACATGAAACTCCGGCATATGCAGCGCAGCGGCACCATTCGCAGCTCCCGGTGGCATGTCCATACACTTCACAAAGGCCGTCTGGAACTTCTCCATCTCGGACTTTGTTCCGACTGTGACGCGCACGTAGTTCGGCATTGCGGACCAGGTACGCCCGATGGCCACGTTCTCCTTCAGCATAGCCATCTGAAACTCCTTACCGGGACGCTTCACGTCCACCATGAACATATTGCCCTGTGAGCCCGGCACGATCTTATAGCCGTGCTTGGTGAGGAACTCGAGCGTCTCCGTGCGGATATCTGAATTGATCTTCTTCCGCAACGGAACCAGGTCCTTGTCCTGAAGACTGGCGCGAGCTGCAGCAGCGCTTGTAATCGAGATGCTCGCCAAGCTTCGGCTTGGGCCCCCGACATTGTCGAATCGCTCGATCAGGTCCGGTCTCCCGATTGCAAAGCCCGCCCGTAGGCCCGCCATGCCGTAGATCTTTGAGAACGTCCGCATCACGATTACGTCTTTGTCCTGCGCGACCAGGTCGATGCAGGACTCGTCGTTCGAAAAATGATGGTAGGCCTCGTCAATAATCACGACCGAGCCCTTCGGCTTGTTGTTTACAAGCCACAAGATGTCCGCCTTCGGTGTCATCGTACCGGTCGGATTATTTGGGTTGACGATGTAATATGCACCCGGTGACGGATGTGCCTTCAGCATCGCTTTCACATCGTGTGCGTAGGTCGCGGTCAGCGGAACAGGATACTTGGGGGCCTTCATTGCTTCAGCGGCGCGCGGTCCCTGCTCATAGCTTGGGTCGCCGTAGACCAGCGGTTTATCGGGGCCAATATTCGACATCAATGCGAGATCCAGCGGGCCGCTCGAACCGGGAAACAGGGCAGAGTAATCCCTCTTCAGGCCAAACTGCTCGTTAAATACAGTGATGGTCTTCACGTACTCGTCGAAGTGATAGCGGCCACCCTGTGTCGCTGTGCTGCCGATGGCGGTCAGTGCAGACTGCGCCGGCCCGAGCGGGTTCTCGTTCGAGCTGATGACAACTGTGTCGGGCGAAAGCTGCATGCCCCGCATACTGCCTGGCCGGGTCGGCTTGGGCGCCGCTTGCGTCCCCGCCTGCTGCATCGCAGCAAGGGCCGGAAGTGAAGTGGCGGCCGCTGAAGCAGCACCAAGGATCCGCATAAACGATCTGCGGGAAACGCCTTGCGTATTCGAATTCATAGAAGTTCTCCTCGAAAGTTCGGTTGTAGAAATGCAGCGCCGCGACGACAGATGGAGATCGCCAACTGAGGACCAGAGCATCAGCTAAATATTTCCTGCAAAACCGCGTCGCTTTGCAGTCACTATTCTTTGGGAACTTGGGATGAAAACGGACCATGGCCCGATTGAGATTCAATTTACCGCGAATTCCCTGCAAATACCAGAGGAATTCTTTCCGATGTAGACGAAAATGCGGCAAAACGGCCTCCTGGAGACGCTTAGGTGCGTGGCGCGACCCGCGTCGCGCGTTCATTCAGCTGCGGGGCGCCGCAGCTAAACCCACTCGCCCTTACGCATCAGCGGCTCGGCTGCACCATCGGCTGCCACTCCATCCACGTCCATCTCGCCGGACCCGATCATCCAGTCCACGTGGATCAAACTCGCATTCGCACCCAATGCGGCCAGTTGCTCCGCATCCATCTTCTCTCCGCCAATGATGCATGTTGAATAAGCCTGCCCCAGAGCGATGTGGCTCGCGGCGTTCTCATCGAACAGCGTATTCCAGAAGAGCACGCCACTCTGTGCGATTGGCGAAGAGTGCGGCACCAGCGCCACCTCTCCTAGCCGCCGGGCGCCATCGTCCGTGCTGATCAGACGGTTGAGCACGTCCTCGCCAGCAGTCGCGGTGGCCTCAACAATCCTGCCATCCTCGAAGCGTACCGCTATATTTTCGATCAGCGTGCCTTGGTGAGACAGGGGCTTCGAGGCCCTGACTGTTCCGTTGACGCGGTCTTTGTGCGGAGTGGTAAAGCACTCTTCGGTGGGAATATTCGGTTGACAATAGATGCCGTTCCCAGCGGTTGTACCTCCGCCCGCCCACAGATGGTCGTCCGCCAATCCGACGGTCAGGTCCGTTCCGGGTCCCTTGAAGTGCAGCGCGGAGAACCGCTTCGCATTCAACATCTCCATGCGCTTCTTCAGTCTTGCCCCGTGTTCGCGCCACTCCAGCACTGGATCGTCGACTGCGACACGCGAGGCGATGAATATCGCCTCCCAGAGCTTCGCAACTGCGATATCTTCAGGCTCGCCCGGAAACACCAACTTCGCCCACTCAGGCGTCGCACAGGCCACAATTGTCCAGTTGATCTCGTGGCGCGTAATCAACTCCATCGCCGGCTTGCCTGCCTTTGATGCAGCGACATTGGCCCGCGCCACCTTCGCCGGGTCCTGCTTGGCCAGCAGAGCGGGGTTTGCTCCTGCGATCGCGAGCCGGGCCGCTCCGCTCCGAAAACCCGCCGCAATCCCATCCTGCAGCCAGGTCGGCGCATAGTCGAAGCTTGCGTCCTGCGCGTACTGGAACCGTGACAACACGCTCGGATCGTCGGAGTAAAACGTTGTGACTAACAGCGCACCAGCTTTGTACGCATGCTCAGTAATTCGACGCACGAGCGGCAGGGCCTCCAATGGGGCTGACATGATCAGTTCCTGCCCCGCACGCAGCCCCAGTCCAATCTTCACGGCAACTTCAGCCAGCCGGTCTAATTTCTCATCAAACGTCAAGTCAGCAAATTTCGTCTTTACTGCAGCTTCCATCACGCTCATAAAGGTCCTTTTCGTTCCAATTACATCTGTATATAGACGTCCTGAAAGTCGTAGCATCCGGACCGCGACGACAACCACTCCGCTGCCCGCACTGCCCCTTCGGCAAATCCACGCCGCGAAAACGCTTCGTGCGTGAGTACCAACCGATCCGAAGCGCTGCGCACCTGCAACGTGTGCGTCCCCATTACGTCGCCTTCGCGTATTGCCTCAATCGGCACTCTGCTAAGGCCACAGGCGGCCTCGATGACTTTGGCCAGGCTGATCGCGGTGCCTGAGGGCGAGTCCAGTTTGCTGACGTGGTGCGTCTCTACAATCGAAAATTCATAGTCGGCGTTCTTCAGCGCTTTGCCCACCGTTGCGGCGATCTGCAGCAATACTTGCACGCTGACGGAAAAGTTGGTCCCGTACAGCAACCCGGCCTGCTTCCGCTCGGCAAGTCCGCGCATATCATGTAGCTTGTCGTACCAGCCGGTCGTTCCTATCACCATCTTTGCGCCAGTGGCCAGACAGGCGCGCATGTTCTGAATCGCGGCCTCGGGAGTTGTAAAGTCGATCACGACGTCGAACCCCGCGACGAATGGTGGCGTCAACGCAGATGCGTCTGCATTCTCCTTAGCGTCCAGAACATTGACGCTATGGCCGCGTTCCGCAGCGACCTCCGCAACCAGCTTGCCCGTCTTGCCCATTCCAAGGACCAATATCCGCATCGTCTGCCTTCCTAAGCCTGACTTTTGAGTTGAACGCGGTTTACAACATCGAACACCGTCTCGTCGGGGTCCGCGAAGAAGTGCTCGTGCAGGCTCCGCACCGCCTCCTCCACATCCTCCTCGTCGATCATGAAGCTCATGTTGATCTCGCTCGCCCCCTGCGAAATCATCCTCACATTTACATGGCTGATGGCGCTAAAGACCTGTCCGGCAATACCGTTGTGGCCGCGAATGTCTTCACCCACCAGGCAGACCAGGGCCTTATGGCCTTCCATCTTCACGTCCGCGATCTTTGCCAATTCTGCGCAGATCTCCGGCAACTGCTGGTTGCTGTCGACCGTCAATGAGATGCTCACCTCACTGGTCGACACCATGTCGATCGCGCACTTGTACTTGTCAAAAACGTCGAACACCGCCTTCAGGTACCCATGCGACATTAGCATCCGGCTCGCGACCACATCGATGATCGTCAGCTTTTTCTTCGCCGCGATACTCTTGAACGGGCTCGCGCACTTTGCCGCCATTGCGGTAATCTTGGTGCCTTCGTTCTCCGGATTGCGCGAGTTCAACACCCAGACGGGAATGCTCTTCTGCACGGCGGGCAAAATGGTGGCGGGGTGCAGCACCTTGGCTCCAAAGTATGCGAGTTCCGCCGCCTCCTCAAAGCTGATTGTCTTTACCCTGAGCGCATCGGGGCAGATTCGCGGGTCGGTCGTCATGATGCCGTTCACGTCCGTCCAAATCTCGATTGCGCCAGCATGCATTCCACCGCCCACGAGAGCAGCGGTGAAGTCACTGCCACCGCGGCCCAGCGTCGTTGTAACGCCTTCGGCCGTAGCTCCGATAAAACCACCAATCACCGGGGTCTTTCCGGCTTCGATGAGCGGCAGCACGATCGCAGCAAGCTTTTCCTCAATCGCACGCTCCAGGGGTACTGCCTTGCCGTAGCTTGCGTCCGTCACAATGCAGCTTCGCGCGTCTACATGGGCCCCCTCCAACCCGTGTTGCTCAAACGCTTCGGCGATCATCTTGCTCGAAAGCCTTTCGCCGAAGCTCAACACCAGATCATTGGTGCGTGGTGTTAGTTCACCCACTGCAGCGATCCCTCGCAGCAGATCATCCAATGCATCGAACTCCTGGTGCAGCGCCGCCTGCAGGCGGCTAAAACGCTCCGCTTCCAGCAAAGCCGCCGCCGTGTCGATATGCCTGTGCCGAAGGCGTGCGCCGATGGCCAGAGATCCCGCCTTGTCCCCGCGACCCGCAGCGCTCGCGGCTGACACCAACAAGTCCGTCACCTTCGCCATCGCCGATACAACGACAACAGCTTCTAACCCGCGCTCGCGTCGTCCTTGAACAATGCCCGCCGTGCGCTTCATGGCCTGTGCGTCCTCAACCGAGGTGCCGCCGAACTTCATTACGACCAATCTCTCTCGCACGACGCTCAAGCCGTCACCGCCACGGCCTTCGCCGAAATCGCCTTCGCTCGCAAACCGAGCTTATCCAACTTACCCAACAATGCCAGTACCTCGGCGTTCAATACCGCCGCGCCAGCTGCTCCGCGAATCGTATTGTGCGACAGGACGACAAACTTCCAGTCCAACAGATTGCACTCGCGCAGTCGGCCGACAGTAGCTGTCATCCCATTTCCGCGTAGTCGATCCAGCCGTGGTTGCGGGCGATCGACGCTCGCGTCATACTCCACCGGCTGGTCCGGAGCAGTCGGTAGATGCAGACCCTGCAGCGGCAGGAACTCACTCCAAGCGGCGAGGACCTCCTGACGAGTGGCCTTCTTTTTGAATTTGATGCTCACGCATTCGGTGTGCCCGTCCTCGACGGCAACGCGGTTGCAATGCGCGCTTAACTTCGCATCGAGCATCTCAATCCGTTTGCCATCCAGCCGACCAAGCAACTTGCCGACCTCCTCCTGCAGCTTCTCCTCTTCGTTCTTGATGAACGGCACTACGTTTCCCAGAATGTCCATCGAAGCCACACCTGGATAGCCCGCGCCGCTCACCGCCTGCATGGTGCTCACGAAGAGACCCTCAATTCCGAACCGTTCCTCGAGGGGCTTCAGCGCCAACACCAGCCCTATCGCGCAGCAGTTTGGGTTGGTCACAATGTAGCCACCGCCCTCCTTGCGCCAGTTCTGCGTTTCGATCAGCGAAAGATGGTCGGAGTTCACCTCGGGAACAATCAGGGGCACGTCCGCCACCATCCGAAACGCGCTCGAGTTCGAGATCACGGCGCACCCAGCGGCGGCAAACTTCGGCTCGAGCTCCCGTGCAATGTCCGCATCGAGCGCAGCGAAGATAATCTTCGGCAACTCGACCGCAGAGCCCTCGGGGACATTCGGCTGTAGCGTCATCGCAGCGATGCGTTCCGGCAGTGGAAAGTCCAGCTTCCACCGGCATGCCTCGGCGTACGTTTTGCCGGCGCTGCGATCGCTCGCAGCCAGCCACGCAATCTCAAACCACGGATGATTGCTCAATAACTGAATGAATCGCTGCCCGACCATTCCGGTCGCGCCAAGAATGCCTACCCTGCGTCGTTCCATATCTTCTTAGGATAACGCGCCATTACGGCACCGTCATCCGCCGTGTTCGTAAGCGCTAGTACTCGCGGCGACCCCTTCGCCGCATCTGGTGACCCCCACCCGCCCATACCAACAGCGCAACCACTAGATGGACTAAAAACCATAGGGTCAGCCCCTGATCCACGTAGATCAAGTACAACACGAGGATCCTTGGCAGAAACAGCCAGAACAGCGGAGGAATGATCCCATTTAGATGGAATGGCACCAGGACGCCCTGCAACCACGCCACCGCCATCGCGATTCGCGGCAAAAAAAGCGCAAATACCAGGAACCACAGTGGAAGCCGATTCACCACGAAGGCCAGGTTGAGACTAAATTGCGCCGTATGCTGCATTGCCTCCGCTAAAACCGCCAATCCTGCACTCATTGCGCCTCCGCTGTTCCGTCGATATCACTTTACGCTGAAGCTGAAGTCTGCCTTAGCCGTTCCCTTTGGAGCGACCGTTACAGTCATGGTCTGCTCGCCAATCTTCTCGTGCACCGCCGCCAGAGTATACGTTCCGGCCGGCAGTCCGCTGATGCTAAAGTGGCCGTCCGCGTCGGTCACAGCAAAGAACGGAGTTGCTGACACGTTGATAAACGCATTCATCCAGGGATGGTTGTTGCACCGCACCGGAACCATTACCTCCGGCTGGTTGAACTGCTTCACCTGTGGTGCACCCTTGGCTCCCTGCGATATATCGATCGGCGGGTTACCGCCTACCTCCGGCATTGTGTGTATGTTGTGCATCGTTCCGTCTGAGTTGCGAAACTCGACCGACCCGCCGCGCATCAACGCAATCACATGTGGCACATACTTGCAGCCTATCTGGTCCAGCACAACCGGGGCCGGTATCGGCGCGGTCGCCGACATCGCCGCGGAGGGACCGCTCTTGATGTACACGTACACATTCGCCAGCTTGCCGTCCTTCGCTACATACTGTTCAGCGAAGTTGTCGCCGCCCGTAATCGAGCACACAGGATCCATGCTCATATCGATCTTGACTGGTGCGGGCGGCTTGCCGGAGAAATGGACCGTTCCGGTCACCATACCCAGAGTCGCCGGGTCTCGTGGTGAATTCGGCTCTGGAGTGACGGGACCCTTCACCCCGCCGCTATTGTTGCTATGCTTTACAGAGTCGCTCGGCTTGCATCCTACAAGCCCCGTCAGGAGACCCACAAATCCGCCTGCAACTATCGCTGCCATCAACCCACCGCAAATCCGCCTCATGCAACCTCTTATTTTATCGAGCTAGTCTCTAGGATTGCTTCGCTGGTGCGTCCATAGCTTGCAGCACAGCATCTGCAAAAGCCTTCGTCCCCGTGGTACCGCCGACGTCCCTGGTCAGCGTCTCTCCTTCGCGGAAGACCTGTTCCAGGCCGGCCTGCACTCTTTCCGCAGTTGCGCCTTCATTGATGTGATGCAACATCAACACCGCGCTTTGCAGCAAGGCGGTTGGATTGGCCATATCTTTGCCGGCGATATCCGGAGCCGATCCATGCACGGCCTCGAAGATTGCGCATTCGGCCCCCAGGTTCGCGCCCGGGACCAATCCAAGCCCACCCACAAATGCGCTGCAAAGATCGCTGAGGATGTCCCCGTACAAATTTTCGGTTAGCAGAATGTCGTACTGGTACGGATTCATTACAAGCTGCATGCAGGTGTTATCCACAATGTGTTCGTAGTACTCCACCTCCGGAGAGCCCTCCGCGACCGTCCTGCAGCACCGCAGAAACAGACCATCGGACAGCTTCATGATGTTGGCCTTGTGGATTGCGTGGACCTTCTTGCGCCCGTGCTTGCGTGCGTAGTCGAACGCAAACTTCGCAATGCGGGTCGAGCCCTTTTCCGTAATGATCTTCAACGCCTGTACCACTCCGGGAACCACCACATGCTCCAGCCCGGCGTACAGGTCTTCCATGTTCTCGCGCACGATGATCAGATCCAGACCCGGATACCTTGTCTTCAAACCCGGGAGGTTCTTCACTGGCCTGAAGTTCGCGAACAGCTCAAATTTTTTTCTCAGGGTGACGTTGATTGAAGCGAACCCTTCGCCAATCGGCGTCGTCACCGGCCCCTTCAGCGCGACCCGGTTCTCTTCGATCGAGTCGTACAGCGCCTTCGGGATGTACTCTCCCGTCTTTTCAAATGCCTCCGCGCCGGCATCGTATCGGTGCCACTCGAACGCGACCCCCGTTGCGGCGCCCGCCGCCTCAAGGAGGCTCACCACGGCAGCTGAGACCTCCGGCCCGATCCCGTCTCCTGGAATCAAGGTGA
This sequence comes from Edaphobacter sp., assembly GCA_035483075.1. GTDB lineage: Bacteria > Acidobacteriota > Terriglobia > Terriglobales > Acidobacteriaceae > Edaphobacter. The sequence goes on along the minus strand of DATHQG010000126.1, from coordinate 4,942 downwards.
TCCTATGCGTCTTCTTCACCGGCGCCATCCACTACCGCCTTTTCCTGTGATCTTTGCCGCTCAGTAACTCTTCCAACTCCGCTTTGAACTCGCGGACGTCCTTGAAATCGCGATACACGCTCGCAAACCGGATGTACGCGACGGTATCGATGACCTTCAGTCTGCTCATGATCAGCTCGCCGACTTCGCTCGTCGACCGTTCCCGCTCGGGCGAATCGACTACGTAGGCTTCCGTCTCGTCCACAATCTGCTCCAGCTTCGTCGCTGCAACCGGTCGTTTTTCGCAAGCATGCAGCAGCCCACTCAGCACCTTCTGCCGATCGAACTTCTCCCTTCGTCCGTCCTTCTTGACCACCATGTAGGGGATTTCATCGATACGTTCATACGTCGTAAACCGCTTGTTACAGCCTTCACACTCACGTCGCCGGCGAATCGAATCCGCGTCTTTACTCTCGCGTGAATCAACGACTCGATCCTGGCTGAAACCACAGTAGGGACACTTCATTGAGATATTACGATTCTAGCAGCGCTACGCACGCGTCGTTCCTCCGGCCAAACACATGCGCGACATTCGATGCAGGCCATCGCCGCAGAGCTACCCGGCATCTGTTGCGCCAACCGACGTGCCTGCCGCTTCGCTTTCTTGCGCGACCCTCTTAAGGCTCACATGCTCCACCTGCGAATAGATGAACCCGATCGGGATGATGCACAGGAAGGTCACAACCAGTAGCACTGCACCGCAGGCCGTCGCTGCCTCAATCGGTGCTCCATAAAATGTATGCATCGCCGCCGCAGTCAGGGCGATCTGCGTAAACCATCCAATGATCGGAAGCTGCAGCAACGACCCGCCGATGCTCGCCGCCATCAAAAGCATGGTCCGCGAAAATGTCAGACTACTCAACTCTGGTGTATTTACAAATGCCTGCGCCGTTTGAAGATACGCGAACCCGATCATCCCCCACATCGCCAGTGACAGTAGCACCACCAGGCCGAAGTCTCGCGCCGACGATAGCGCGTTCAGTCCATCGCGAAACCCGATGATCTTGGTCGCGATGCTTTCCCCTGCGGATTTCGAAAGCAGCCCGACCGTACTTCGGGCGAATCCCGCGACTGCTCCACCAGCCACACGTACTGCGCCCGCGAATACAGCAATCGCCAGAGTCGCCGCCATGCTCAGCACGCCAGCGCGAACGAAGACGTCATGGTGCGGAAGGGCCTTGGGCGTAAACGCCAGAGCGCACGAAAAGATGACCGCCGCTGCGCCGAGATCGAACATGCGCTCGATCGTGTAGACCGCCACCTGTGAGCTCAATGACAGTCCAACGCGCCGCGCTACCAGGTATGGTCGGGTCAGGTCCGCCAATCGTCCGAACAACGCGACCGCTGTAAACCCGATAAACTGCGACCCCAGCAGGGAGGCAGCCGAAACCTTCTTCGTCGGGGACAAAAACACCGCCCAACGCACCGCTCGTAGCCAGAAGGTCGCATAAATCAGCGCAATCCCGGCCACGATATGTCCAACGCTAACGTACCGCAACTGTTGCCAGAACGTCGCCCAGTCGAACTGGATCTTGCTCCGAAATAGGAACACGAGCACGGCCAGCCCAACTACGACTGCCAGCCATAAAAACCCATTACGCTTCGTCATCGCTCTCTCTTCGTCTGCGCGTCAGGCGCTGGTATTACTTTGTTTGGGCTATCATGGCCATCTGTTTTCGCCGGTTAAACTCACGGATCACCCGCGTCACGTACTCCCGTGTCTCACGATAGGGCGGCACGCCATGATACTTGTCGACCGCACCTGGCCCGGCGTTGTAGGCCGCCAACGCGAGCGCCACGTTGTCGTGGTACCGAGTCAGGAGCGCGTCAAGATAGGCCGTTCCGCCCGCGATATTCTGCTCTGGTTTGAATGCGTCGTCGACACCCATCGCACTTGCTGTTCCCGGCATCAATTGCATCAGCCCCTCGGCCCCTGTTCGTGAAACCGCCCTCACCTGTCCGCCACTCTCTGCCCGTACGACGCTGGCCAGCAGGTCTTCATCGATGCGGTGGGCCGCACCGGCATGGGCGAGCATCTCGTGCAGTTCTTCCTTCGTCGGGACCGTTGCCGGGCTGGGCATCTTCAGTGCGGCTAAAGGCTGCGGGACATCTGCAACCGTCTCTACCCTAACGACCGAATCCGCCGCGACCTCGAGGTAGTTCGAATCTCCAGTAGAAGTCGTGCTGGTACCTGCGAGGTAAAGCCGGACTTTGTCCCCCATTGCCACGCGCCGTACACAATCCAGTTCGAACCCGTTTTTCAGTGTCACGTGCTCCATCGCTCGGGCGAAGGGACACACGGCCACCAGCGCCGTCAGCCCGAGCCAGATCAGGCCAGATCGAAAGGGGGTAAATTGACTCGTTCTAAGCTGCGTTGACACTCTCAAAGCCTACCATTCCCGCCGCTCACTACGACCCTAATAACACTGCTACTATTGCGCCATTCCAACCTGCGACCAGGCACGAAGCCTCGACGTCCCTCTTCCGTACTGGCTCTACCTTGATGTTGGCCCGCTCCCCCAGTTTACGGCTTTGCTGGAGTGGGCTTTGGCTCGCGCACGAGGGGAATCTGAGGCAGCCACAGGCTTTATCGGGAGTCTTCCGGGGCTGAAAACACCAACCAGACGCAACACTTTTCCAATGACACGAACAACGGATCGCATATTAATGCTCGTCGCCGTAAAGCTACGCTATTTTTAATGGATGAACTCAAACCACAAATCGACCCCTGTCCGCGGGCTAGGTAAGTTCAACAACCTGCTTGTTTTGAGCGTAGTCTCAGGTGCGCTGCTTCAACAGACAGTAGCAGGGTGGGCCCAGAGTGGCGCCGCCAAGCCCGCGCCCGATGTGATCGTGTTTACCAACGGCGACCAGTTGACCGGAACCCTGGAGCGAGCGGACGGTGATTCGTTTGTCTTTAAGAGCGATGTGGTCGGCGAGGTCACCGTTTCAGCGGACAAAATCAAGGAGCTGCATGCCGGCGGTAAGTTTGTCGCGCTGAAAAACGGCGAAAAGATCACTCGGACATCCAAACAGCCGGGTGAGATCACTTATGGGGACAATGCGATCACAGTGGCGGACACCCCGTCTAAAACACCTGAGGTTGTTCCGGTCAAAGACCTGGCACATCTGATCGACAGCGTGACGTACGACAAAGAGGTCGTGAGCAATCCGGGCCCCTTCTCAGGGTGGAACGGAAGCATTACGGGGGGGATCACGCTGATTGAGGCTACGCAGACTGGCCAAACGTATACTGCGGCGGTCAACCTGATTCGGCTGATTCCTTCAGTGTCCTTTCTGCCACCGAGAACCCGATCCACACTTAACCTCCTTGAGACGTACGGCAAGATCGATCAGCCGTTTATTCCGACGACTCCGCCGATTCTGGCCTCGGCTACGAAGACAAACATCTTCCATGCAGATGGTGAGCATGACAAGTACTTCACTTCGCGTGTGTATGCGCTGGTTGGAGCCTCGTTTGATCATAACTATTCCCAAGGCCTGAATCTTCAACAGATCTATGGAGTGGGTTTAGGGTGGACGGTGATTCAGACTCCGGTTCAGGAGTTCGACGTTAAAGCTGATGTGCATTACGAACGGCAGGACTTCCAACCGCCGACACCGAGTTTGGATCTGGTTGGTTCGAGCTTCACCGAGCTTTATCACCGGAACCTGCCGAGAAAGATTCTCTTTACGGAAAGCGGAACGTTCATTCCCGCGTGGAATAACTTGGACGCCTATTCAGCGATCTTTGCGGCGGGATTGCAATTGCCAACCTACAAACGGTTCAGCTTGAACTTGAACCTGATCGACAACTATCTGAACAGACCTGCTTTTGGGTTCAAGAGCAACAGTTTGCAGTTCGTCACAGGGGTCACCTACACGTTGAAATAGGCGAAAAGAAAAAGTGCCTTGATCTGTGATCGAGGCACTTTTGTTTTTTAAATTGACTACTTGATCTTGCCGAAGCGATAGACAATTCCGGCGTTGAAGCCAAAGTTGTTCTGGATCGTTCCCGGCGGCCCGTGGGTCGTGTCCGTTGGGTCCCGCCGGAAGAAGGTCCCCAGATAGGTGGGCGACACCCGGAAGGCCAGGTTTGGGTAGAAGTTGTAGTCGAAGTTGGCACCGAGGGCGAAGGCCGGCCTGGTGGTCGACTGCCAGACGCCAATCTCGGCAGATGTAAGCCCTTTGGCGGCGCCATCGAACTTGCCCAGCGCGACTCCGCCTTCACCTGTGGCGGTCACAGCAAACTTCTCCTTGGCGACGAGCCGATAAGCGACACCGCCCAGGAACGGATACTCCGAGATTGGCGGATTGAACGACAGAAAGGGGGGAGGCGTGGAGGTGGGACTGGTGTTATTCCCGATCTTGGCGTCCCCATAGCCACCGCGAATGTCGCCGATGATACCGAGCTTCGGATTGAGGAAGTAGGTCCCGGTCATAAAGAACGTTACCTCGTTGTTGCGCCGCGGCGCGCCGGAGTCGAACCGTAGATAGCCGCCACCGCCGGCGACCTCGTAGCGATGGCCGTAGGTCTCTGCGATCGTCCTTGCAATACGGGCCTTACGGTTGGCGCTCGACTCGCGGCGGGTACGATGCGTTGTCTGCGCCTCTAAGGCAACTGCTCCGCTGGCCATCGACGCTGCCAGCAATACTCCTGCTACCTGCTTCACACTCAATCTGAAACCGAACATCAACGATTACTCCTGCACAAGCTTCGCTTTGCTATGGTGGAACTCGAGGGCCGCCGGCGTGAAACCAGCTGGGCCATCCCTTATTAGAACATCCGCCGCGCTTTATCGCGGCCCAACCCTTCAAGGAGTGACTCCAGATGGCGAAAAAAAGCAGCGGTGGCGGCTTCGGCAAGGTCTTTCTCGGTTTCCTCCTCGGCGTTGCTGCCGTC
>DATHQG010000125.1:0-39126 GCA_035483075.1 Edaphobacter sp. | reverse complement strand
GAGAGTGACCTGGTTGACCTGCGCGTTGCGGGCGAGAAATGTGGTGAGGAGCGCAGTGCCTGCGCTGCCGCCGAGGTTGCGGGCGAAGTTGGAGAGGCTTGAGATCTGGTTGGTCTTGCTGGGTGGGACGCCGACGTAGTTGAGTGTGCTAATGGGGATGAAGATGAAGGCGAGGCCGATGACCTGAAGCATGCGCCAGAGGGTGACGGTGCCGTAGGCGGTGTTGAGGTCGAGTCGGGTGAGGTTGTAGATGCCGATGGCGGTGACGAGGTAGCCGAGGCAGACCATGATGCGCGGGTCGAATTTGCCGAGGGAGCGGCCGGCGACGAACATCATCAACATCATGACGAAGCCGGCGGGGGAGAGCACCATGCCGGCGCGTTCGGCGGTGTAGCCGAGGAGTCCCTGAAGGTATTGCGGGATGAGGACAGTGCTGCCGAAGAGGACCATTCCGAGGATGAGTTGCAGGAAGACGGCGGTGCCGAAGTTGCGATTTTTTAATAGCTTGAGGTCGACGATGGGATCGGGGTGGTGCCACTCCCACCAGGTGAAGAAGATGAGGGTGGCGGCGGCGAGGATGGCGAAGAAACGGATCATCGGATCACCGAACCAGTCTTTTTCCTGGCCCTTGTCGAGGGTGAATTCGAGACAGCCGACGCCGACAGCGACGAGGCCGAGGCCCATGAAGTCGATCTTGAGGTGCTTGGCTTGCTCTTTGCGGAGCTTGAGGTGCGGCGGGTCTTCGACCATGCGGTTGCTGAGGTAGAGCGAGATCAGGCCAATGGGGATGTTGATGAAGAAGATCCAGTGCCAGTTGAAGTTGTCGGTGATCCAGCCACCGAGCGTGGGGCCGATGGCGGGGGCGACGACTACGGCCATTCCATAGACGGCGAAGGCCTGGCCGCGCTTTTCGACGGGAAAGGTGTCGGCGAGGATGGCTTGTTCGCTGGGGGCGAGGCCACCTCCGCCTGCGCCCTGGAGAATGCGGGCGACAATGAGAAGAGGAAGGGTGTTCGCGATGCCGCAGAGGAATGAACAGACGGTGAAGAGGGCGACGCAGATCATGTAGAACTTCTTGCGGCCCATGCGGTTGGAGAGCCATCCGGAGATGGGCAGGACGATGGCGCTGGAGACGAGGTAACTGGTGAGGACCCAGGTGGCTTCTTCGGAGCTGGCGCCGAGGGTGCCGGCGATGTGGGGCAGGGCGACGTTGGCGATGGAGGTATCGAGGACCTCCATGAAGGTGGCGAGCGTGACAGTGAGGGCGACCGCCCACGGATTGTGGTGGGGCTTCCAGACGGCTGGTATCGCCGGAGCGGGCATGGTTGCGGTCGCCATATCAGTCTCCTGATATGATATCAGGAGACTGATATGGCTGGCGGAACAAAAAACGGTAAAGATCGACAGCTGGAAACGAGACGCGCTGCGCAGATGATGAAGCGGATCCTGGTCCACTTCCGCAGCCAGATGGATGAGAAGCTGCGTCCCCAGGGTGTGACGACGGCGCAGTTGCACGTGCTAAAGGTGATTCGTGACGAGCCGGGCGGCTCGGGGGCACAGTTGGCGCGGGCCTGTTATGTGACGCCGCAGTCGGCGCAGGCCCTATTGAAGGGCCTGGAGGACGGCGGGTGGATCGTTCGTATGAAGGACACGGTAAATGACCGGATCCTGATTGCAAAGCTGACCGCGAGTGGGGAAAATCTTCTGGAATCGGGCGAGAAGCTTGCACGGGCGATCGAGAAGAGGCTGTGGCAGGGCGTTCCTGATAACGGGGTGGCGGCGTTGAATAAGACGCTGGAGCGTTGTCTGGCGAATCTTGATGGCGATGCGTAGGGGTTGAATTCTATGTGCGGCCGGAGGCCTCCTCCAAGATAGCGACATTTTCAGTGTCCTGCCTTTGTAGTTAATGACATCGTCGCGACATGTGGTGCCGTTTCATCAAACAGCAGATCCCTCCACTCCGCTGCGCTCCGGTCGGGATGACACAGTATCGGTGGGACATTAGTTGTTGGCGGTGGCGTGGAAGCGGAGGCGTACGTAGTCTGCGGTCCAGTTGCCGTCGGCGTCGCAGAGGACGGGCTTGAGTAGGGCGACGGTGTTGGTGACTGCTGTGGCGCGGTCGGCAGGGTTAAGTTGATCCAGGACGCCGTTGCGGAAGGTGTTGAGCCAGGACTCCATGCCGTTGGGGAGCGGGGTGGGCCGGGGGACTAGATCGATGGATTGGATGGTGAAGCCGGCGGCTTCGAGGAGACGGCGGTAGATCGCGGGAGCGGGATAGAAGCTAGCTGCCGCTGCTTCGGCATCGATATGGAAGGGCGTGAGGGTGGCCTGGAGGGCGGTGCGGATGGCGGCGATGTTGCCTTGGCCGCCCATCTCGGCGACGAAACGGCCGCCTGGACGAAGGGCGCGGTGGACTCCGGCGAGCATGGCCTGTTGGCCGGAGATGCCGGTGATCCAATGGAGGGCGGCGTTGGAGAAGACGGCGTCGAACTGGTGATGGTAGGGAAGGGCTGTGGCGTCGTGTTGCTCGACGTGGAGATTGCGCTGACGGGCGGCAGCTAGCATGGTGCGTGAGTTGTCGACGCCGGTGACGGTAGCTCCCTTGGTGGCGAGTTGTTCGGTTAGGGCGCCGTCGCCGCAGCCGAGGTCGAGGATACGTTCGCCTGGTTTGGGACTCAAAAGGGAGACGACATCCGAGGCCAGGTTGGCGACGAAGCGGCCGTTGGTTGCATAGGCTTCGGTATTCCAGGTTTGGCCGGTCTTTCGGTTTGCTGTGGAGTGCATGGAAGTATTGTCTGCCAGTCGGCGGTGAAGCGCGAGGAGACAAGAATTTTACAAGGTCGGATAAGTAGCGATAGTAAGATCGCTGAACCATGAAGAAGCTTATTTGTCTGCTCATCGTGATGGGTGCGTTTGCGAATTTTTCAACCGCGTGGGGGCTGGAGACGCCGGTTCGACATGAGTTCGTGATCAAGAACTTCAAGACCGAGAGCGGCGTAGTGCTGCCTGAGGCGCACGTGGTTTACGGGACGTATGGGCACCTGAATGCCGCGCATGACAATGTGATTTTGCTGCCGTCGCACTACATGGCAAAGCTGAATGGGTACGAGTGGTTGATGGGGCCGGGCAAGGCACTTGACCCCGACAAGCTTTTTTTGGTGACGACGGAGCTATTTGGGAATGGGAGTTCGTCTTCGCCAAGCAATACGCCTGAGCCGTTCCATGGGCCGCGGTTTCCGGTGATGACGATTCGGGACAATGTGGAGGCAGTGCATCGGCTGCTGACGGAAGATCTGAAGGTGACGCATCTGAAGGCGGTGATTGGATTTTCGATGGGGGCGCAGCAGGCGTTTCAGTGGGCGGTCAGCTATCCGACGTTTGAAGACAGGGTAGTGGCGACCTCAGGCACGGCGAAGACATATGGACATGGCATTGTGCGGTTGGAGGGGGAGATTGCGGCGATCACCGCGGACGAGAGATTCAAAGGCGGTGACTACACCGAGGAACCACAGGCGGGGATCAACGCTTTTGGGATGGTGTGGGCGGCGTGGCTGTATTCGCCCCAGTGGTGGAGAGACGAGCTGTGGCGGACGAATACGAAGCCGGGGACTACGTTTGAGGACGTTGTGGACCGGTTTCGGACGCGGTTTATCCCCGGGGCCGATGCGAATAATTTGATTTTGCAGATGCGGACCTGGGAGAAGCATGACGTCGGGACGACACCGGGGTTTGGTGGGGACGAGAAGAAGGCGCTGGGGTCGATCAAGGTGCCGTTTCTTTATATGCCTTCGATGACGGACCAATATTTTCCGGTAGGAGATGCACGGTATGAGGCGCAGTTCATGAATACGGTGTCTCTGCTGCCAATTCCTTCGCTGTGGGGGCATCCGGCCGGTGCGGCGGCCGATCCGTCCGACGCTAAGTTCCTGAACGAAAACATTGCGAAGTTTCTGGCTGGTGAGCCGGTGGCGGCGGAGAAGGTCGTTCCTGCTTTCTAGATCTAAGGCGGGCCGATTCAGCGGCCCAGGAGCTCCTGAAGGACGACAGCTTCGTTGTGTTCCGTGTCCCGGGCGCCGTAGAGCAGAGTGGTGGGGCCTCTGGTGGCGGCTTCTTTGAGGAGAGTCAGCAGCGCGCTGTTGCGTTTCAGTTCGGCCTTATATCGTGCTTTGAATTCGGGCCATTTGACCGGATCGTGAGCGAACCACTCCCGGAGCTCGGTGCTGGGGGCGATCTCTTTGAACCAGAGATCGACATGGGCCCTCTCCTTGGTCAAACCACGCGGCCAGAGGCGGTCGACGAGCACGCGGGTGCCGTCCTCCTCGGATGGTTCTTCGTAGACGCGCTTGAGTCTTAGTCTCATTGGATTGATCTGCCTCTTGGAATGTGTTGACCTACGATCCTTAGATTTGACGCATGCGTGAAAGGACTCGTTTCACGAATTGAGAAGGAGAGGCGATATTTTCATATACTTGTGTTTCGCTTCGGGTGCAGGCGTTGCCCGACGCAAGAATGTTTTTTGAGGAGTGGCCAGTGACGATGACGGCGGCGGTTGCGTTTGCGCAGGAGAACAAAGGGCGGTTTGTTGAAGAGCTGAAGGCGCTGCTGAGGATACCGTCGATATCGACTGATCCGGAGCGTGTGGCAGACGTGCGGCGGGCCGCCGAGTTTGTCGCGGCTGAGCTGAAGCGGATTGGGATGGAGAACGTTCGGCTGATTGAGACTTCGACGTCGGAGCGCACGGGGCATCCTCTGGTGTACGCGGATTGGCTGCACGCGGAAGGGAAGCCTACGGTGCTTTGCTATGGGCATTATGATGTTCAGCCAGCGGAGCCGCTCGATGAGTGGAGGTCGCCGCCCTTTGAGCCGACGGAGCGCGACGGGAATCTGTATGCTCGCGGCGCCGTGGACGACAAGGGGCAGATGTGGATGCATGTAAAGGCGTTGGAGTCTCTGATGGCGGCGGGCGGTGGAAAACTGCCGGTCAACGTTCGGGTGATTGTTGAGGGGGAGGAAGAGGTTGGGGGGGAGGGGATCGCAGCTTTCGTCCGGGAGCATGGGAAAGAGTTGAAGGCTGACGTCGCGCTGGTGTCGGACACGGAGATGTTTGCGCCGGAGCTGCCGACGCTTTGCGTTGGGCTGCGAGGGATGATCTATACCGAGATCGAGGCGCGAGGGGCGCGGACGGACCTGCACTCGGGGATGTATGGCGGGGCGGCGCCGAATCCGTTTGTGGCCCTTGCGCAGGTGATTGCGAAGTTGAAGGACGAGAACGGAAAGATACTGGTTCCTGGGTTTTATGACAAGGTGGAGAAGCCGTCGGACGCCGAGTTGAAGGCCTGGAAGGCGTTGCCGTTCGATGAAGAGCACTACCGCGAGACTGAGGTGGGAAGCGTGTCGCTGACCGGGGAGCCGGGGTTGAGTGTGCTGGAGCGGACCTGGGCGCGGCCGACGCTCGATGTGCACGGGATGCCGGGTGGATTTATCGGGGCCGGGGCCAAGACGGTGATTCCGGCGAAGGCCGTGGCGAAGGTGAGCATGCGGCTGGTGCCGGACATGACCCCGGCGGAGAGCTTCGCGAAGTACAGGTCATATGTGGAGTCGTTGACCCCGAACGGCATTGTGCTGGAGGTGCGGTTGCTTCATGCGGGCGACCCGATTGTGGTGAGCACGGACAACAAATATGTGAAGGCCGCGACGGAGGCGATGCGGGCGGTGTTCGGGAAGGAGACTGTGTTTGTGCGGGGGGGCGGGTCGATCCCGATTGTTGGGGACTTTGTGCGCGAGTTGAAGACGCCGACGGTGATGATGGGGTTTGGGTTGCCGGATGACAACCTTCATGCGCCCAACGAGAAGTTTCATCTGGCGAATTTTCATCGAGGGACCGAGTCGATCGTTCGGTTTCTGAGTGGCGTGGGTGCTTGATGGGCCGGCGGGTGCCTTCGGATGTTGGCGGATATGTGTTGGCGGGTGGAAAGAGCTCGCGGATGGGCCGGGACAAGGCCATGCTGGAGTTGGCAGGGCGGCCGTTGGCATGGCATGCGGTGACCAAGCTGCAAAGGGTGTGTGCCGATGTTCAAATTCTGAGCGGCAATCCGGAGCTTGAGGGGTTTGCTCCGCTGGTGCGGGACATGCATGAAGGATGTGGGCCGATGGGTGGCCTGGAGACTGCGCTCGGGCACTCGTGGCACGAGTGGAACTTGTTTTTACCAGTGGATATGCCGTTTTTGCCTTCGGCGTTCCTGGATAACTGGGTGAGGACAGTGATCGCGCGGGAGAACAGGGGGGCGCGGATAGCGATGTTTACCGTTGAGGGGGTGCCTCAGCCTTTATTTTGTTTGTTGCACCGGGACGTGACTTTGTTTGTCCATGAGGCGGTCCAGCGGGGGGAGTATAAGGTCTTTCCGGTGCTGGAAGCCGCAGGAAAGTACTTGGCGGTGAGGCAGGGAGTGCTTTTGGGGATGGCTTTGTTGAATCTGCCGTGGAACGAAATGGCTGAGCTTTCCTGCGCTAAGAGCGGGGGTGAGCCGTGGTGGTCGGTCACAGAAGCACAACAGACGGCAAAACATCTATGGTTTGCAAATTTGAATACGCCTGAGGAGTTTGCCGAGGCCGAGAAGCATCTGGACGCACTGGATACGTAATTGCGCTTGCGCAGATATGGCCATGGTTGGCTGCAGATGGGAGAATAGCGACAACGAGGGACCAACGATGACTGTGCCGAATGGAGCCGATAGCGAACGGAATCCGGAAAATAGAGATAAGCCCGGGTTTGTGGATAAGAACGACTCGGATGAGTCGTCTCATCTCTCTGACGCTGAGGTGAAGGCGCCTGAAGACGTTCCGCTGATTGAGAGTGTTTCGGAGGACGTATCTCCCATGGTGGGAGAGTTTATGGAGCAGGCGGCGCAGCAGAACGAGGCCGCTGCGGACGCCGTTCCGGAGATCAAGAACAAGCCTGGTCCTTACATTTCGTTCGAGCATGTTTATAAGTCGTTTGGCGACTTTGTGGTGCTGGAGGACGTGAGTTTTTACGTGCTGCCGGGAGAGACGCTGTGCATTCTGGGACGCAGCGGTGTGGGTAAGTCGGTTTCGTTACAGATGCTGTTGGGCTTCCTGAAGCCGGACAAGGGAACTATCAAGGTCGCGGGGGAGGATATCTGCGGGTTCACGGAGCCGGAGTTGCAGGCGATCCGACGGAAAGTGACGATGGTCTTCCAGAACGGGGCGTTGTTTGACTCGATCTCAGTGGGGGAAAATGTCGCGTTTCCGATGCGGGAGCGGGGGGAGATGGCGGAGGACCAGATCCTGCAGGTGGTCAAGGGGCTGTTGGAGATGGTGGGTGTGGCTGGGATGGAGAACCTGCTGCCATCGGACCTGTCGACGGGTATGAAACGGTCGGTGGCGATTGCGCGGGCGCTGGCTGCACAGCCGGAGGCCGTACTGTACGACGAGCCGACAACGATGGTGGACCCGTTGATGGCGCATCTGCTTGGGAGCTTGATTGAGAGGCTTAAACAGCAACTTCATCTGACGAACATTGTGGTGACCCACGACATGCGGCTGGCGAAGAAGCTGGCGGACCGGGTGGTGTTTTTGAATGCTGGAAAGGCGATCTTCTTTGGAACAATGGAGGAGATGGAGCGCAACCCAAACCCCATTTTGCAGGAGTTTTTGACACTCGATGAGCTTGTGACACCGGTGTAGGAGCGACTTTGGCGCAGTTGGAGTTCATGTAGCTAAGGGAATGTATTTGAAATAGTTACAGGACGGTAACGTGACAGAAATTGACTTATTGCCAAGCCCGGGTCTGAGACGTATGCTGCAAGTAGCATCCGAAGGTGTTCTTCGACGATTTAAGAGTTCGGGCAAACCAGGTGTTTCGGATGGCGTGTTACCTGTAGCGATTTGAATTTTGATTAATCGGGGCGTTCCTGAAATCTGATTCAGGCATCCTACCGACTTTGAGGCCTAGGGAATATTTGAGTTGAAAGGCGTTCGCTATGGCGACACCGGACTATCTGCAGCAGGTCATTGTTTCAGGAAGCAAATATGCAGGGAGCGGACGGCGCGCCACTGTGGCCGATACCGGGTTATTCCGCAGGCCTTCGGTAACAAGCTCGGTCTGGGCGTCGCTCGACATGTTGACGGTCGTGGTGGCCGCGATGTTGGCGTTGCGTTTCCGGGTGATTACGCCGCCGGATGTATCTACACTGCATGTTCTACCCCATCTGATCCAATCGTCCCCGAACCTTCTGCCTTTTTACGTCGGCTGGTTTGGCATTTGCGTCGTCTTCTTTACGCGGTCGTATGGGCTGTATGGTCCGATTCAGAACCGCAGCGGATTACATGAGCAAAGGATGACGGTGCAGGCATCGCTGACCTCTGGATTACTTCTCTGCGGGACGCTTTATCTGTCTAGCGGAGAGGCGATATCGCGGATTGTGGTGGCGCTGATGGTGGTGTTTTCGACCTCTCTACTGTGCCTGCGGCGCGCGTTATGGCGGAAGATGGTCTATCGGAGGTTCCGGGCCGGGATCGAGACACGCAATGTGCTGATTGTTGGCGCGGGACGGGTGGGGCATGCGCTGCGGAACCATATTGATACGCTGCAGCATCTGGGGTTCCGTTTTAAGGGATTTGTCGCGTTAAGTGAACGCGAGGCGGAGTCTGGCGATGCGGACGTGATCGGCGATGTGCGGAACTGCCTGTCGCTGGCGCGGTCGTTGTTTGTAGATGAGATTTTTTTCTCGGTACCGGCGGAGAAGAAGCTGGTGATCGGGATGGTGGAAGAAGCGCGGGTCGCCGGAATCGACGTCCGGGTGGTTCCGGATATGTATGACGGGCTGGCGTGGAATGCAAAGGTCGAGTATATCGGCCAGTTCCCGACGATTCCGCTGCACCGCAAAGACTTCCCGATCGGCGGGACTCTGGTGAAGCGACTGCTGGACATCACTGTTTCTTCGGTTGCCCTGGTGGCAGGGGCGCCGGTGATGCTGGCGATTGCGATTGCAATCCGAATGGATTCAGATGGCAAGATCCTTTATAAGGCGCAGAGGATCGGACGCAAGGGGCGCGCGTTCCCTTGCTACAAGTTTCGGACGATGGTGCACAACGCGGACCAGCTGAAAGCAGATCTCGAACATATGAATGAGCGGGACGGAGTTCTGTTCAAGATTGCCAATGACCCGCGGATCACACGGGTGGGGAGGGTGCTGCGGAAGTATTCTCTGGACGAGCTGCCGCAGTTTTATAACGTACTGAAGGGGGACATGAGCCTAGTGGGGCCACGGCCACCGATGGCGGCCGAGGTGGAGCAGTATGACTTAGCACATCTGCGCCGGCTGGACGTGCTGCCCGGAATTACGGGGTTATGGCAGGTGGAGGCCAGGCAGGACCCGTCGTTCGACAGTTATATCTCGCTGGATACGGCGTATGTTGAGAACTGGAGCCTGATGATGGATCTAAGGATCCTGGCGCGGACGGTGGGTGTGGTGTTAAGCGGGACGGGCTCCTAAGCGGTAGACTTAAAAGGTGAAGATAGCGCTTGCCCAGATCAACCCGACGGTGGGAGATTTCGCCGGGAACACGAAGAAGATCCTTGAATATGCGGCCCGGGCCGAAGATCTGGGCAGTGGCCTAGTGGTCCTTCCTGAGCTGGCCGTGTGCGGATATCCGCCTGCGGACCTTTTGGAGAAGACGGTATTTATTGCACGTGCTGAGCAGGCCGTCAGTGAGATTGCCGCATGGACTGCGAGTGCGGGGCGTCCAGCGATTTTGTGTGGGACGGTGATGGCGGCGGTCTCCAGGGTGGGCAAGCAGGTTAGGAACGTTGCAGTGTTGCTCAATGGGGGTAAGGCGAGATTCGTGCAGCAGAAGATGCTACTGCCGTTTTACGACGTGTTCGATGAGCAGCGGTATTTTGAGGCAGGGACGGAACAGACGCTGACGTGTGTGGGCGATCAGCCGTTGGCGATTACGATTTGTGAAGACGCCTGGAACGATAAGGGCTTTTGGCGACGGCAGATGTACCCGGTCGATCCCGTCGAGGGCTTGATGTCGCAATGGGGAGAGAGGCAGAAGGAGTTGGAGGGGCGGCAGCGGATTATCTTGAATATCTCCGCTTCGCCGTACTGGCAGGGAAAACGGCAGGTGCGGCAGAATATGCTGGCGGCCATTGCGGTGCGGCATGGCGCGTATGTTGCGATGGTGAACCAGGTGGGGGGTAATGACAGCCTTGTGTTTGATGGGTCTTCACTGGTGATTCGGCCAGACGGAGAGGTGGCGGTGCGAGCGGCTTCGTTTGCCGAGGACCTGGTGGTTTTCGACACGGAGGGGGACAGTGTTGCCGCAGACGCTGCGGTGGATGAGGTCGCCGCGCTATGGGACGCACTGGTGCTGGGGACTCGGGACTATGTGAGGAAGTGTGGGTTCAGCAAGGTGCTGGTTGGGTTGAGCGGGGGGATCGATTCGGCGCTGGTGGCGGCGATTGCGGTGGAGGCGCTGGGGGCAGAGAACGTCGTGGGGATTGGAATGCCGACAGAGTATTCGTCGCTGGGGTCGATTGAGGACGCGCGGAAGCTGGTGAAGAACCTTGGGACGAGGTTCGAGCTGCTGCCGATCCATGACGTGTTCGCACAGTTTCAACATGTGTTGCAGCCGCTGTTCGCCGGGACGCCGTTTGGACTGGCGGAGGAGAACCTGCAGCCGAGGATCCGTGGGACGCTGTTGATGGCGTTGTCGAACAAGTTTGGCGCACTGGTGCTGACGACGGGCAATAAGAGTGAGATGTCTACGGGTTATTGCACACTTTACGGCGACATGGTGGGAGCGCTGGCAGTGATCGGCGATGTGATGAAGACGCGGGTGTATGCGTTGAGCCGGTATGTGAACCGGGCGAAGGAGATCATCCCGTGGGCGACGATCGAGAAGCCTCCGTCAGCGGAGCTGCGGCCGGAGCAGCGGGACACGGACTCGTTGCCGCCGTATGAGGTGCTGGATCCGATATTGGAGGCGTATGTCGAGCGGTACTGCTCGGCGGAGCAGATTGCGGAGGACCAGGGGGTTGACGTTGGGCTGGTGAAGTCGGTCTTACAGCTGGTGGAACGGAGCGAGTACAAGCGCCAGCAAGCGGCTCCGGTGTTGAAAGTGACGAAAAAGTCTTTCGGAATGGGGCGACGATTTCCCATTGCGGTCAAGGTTCAGGTGTAATAGAAGTGCTGCGCGCGGACAAGCGGCAGCGGAGGATGGTTTCTTTGAAGATTTCATATTTGATGTTGGCAGGATTGGCGGCGGCCCTCAGCGTTACGGCAGTGGCGGGAGCACAAACAGGAGCAGGCGCTCCGGCGCAACCGGCCCAGGCCCCGGCGGCAGCTGCACAGAAGCCTGCGGCCCCGCTGCAGTTGCAGAGCCTTGGCCAGACGACCAAGGCAGACCCGTTTCCTCAAGCTAATCCGAAGTACTTTACGGCGCAGTCGCCTACGGTGGCGACGGTCGATGCGTTTTTGAAGACGCTGTGGGGGTATGACTCGAACCGCATCTGGCGGGTCGAGGCGATCCAGAGGACGATGGCGCCGAACGTGAGCAAGGTGGTGGTGTTCGTGTCGGACAAGACGCCGGGGGCCAAGGTCCAGCCGACGGCGTTCTTTGTGACGGCGGACGGCAAGCATGCTGTTGCAGGTGATACGGTGATCCCGTTTGGTGCGACGCCGTTTGCGGACTTCCGTAAAGAGCTGATGACCCGGGCGGATGGCGCGGCGCGCGGTGGGACTGGCAAGGACCTGCTATTGGTGGAGTTCGCCGACCTGCAATGCCCGCATTGCAAAGACGCGCAGGGCACGATGGATAACATTGTGAAGGACTTCCCGAACGCTCGCGTGGTGTTTCAGAGTTTCCCTATAGTGGATTTGCATCCCTATGCGTTCAAGGCGGCAGCGTACGGGTACTGCATCCAGAAGCAGAAGAACGACGCTTTCTTTGTCTATGCTGCGGCGGTGTTCGATACACAGGACGCCCTGACGCCGGAGACTGGAGACGCGACGCTGAAGGCAGCAGTGACCAAGGCCGGCCTGGATCCGGCTGCGGTGGATGCATGCGCGGCGACACAGGCGACCCAGGACCAGGTGAAGGCGTCGATCAAGCTGGCAGAGGACGTTGGGGTTGAGCAGACGCCGATGCTGGCGGTGAATGGACATCTGTTGCCGCTGACCGGGGTGCCGTACGAGACGCTGAAAAACATCGTTTCCTACCAGGCGATGCTGGACGGGGTGAGCACGGGCGCGACCGGAGCAGCGGTGGGAAGTTCGACGCCGCCTACTTTAGGTAAGCAATAACCAAAAGCTTCCTTTCTTGGAGGACATGCGTGCCAGGCTGGCAATAGGGGTACCCCCCTATTGCCCGCGCCTAAGTTGTTTATATTCAATATCTTGCGCGATGTTTCCGTCTGCAAAATATTCATAACAAAGGAGTTGCGTCCAAAATATTGCATCTAAATGAGTTAGCCCCGTACGGTGTACGGGGCCGCTTGTTTTTCTGATCTATATATCCAGTATAGCGGTTTGGGCATAACTAACGTGCCACTCGGATGTTGTTGTTTTGTGACGGGTTAGGTGATTTGTGGACTTGACATTTGTTTTTTGGGCAGAATATGGCAAAAGAAAAATGTCTGTGGAAGTAAGGGCCATGGAATGAGCTGTTTGGTTAGGGTGCGGACGTATTCCCAGTGTGCTCGGCAAGACGCGCGCGGAGGCCTTGCGCTCGTGCTGTACAGTGGGACTTCAGCCATAAGGACGATATAACGTCCTCTTTAGTTGGAGATTACGAAAGATTCAAGGTGAGAGCCGTGGTAGTAGAACTGCTTCGCGGTCGAGGCGACCCTTTCGTAGACGAAGGAGTCTCGTGAGATCGAAGCTGTGGTTCCATCTACTCCACCGTAATGGCCCGGAGGGAGCCTCCAAACGACTGAGGGAGTTGTGACTTCGATTGGAGAGGCCACGACCTCGGTTATGGGCAGGTTCTTTTTCATTGTGACGAGGAGTACTTTTTCGAGGGCCCTTTTCTCATCGATCTGTTGCAGGAGTGCAACGACGAAGGACGAGTCTGACTTCGGGTAGAAGTTTCCTACTGCTACTCCGGGGCATTGGCCTTGATGGGTGTTCTTCCAGAGTTTCCAGTCGTCCATGGGGACGTCTCCTGGTTGCACGATCTTCCACTTGTCCTGTTCGACGGCCGATTTTAAAGAGTCGGGCAGGCCGCTCAGGCAGTCTTGTGCCCACAGGTGAGTGGAGATTGAGAGGACGGTCGCGGTCAGGATCCATTTAATAGGGCGCATGGGCTTCACTTTTCCTGAGTCAAAGATATGTGATTTTCGCCCGAGAACCGCATTATTGCTTTGCAACCAATGGGTGACGACGGATATCTGTTTTCACATTGACGTGTATTGCGGTTGAAGCTAACATTGCTGGCTCTTCTACCTGAACAGGTTTTCCCGATGGATCCATGCCCATATCTGATCCTGTACGATCGCCAGCACGGCTGAAGGGACATCTGCTTCGCATTCTCGGCGTGGGCTTTGGGATCGCCGTCATTGTTGGCGACACGATTGGAAGTAGCATCTTTCGTACGCCCGGCGAGGTGGCGGGGCACCTAGGAACCTCCACGTTGATTGTTGCAGCGTGGACCCTAGGCGGAGTCTTTGCTTTCTTCTCTACGCTTGCCGTTACGGAGCTGGGAACCATGCTGCCACAGGCCGGGGGCTGGTATGTCTACTCTCGCAGGGCCTTCGGTGATTACGGTGGATTTGTCGTGGGGTGCTGCGATTGGACCATGCAGGCGGTCGCGATCGGATACCTGGCGGTCGCGTTTGGAGATTTCACCGCAGGGTTTCAGCCGGCGTTGCGAGGACACGTCAAGCTGGTAGCGGCCGCATGTATATGTTTCCTGATGGTGCTGAACTGGATCGGACTTCGGACGGGAAGCCGGACACAGGAGTTTACAAGTCTGACCAAGGCGTTGGCGTTGATCGGATTCGTCGTCGCTTGTTTTGTTGTGGCGCCGAGCGCGGCCACGGCGGGTGTTTCGGACGCTTCGGGTCTGCTGGTCCTCCCGAAGGGAGGTCTGCTGCTGGCAATCGTACTTTCCTTGCAGGCCGTTGTAGTCACCTACGACGGCTGGTATGCGGCGATCTACTTCGCTGAGGAGGACGAAGATCCAGTGAAGAACCTGCCGCGCTCCTTGATCGGTGGCGTGCTGGTCTGTGTCGCTATCTTCCTGCTGGTGAATGCGGCCCTGCTTCACGTTCTTCCGATGCATCAATTGGCGACTTCTCAGGTCCCTGCTGCGGAGGCGGCCATGTCGATCATTGGCGGCCGGGGCAAGGACGTCATTCTTGTCGTGTCGATGCTGGCTGCGATCAGTACTATCAATGCCTGTCTGATGATCTCGCCGCGGATCCTCTTCGGGATGGCGCGCGACGGCCTGATGCCGCGTTGGATGACGACGATCAATAAAGGTGGCACGCCGGCCTCGGCGCTGTTGCTTTGTACGGTGGTGGCCCTGGCGCTGGTCTTCAGCGGCAGCTTCGAGACCCTTATTTCGATCGCTTCCTTTCTTTATGTGGCCGTTTATTTGTCAGGGTTTGCAGCACTGTTTGCCTTGAGAGTGCGGGAGCCGGAGCTCGCGCGGCCATTCAAGATGTGGGGTTATCCGTGGACCAACCTGGGCGTGTTTCTGGCCTCCGCTACATTTCTGGTGTTGACTGTGGTCGCGGATCCCAAAGACGCTTTTTTTACTCTCGTGATGATTGCGATTAGTTATCCGGTTTACTTTTTCGCAGTGGCGAAGAGTAAGCGGTTGCCTGAGAAGGTCGCCCGCTAGATCTAGCGGCCACCCGCCGCTTTGCGGGTTAAATCTGAGTGGATTTTTTCGGGACCTTCCTGCATTTCCTGTAGGAGGAAGGCCCCGAATCCTGATGCAACACGGACCGGGGATTGAACGATTACAGAGCGAAGCGGACGGCGGCGTCGGCTTCGATCGCCATAATTTGCAGTGTGTTGAGGAACTGCCTGCTTTGGCCGGTGAAGAGGCCATCGGCGGTCAGGCTTGCGACGGCTGCCACTGCACCTGCAAATTTATCGGTCAGGGGACGAATGATCGCGACATGGGGGAGGTTGGGGCTGATGAACTCGCAAGGAACGGGAAAGATGAGACTGGGTTGAACCAGAGAGGGCGGCTGCAGCGGAGGGTTGTTGAAGAAATCAGGAAACGTCAGGCGGGATATGGGGTCGGTAAACGGCGCGATCGGCTGTTGCACTCCATTGCCCGCAAAATCAACCCATTCGAGGAAGTGAGCGATCTCGTCTCCACCGATGCCAAGGGTGATCTCAAGCACCTCCGGATCCGACACTTTTTGGCTCATGGCTGCGTAAAGACTTGAGCCGCCTTGCTCAATCATTCCAAAGTGAAAAGCCGCTGTATTGGCGATGGCCTGAAGATGGTTGGCAGGGCCGTTGAGATCGGCATCGTTTATGGGAATGGCGGTAACTCCATTGAGAGTGATCGCCTGGGGAAAGCTGGCACCGAGGTCCGGATTGGTTGTGCTGCGGTAGCGAACGTACCAGCTGGTATCGACGTTGAGATGCATGAGGTTGGTGAGGCGCAATTTGCCGGATGATCCCATAGCGGTGCTTCCGGGCAAGGTTTCGAACTGGGTGAAGTTGACCGGCTCTGCGCCTCTGGACTCGAGGTAGGCATTGAGGAAGGCAGCGTGGCTCACTTCATCGAGCGTGTTGCTGGCAATGTATTGCGGGCCATCGGTGTCGAGGTTCGATAGGGCGGTCTGATAGGGGTTTAGTTGGGTGGGCGTGACTTCGACGGGTGGGTTGTTGCCGATACCACCGAGCTCCGCATATTGAGTCCAAAGGTCAGACTCGATGAGCTCTGCCGCCGCTAGAAACCGGAGGATGGCTGCATCGCCCGGATTGAGTCTGCCGCGTTCCTGTGCACGGGCCGAAGTTCCATTTGCTAACAAGCCGGCGCCCACTGCTGCTGCGCCTCCTGCCAGAAGACCGCTCTTCATAAAAGAACGGCGGTCGACTGGACGCGTAGAGTTGCTCACTGAATTTTTCATAGTTGCTCCACTTGTTGCAATTTCTGTGATGACGGGTCTCTCTTGGGGAGGTGACCCGAGGGTCACAATAGCGGGGGGAGATGATGCCATTTGTCAGGGATTCGTCAAATTAATGTCTTCTTATTTACGTGGGGTTGGCAGATTTATATTGCATTAAATTGATTGCTTCTTAGTTGTCGCACGGCAGGCTGGTGCGTCTAAGGCCCGGCGAATTGTTCTTCCGGGGGTGGGAAGAATTATTTGCGGACGAGCAGGATGAAGCGTAGCAGGAAGAGGGTGGCGAGGAGGTAGAGCATCCAGTCCTGGCGGCGGGCGCGGCCGGTGAGGAGTTGGATGAGGGCGTAGCTGGTGAGGCCGAAGCTGAGACCGTCGGCGATGGACCAGGTGAGAGGGATGGTCGCGACGGTGAGGAAGGCAGGGACCGCGAACTGCGGGTCGTTCCACTCGATGTGGGCGAGGCCGCTCGCCATTAGCGAGCCGACGAGGATGAGTGCGGGGGCGGTGGCGAAGGTGGGGATGGGTCCGACGAGCGGGGCGAAGAAGAGCGCGAAGAAGAAGAGGACGCCGGTGACGATTGCGGTGACGCCAGTTCGGCCTCCGGCGGCGACTCCGGCGGAGGACTCGATGTAGCTGGTGACGGTGCTGGTGCCGAGGAGGGAGCCGAGGACGGTGGAGCTGGCGTCGGCGAAGAAGATGCGGTTGAGTCGGGGGATGGTGTGGTCTTCGGCGATGAGGCCAGCGCGCTGGGTGACGGCGACGAGCGTGCCGATGTTGTCGAAGAGGTCGACGAAGAGGAAGACGAAGACGATCTCGAAGAAGCCGATGTTGAGAGCGGCACGGACGTCGAGGTGGAATGCAGTGGCCCTGATGGCTGACAGATTGTAGGTGGTGGGCTGCCAGTGCACCTGATGGACGAGAAAGCCGAGGAGCGTGGTGGCGAGGACTCCGATGAGCATGGAGGCCCGGATTCGGAGGACTTGCAGGACCGCGATCAATAGAAGACCGAAGAGCGCGAGGGCGGTCGCAGGGGAGTGGAGGTTGCCGAGAGTGACGGTGGTGGCGGAGCTGGGAACGATGATGCCGGCGTTGCGAAACCCGATGAAGGCGATGTAGAGACCGATGCCTCCGCCAACTGCGGCGTGGAGTTGGTGGGGGATGGCGGCGACGAGACGTTGGCGGATGCCAGAGAAGGTGAGCGCGAGGAAGATGACTCCGGAGAGGAACACGGCTCCGAGGGCGGTCTGCCAGGGGACGTGCATGCCTTTGACGACGGTGTAGGTGAAGTAGGCGTTGAGACCCATGCCGGGGGCGAGGGCGAGTGGGTAGTTGGCGGCCGCTCCCATGAGTATGCTGCCGAAGGCCGCGCAGAGGCAGGTGGCGGCGGTGACGGCGGCGAGGGGCATGCCTGTTTCAGAGAGGATGGCCGGGTTAACGAAGATGATGTAGGCCATCGTGATGAAGGTGGTGAGTCCGGCGAGGACCTCGGTGCGCCAGTTGGTGTCGTGGGCGGCGAAGCCGAAGTAGTGCTCGAGACGGGTGCGGATGGGCATCAGGTCAGGCTCCAGTTCGGCTTGGTGCTGGCTAGAATGGGTGTGAGTTACCAGCATAGCTTGAGAGGGTCCGATGACGGCGGAGGACGTGAAGAAATTGCTTGGGCTGCGGGCGCATCCGCGAGAGGGCGGATGGTATGTGCGGACGTATGAGGCCCCCGAGTTCGTGGGTGCCGAGGCGTTTGTGGATGGGCGATATGCAGGGGCGAGGAGGACGGGGACCGCGATTTATTACCTGCTGGAACCGGAGACTTTCAGCGAGATGCATCGGCTGAAGTCTGATGAGGTGTTTCATTTTTATGCGGGCGATGCGGTGGAGATGCTGCAGTTGAGAGAGGGTGGCGTTGGGGCGACGATTGTGATTGGGAACGATCTTTTGCAGGGACAGCGGCCGCAATTGATGGTGGAGCGTGGGGTGTGGCAGGGGTCTCGTCTGTTAGAGGGGGGAAGGTGGGCGTTGCTGGGATGCACGGTGAGTCCGGGGTTTGAGTTTGAAGATTATGAGTCGGGGTCACGCGAGCGGTTGTGTGAGGGATGGCCGGAGTTTGTGGAGGAGATCACGGCGCTTACGCGCGCGGCTTCGTGAGGGCTGTTGACTCGGCTTCCGCTATCGTCATAAGTGAGTATCAACAATGGAGCTGGTTTTCCTTATCGCACAAAGAACGTTATCACCTGATTGAAATAAAGTCCGTCAGACTTATGGCCTCACAACCGTTCGGAGCTTTTAGAGGTGCAATTTTCGTCCGGCGATACTGACCTGATGGTGAGGTCTGTTGCTAGTGCATTGCTTCACTCGCGGCGGCACCCTGTCCGGGCCTGTTCTTGCTTAGAATGAAGGCGCACACCACCATGCCGATTGCCATCCAAGAAAGCAGACGGTAGATGTCCTGATAAGCCTGCGCAGCAGCCTGCTCATTGAGTTGCTGATAAACCGCAGCTCGTGCCATGAGGCCAGGTCCGGGTCCTTTGCCGCTACCGCCAAAGTAAGAGGTAAGCGCGTTGACCTGGTTGACGTAGGCGGGATTGCCCGGCTGCATGGACTCCTGCAGGCGCGCCTGGTGGAAGAGAGAACGGTTGGTGACGATCGCTCCCGTGATGGCGATGAAGATACTGCCGCCTACGTTGCGAACGAAGTTGATGATCCCAGAGACCTGATTGCTCGCCTCTTTTGGAAGTCCGACATAAGCAGCGGTCGTGATGGCGATGAAGGCGAAAGGAATCGCGAACATCTGAAGAATTCGCAACCAGGAGGCAAAACCGAAGGTCATGGTGAGGGTGAAGTGCGTGGAGGTGTAATAGAACGCGCCGGCAAAGCAGACGAAGCCAAATGCAGCCATGTTTCTCGCCGGAAACTTGCCGGTAGCTATTCCTGCCAGGGGCATAACGACGAGCAGGGCGAGTCCTCCACCTGCGAGCGCCTCTCCGGCGCGGGTTGCCGTGTAGCCCATCAGCTGCTGCAGGAACTGGGGCTCAAGCACGGTTGCGGCATTCAGGACGCCGCCGACCAGAACCATGAGGAAACAACAGATAGCGAAGTTCTTGTACTTGAATAGCCGCAAATTCATGATGGGATTCTTAGCCCGCCACTGCCACCAGATCAGGCCCGTCATACCAGCAACGAACAGGAAGCAGAAGAAACGGATGAAGGTGGAGGCAAACCAGTCATTCTCTTCCCCCTTATCGAGCATGATCTGCATGCCGCCCATGGCGACCGTGAGCAATCCGAGGCCGATGTAGTCCAATTTCCTGAGATTGGCACGATCTGCCTTGATCCAGGGCGGATCCTGGACCAGGCGGCTGACCAGAACGAACGCGAGGATGCCAACGGGCAGATTGATATAGAAGATCCATCGCCAGGAGTAATTGTCGGTGATCCACCCGCCGATCGTCGGCCCAAGGGACGGCGCAAGCACTGCCACAAGACCGTAGAGCGCGAAGGCCTGGCCACGCTTCTTTTCTTCGAAGGAATCCGCCATGATGGCCTGCGCCATAGGCTGGAGGCCGCCACCTCCGACACCCTGAAGGACACGCGAAATGAGCAAGATCGGGAGCGTGGGGGCGATACCGCAAAGAAAACTTGCCGCGGTGAAGATGGTGATGCATAGCAGAAAGAAATTCTTGCGGCCGATGACACTCGACGCCCAGGCACCCACCGGGAGAATGATTGCGTTGGAAACCAGATAGCTGGTGAGAACCCAGGTCCCCTGATCGGTGCTGGCGCCGAGATCACCGGCAATGTGGGGAAGGGCGACATTGGCAATGGAAGTATCGAGGACCTCCATGAAGGCAGCGAGGGCAACCGTGGCCGCTATCAGCCAAGGGTTGACACTGGGCTTCCATCGCCTGCTGCCCCCGACTTCATCTGACATCCGCTGTCCTTTCCGGCGAATTGAGCTTTGTCAGATTCAATAACGTGAGCCCAACCAACCGCGGTCACATCTAATATTTTGCGAGCCGTTTCCACTCAATGCTCTTTCTTCGAAGCTGAGCATCAGCGGTCATTTCATATACATATTGTATCTGAAAGCGTATTGTATGTATAGAGACGTTTGTGAAGGGGGCCCCATGATAGCTGACACAGGCACAGGCCGAATATTGACGAACAGAGTGATATCCCCGACTCAGGGCTACAATCGCGGCGCCGGCAGTCTTCATGAAGAAGTTGGACACCTCGGCCGCGAGCGCGCATTGAACGTCGGACAGGGGACAAGGAAGAAGGGAGGAGACGAACAAAAAAGTGCTCAGCCGACGACGATTGTTGTTATCGAGCAGTGGATCTGTCTCGTATTGGGCGTCGCCTGCATAGCCCTAGGAATGTGGGGGATTTGTATGAAAACCGGACAGGATGCCCTTTCTGAACACATTGCATGGCTGGGAACGCTATATATTCCGACGCTGCGTGTAACGGCAGTCGTTTGCGTGGGATTGGGCTTAATGCTGATACGCCGGGGATGGACGCATCTCTGACTGCCTTCGATTTCCTCCCCGTTCGCCGGACAGTTCTAGTCTCCACACGTAATGGGCTAAGGAGCCACCATGAAAACCAAAATGCAAGACGACCTGGAAGACATCCCCATGGCATACCTATGGTATGTCGTTCTCGCAATCATAGCCATTGTGGCGACGGCGGTGGGTGTGGTCATTCGATTGTTTTAGAGGTCTGAAGGTCTTTGGATTCAATGCTTCAGATCCAGCACAGATTACGTCGATTTGAGGCATGGAACTCTCGATATTATCTTCGCGCCGGGGCCCGGAGTGTAAACTATCCTCGTATCAGGATGCAGAGTGTTCATTGTATTCAGAATCCTGACATTCGGGCCATCTGGGAGCTTGTCTTGCATCTCTTAGAGGCAATCAATGAATCGCCGCAGCAACGATTGGGAGGAACTAAGGATCCTAATGCCTTTGAACGGCACAAAACCAAGAAAGCGACTCACCCGCGAGGAGAGCCAGGCCCAGACTCGAGCCACGTTGATCGCCGTGGGACGCAGGCACTTTCTGCGTTACGGGCTTGGCGGCGCTGTGGCGGAGAAGATCGCGGAGGATGCCGGGTACTCTCGGGGCGCTCTGTATTCCAACTTCGACGGGAAGGAAGATCTGTTTGTCGCTGTAATCCGTGAGGAACAGGCGCGCCACCTGAATATCTTCCAGTCACTACTGAAGGAAGAGCCTTCGGGCAAGAAGCGGCTGAAAAAAATGCGGGACGCCATTGCCGACCTGATGACGGACCATGATTGGATCGTACTTCGTGCTGAATTCGAGGTTGGAGCTCTTCGAAGCGAACATATCCGACAAAGCTTTATTGAAGTGCATCGGCAGCAGCTTCGCGACGGAAGTGAGCTTGTCAGGGACCTCTTGCGGTCTCCTGAAGTCACTTCGAAATTGAAGCCGGATGATTTCATCACGGTTATCATCAACCTCGCTCATGGCCTGGCGGTCACCCAGAGAATTCTTGGCGCAGAACTCTCTCAGAAGAGCACACGTAACCTGGTTCAATTGCTGTTTGATCATTTGATATTGTCCGCATGAGTAGCCGGCCTGGCACATAAGGCGATCAATGCAAAGATTGATCGGGAAACATGCCTTTGGCAAAGGAATGCTGTCGATTTAGCACTATTGCGCCGATCACCACTCCCAAACGAAGGCCAAAGCGGAAGTAGAGTTTCGGGTTGGCGAAAACAGGGAGAGAGAATGCCTGCGTGCCACGATCTCCACAGGCACGCCAGCACCAATTTCCGAACTTCAAATCGGGCAACTCTTTTACACCCTCCGCGTCGGTTGAGACGCCGAGGTTGTGCCATCCCCTGGCGTCGGATTCCCGCTTTTCCCCGGCAAAGCGATAGGAACGTGCTGGAGAAGAATGGTCAGCAACTCGGAAATTGGACCAGCGATGAACTGGGTCTCAGCAGAGAGTTCATAACAGTCTCGAACAGGCCCGCAGAGGCTCTCTCTCTCGCGCGCGCAAACTCTTTTTCTGTTTAGGGGCGTCCAGAGGGGGGCATTTTCTCTTTTTTTGCCAAGATGGCCCCCGCCGAGCTCTGCTTGGCAAGAATAGTCACAGCTTCGTCGATAAGGACTCTAACTAGCCAGCAACGGAAAGCACCTTCCTGTTCGAACCCTGGAACGTTGTCGGTGACAGTTAGTAAACAGTTCTGCACAGCATCTTCGGCTTCCGCATGATTACCGAGCACACGGTACGCGAGAGAAAGAAGGTGACGATACCGCGAAAACAAAACATCCAATGCTTCTAATCTCTGTTGGGTGCGGCGTGTTTTAGAGATTAACGCCCGTTTTCCCAGAAGTGCCGAACTTGCAATTAGGTAAGACCGCTTGCACAGTAGCGGGAGTCGGGCGTCGGCAACTTCATTCTAACTTTCTTCAGTGTCCTGGTTTACTTTGTCGCTAATATTGCACCGGCTGCAGATCGTGGGCAGCAGCATGTTTACGAGCCTTGGCCATGACTCAGCCAGCGTATCCTTCAGGCTGGCAGCCTATCATTCTTTCCCCTTCGCGGAGTCCGGGTTGATTTTATGGCTTCGTCCAGCATGACGACATGATCACGGAACAATCGCGCAACATAGCGAAGATAAGTTTTTGTCCTAGCGGCTTCCCCCGAATTATTGACACGAGCAAGCTCAGATTCCATCTTTCGAGCGTCTATTAGAGCGGACGAACGCTGTGCTTTAAGTAGTCTCAGGGCCGAATTCAAGGTGATCACCTCACTTTTAGGTAGGACGCTAAACCAACCTGATGAGAACACCCACTGCTCCGATGACCATCGCTACGATTGCGAGAACTGGATACCAAAAGTACGTCATCGGAATGTCTTCCAGGTCGCCGTTCATGTTTGTTTTCATCTGATTCCTCCACATAAACCATTAGAGTCCCATGTAGTTCGATAGGGTTCATCAAATCATCGGTCGCAGAGCTCCCTGTACTGCCTATCAGTGATGTTGACGTAGTTCGTGCCTCTGCACCAGGCGCGCACGCTGTTCTCAAACTCATCCATGTCCTCGGGTTACAGCGCATGTTGCCCACTCACCTCGCACAGTCGATCTTCGGCGAAAAACTCCTTTACGCAACCGTAATAAGTGTCAGCTAGTCTGATCCTGAGAATCTATCGTCGGAGTTGGATTAGAAACAGGCGGAATGAAGATTTTACCGACCAAAATCGGCATCAGCATTGGCTTCGAACAATGTTGAGCAGGCGTCGACTTCTCCAACGCGGTCTCTATACGGCAGCCGGAGTTACGTTCAGCAAAGGTGTGCCGGCTCTGGGACAGGTGATGGCCTCACCAGCTCCGGTACGCAGCGGCGTCAAGCTAACCCGCTATGTCGACCCCCTCCCCATCCCTCCCGTAATCCGTCCCACGGGTAAGCCCGGTGAGATCGTTGAAATCGAAATGCTTCAGTTCCAGCAAGAGGCGCATCGGGACCTCCCTGCCACAACAGTATGGGGATACAACGGCGTGTGGCCTGGGCCTACGATCGAGGCGCAAAGCGGCCAAAATCTCAATATTAACTGGGTCAGCAAGCTCCCCTCCACACATCTTCTTCCCATTGATCACTCAATCCACGGGGCAGAATCGACGCTCCCCCTGGTTCGGAACGTCGCTCACGTTCATGGCGCTTGCGCTTTGCCGGATGATGATGGCTACCCTGAGGCATGGTTCACAGCACATGGCGAGCACGGCCCGAAGTTCAACCCGCGCCCCTCCTTATACCCAAACTGTCAAGCGTCCGCCACGCTGTGGTACCACGATCACGCGCTTGGCATTACCAGGCTCAACGTCTACGCAGGCCTTGCTGGCTTCTATCTCCTACGGGACGAAGCAGAGAAGGCGCTGGACCTCCCTCAAGGTGAGTTCGAAATCCCTCTTATGCTGCAAGACCGTCTTTTCCACCGCGACGGCTCCCTCTACTACCCGAAGGTCGTCAATGGTCCTAAAGAACATCCCATATGGGTCCAGGAATTCTACGGCGACATGAACTGCGTCAACGGCAAGGTCATGCCGTTTCTCGAAGTCGAGCCACGAAAATATCGGTTCCGCATCCTCAACGCTGCCAACTCCCGCTTCTACCACCTGCGTCTCTTCAACGCCGACACAACCGGCAATGTCACGAGCCAATCCTTCGAGGTCCCTTCATTTCAGCAAATCGGAGCCGATGGCGGTCTACTGCCCGCGCCACTCGAACTCCATTACCTGCTCATCGCGCCTGCCGAACGCTTCGACGTCGTCATCGACTTCTCTGGCTATGACGGCAAATATTTCTCACTCATTAACGATGCGCCTGCTCCCTACACTATGGGGGGCCAGTATCTCGCTGAAGAGGTTATGCTCTTCAAGGTGACCAAGCCGCTCTCCAGCAAGGACAGCAGCACTGTGCCAGAGACGCTTGTCCCCTTTGAGCCGCTCAATCCCACCTACGCGACGCGAGAACGGTTGTTATTGGTATCGGAGAAAGAGCGCCCCTCTGACGGCTATGTGATCATCGGCCTGCTGGGCAACGCTCGATGGCACGAGCCTATTACCGAGGACCCCAAGGCTGGCAGCACTGAGATCTGGTCCTTCATTAACATCACAGGCGACGTTCATCCCCTGCATATTCACCTTGTGCAATTTCAGGTCTTGAATCGCCAGGCCTTCGACGTACCGACCTACCAGCAGAGCGGCAAACTCGTCTTCACTGGCAAGCCGATGGCCCCAGAAAGCAACGAACGTCCCGCTCGTAAGGACACCATTAAGTCGTATCCAGGATATGTTACTCGAATCATTATGCGCTTTGATTTGCCACATGGAGCCCCTGTAACGCCGGGACAAGAACTCCTTTACGTTTGGCACTGTCACATCCTTGAACATGAAGACAACGAGATGATGAGGCCGTACAAAGTTATCGTGTAGTTCTCGCCAGAAAAATCTCTATTAAGAAGTTCAATTCAATGCGCGGCCACCGATCAAAAGTTGTTGCTGCGGCGAATATTTTTTCTGCGACGGACTACGACGAATAACGTAACCGTAATTATTAATCATTTCATTTTTGCGTGACACATTGAGAGCACCACTGCCTCTACGGTTATCCCACTGAGGATGAACTCCCCAACGGCTTGAGCCGGTCTCTCAGTGTTTCCGGAGGTATCACCTTGAAATGTACTGTCAACGCCCCTAACGGGACCTTGAAGTGTGGCGCAATGATGATGATTGCGCTGCAAGTGTTTGCGGGATTGCCACAATCCGCCTACGCCCAAACCGCAGCAGCAGTACCAACAACAACTACTCCTATCAAGCATGTCATTGTCATCATTGGTGAAAATCGTACCTTTGACCATGTCTACGCTACCTACACACCGAAGGAAGGCGAGACCGTCTCCAATCTTCTCTCCAAGGGCATTGTCAAAGCCAACGGCAACCCGGGTCCTAACTACTCACTCTCTGCGCAGTTCTCGGCCCTGGACAACACGGCCTCTGGTGGAACTTTTTCCACAAGTCCTCAGTCAAAGAGCATCTACAGCACGCTTCCTCCGGCGTTGGCCGGCGGCCCACAAGCTCCCACCGTCGCCGGTCCCGCTCCGTTCACCACTCTGAAGGTTGCGAAGCTTGCCGATATGGGCCTCGCCAACGACTACAACCAGTTCCTGGTTACCGGCTCAACTGGAATCCCTGCCGGCCAGCTCGACACGCGCATTACCAACGCAAACAACCTCCGCGAGGGTGTGTTCCAACTGAGCGGCCCCAAGATGCCCTATGACGCCTACACCAACAGCCCAGTGCACCGCTTCTTCCAGATGTGGCAGCAGACCGATTGCAACGTCGATTATGCAACCAAGGACAACCCGAGCGGCTGCTTGAACGACCTCTTCCCATGGGTCGAGGTAACGGTCGGCACGGGCAGCCAGGCTAGCGGCACGGGCAAGGCGGTCCCTCCGCCTGTTAACAATACAAGCACCGGAGAGGGTTCCACCTCCATGGGCTTCTACAACATGGCGCAGGGAGACGCTCCTTATTTCAAGGAACTCGCCGATAAATTCACCATTAATGACAACTTCCATCAGTCGGTCATGGGTGGTACTGGCGCCAACCACATCATGTTCGGCTTCGGCGACTCAATCTACTACACCAACGCCAACGGCGTTGCTGTACCTCCTCCGGCAGGGCAGGCGGAAAACCCAGATCCAATGCCAAATACGAACAACTTCTATGACCAGGATGGTTACGGCGGCGGCAGCTACGTCAACTGCGGCGATATCAGCCAGCCTGGTGTCCCGGCAGTCACGAACTACCTCCAATCGCTCAAGCGGCCGGTTAATCCCAACTGCGTCAAAGGCAACTACTACCTCGTCAATAACTACAACCCCGGCTTCAACGGCGACGGCACTTCGACCCTCGCTTTGGGATCACCCTTCACCATTCCTCCGACCAGCCAACCAAGCATCGGCGACGACCTGGTGGCCCACAACGTCCCCTTCAAGTACTTCGGCGAAGACTGGGACCTCTATGTGACCGATCCTACCGAGTCGAACACGTTCGATGAATACTGCAACATCTGCAATCCTTTTCAGTACCAGACTCAGTTCATGGGCACGCAGGCTACCCGCGAGCAGTTCATCGCAGACACGACTGAACTCTATGAGGACATCGATACCGGTAACCTGCCGCCAGTCTCCATCGTGAAGCCCAGCGGCTTCAACGATGGTCATCCGGCGTCCTCCAAACTCGATCTCTTTGAAGGCTTTGTCAAGAAGATCGTCGACGGTGTGAAGGCGAATCCCGCACTTTGGGACGACACTGCTATCTTTATCACCTTCGATGAGGGCGGTGGTTACTATGACTCGGGTTACATCCAGCCGGTGGATTTCTTCGGCGACGGCACGCGCATTCCGTTGATCGTCGTGTCGAAGTACTCGAAGGGCGGTCACGTGTCGCATGAGTATGGTGATCACGTGTCGCTGATCAAGTTCATCGAGAAGAACTGGAGCCTGCCGCCGGTCACGACGCGCAGCCGCGATAACCTGCCAAACCCGATTCAGAAGGACGGCAATCTGTATGTTCCGACCAACAGCCCGGCTATTGGCGATCTTACGGACGAATTCCAATTCCCATCCAACTAACGATCGATCAAACAATCAAAACGGCACTTCGACGACCATTCCACCGGTCGTCGAAGTGCATTTTGAGGATGTATCCTCACCAATAAAAGGAACAATTCGAATATGCCGTCTATCAAGCTGACCTTAAGCCCATTCGCGATCTTTTTGTTTTTAGTCGCAGGAATCCTCTCCGCTACTCAATCGGACGCAGCCACGCCTACGACTCCGGGCGCCTTCCATGTCGAAAACCAATGGAACTTAGGTGGCAATGGGGGATGGGGATTGTTATGCCTCGACGCGTCAGCCCATCAGCTCTATATTCCACGCTCCAACCGCGTCATGGTCGTCGATACCCTAACGGGCAAGGTCTCCGGCGAAGTAGAGGGCATGACGAATGTGCGGGAGATCGCTCTCGACAACTCAGGGAGATATGGGTACGTCACTGACGTTACGGATGGATCCGCCGGCTTCGTTCGCGTCTTCGACCGGTCCACACTCAAACTCGTTACCTCGATCGCAACTGGCCTGATCCCCAACGCGATTGTTTTTGACCCCGCCACCAAATCGGTTTTCGTCTTCAACTCACGCGGACACAGTGCGACGGTCATCGACAGTGCAACGAATCAGGCCATTGCAACCATTCCTCTCAAAGGACGCCCCGGCTCTGCAGTGGCGGATAGCAAAGGCGATGTCTTCGTGGCACTTCCTGCACTCGGTGAGATCACTCGGATCGACACCACTGCGAGGAAGGTCACATCTTCGTGGCAGCTTGCACCTTGCACCGGGCCAGCCGGGCTCACCATCGACAGCGCCCGCCGTCAGCTCTTCACTGTTTGCGAGAACCACAAGCTGGTCGCCGTTAATGCGGATACCGGTAACGTCACTGCCATCGGGGATGCTCCGGTAAATCCAGGCGACATCGACTTCGATTCCAAGCACAACATGCTCTTCCTTGCGGACTCATCTGGAACTCTCACCATCTTTCACCGCGATTCATCTATTAAATATTCGAGGCTTCAGGAGGTGAAAACTCAGCCCGGAGCCAGGACGATGATCGTAAGTCAGCAGGACGCCAAGGCCTACCTTGTCACCTCTAAATTCGGACAGAACACGGGTGCAGTATCCGAGGAGCTACAGTTTCGCCCAACCCCGATCCCGGGTACCTTCTCGGTCATTGTCGTGGGACGCTAAAGTAAGAGATATGCTGTTCGATCTAGGGGTATCTGGGCGCCATCAATTGCTGACAAAATCGAACTGGTGGTCTCGTAATTACAAAGTGGATGCGGCTACCGGGGTGGGGTCCAGAAGTATGTCCACCCCACTGCCGACCACAAACAGGCAAATCGTCAAGTTTGAACAGGCGCTCGTTGAAGAGTGGGCGAGGGCATTTCCGGAACAGTGAGACAGTCAATTGAAGGCCTCATAAACCGGTCCACATTTGATCCAACATCGACACCGAATTCGGCCCTTTGGAGTCCATTCAGGCAGGCCCAATGAGAACGAACTCGACATCAGGCCTGACTTATCAAAGATAGGACAGAAAGGAGGAAAATTTGGAGGCGCGGGTCGGGATCGAACCGACGCATAAAGGTTTTGCAGACCTCTCCCTTACCACTTGGGTACCGCGCCTCGAGTGGGCCATCTTCTGCCCTGGTGAATTGTAGGAGAAGTGTACCGCAGGCAGGACTGTATTGGAGCGGGAGACCGGGGTCGAACCGGCGACATCTTCCTTGGCAAGGAAGCACTCTACCACTGAGCTACTCCCGCTCTTCCAAGATCAAGTATAACGGCCAAATTCTGTACGGTCAACGCGCGGGGCCTAGCTTGACGGCTCGGGCAGATTGATCGCAATGCGCGGGCCGGCCGTGGGATTTGAGCGGCGGCGCGTAACGTGCGGCGTGATGAGGAGGATGAGGCTGCTTGAGTCGGTCATGGTGGTCTTGTCTGCCGTGGCAGTTTGAAATCCGGGCAATTCGGCAAGCCCGGGATATCCGCTGAGGCTGGCTGACTCGCTTTTGGTGAGACTGCTGACCATTAGCGCCGTGTCTCCGTCGTCGACCGTGACATCAGAGGCAAACTGCTGGTTGTTGAGGATCGGGATGCTGTTGATCGCGCCGCCGGTGAGCGCTTCAATCTTCAACTCGATCTTCATGTTGATGGCGCCGGACCGCTGTACGGTGGGCGTCGCCTTTAAGGTCAGGCCGATATCTTCGTATTGAATCTGAGGGATTGTGATGGGGGAGCCGACTGCGGCGTTTAGCAGGCTGGACGCACTGACCCCGTTTATGGAGACTCCGGCGAGCGCGGAGGTGGCGGTGGGAGATGCGGTGGAGTAGGTCGAGGTCGTGATGGGATAACGCTCGCCGACGCGGAAGGTGGCGGACTGTCGATCGCCGACGCGAAGCTGGATATCGTCGAGCGCGCGGGTCTCGCTGGCGGTGAGCGAGAGGTTGAAGGCCGGGTTCTGGTTGGTTGTGATACCAGTTTGCGTGAAGCCGCCGCCGAAGAAGCCGATGGTGTTGGAGAGAAGGGCGCTCTGGACGAGGCCGGAAGCGATGAGCGCGAGGGCGATGGTGATATTGCTTGCGCCTGCGGGAATAAGGCCCTGGGCGATTGCCTGACTGACGAGGCTTTGATTGGCGGCCACTAAACTTTGTGCCTGGCCGGCGACGTTGTAGAGGCCGATCTGCTGGGGAAGCTGGGCGCCGATGTTGCGCTCGTTGGTCTTATCGACGGCGTAAAGCTTGAGTTCGATCATGACCTCGCTGCCGCCGTCGATGAGGTCGGCGAGGGTGAGGTTAATATAAGTAAGTGTCTCCTGCGGAGCGCGGATGACGAGGGTGCCCTGGCTTTTGTTGACGGTGATCTGCTTGACGTCGAAGATGTTTTTTACAACATTGCCGAACTCGTCCATCTGGTCATTGGTCATGCCCGGGATGTAGATGGTCTCCTGCAACTGACGTTCGAGGCGCTGGCGATTGTCTGGATTGTCTTTGGCGATGAGTACGCTTTTGTCGTCGATGGGGACGGCGAATAGATGGGCCATGTTGAGCAGAATGGGCACGGCCTGTTGGTAGGGCGAGTCGTCCAGGTCGAAGCGGAGGGGCTGCCGCTGCACGGAGTCGTCGAAGACGGCACGCACACCGTAGCCAGACAGGACCTTGCGAATGACGTCCTGCTCATCGGAGTTGAGATGAAAGCTCTTCAGGCCGGGGTTGGGCAGGAGGGTGATGGGGCCCGCGAGGGTTGGGCCTTCGCTTATCCAGGGTTCTATTTCGGGGTGAAAGACTTTGGGGAGGGCGCCTGAGTCAACACGCTGACCGACGATGCTGTTCTGCGGATCAAGGAGGCGGGCCTCGGCGAGGAGGGTATCGGCCTTTTCGTTCTGGCCGAGGAGGCGGGCCTTGCCGGACTCATGCACAAGTTCGGTGATGTGGCGCTGATGGACGATGGCGTACGCGCTGGCGTAGTCGCCGTTTGAGGGATTGAGTTTGGCCGCTTTGTCGAACTGGATCTCAGCACCGGTGAGGTCGTTGTGGTCGAGGAGGCGTGCGCCGGCGAGATAAGCGTCCTCCGCAGCCTGCGCCTGGTGTTTTGTCGGTGCGCCGACGGTAGGTTCTAGGGTTTTATTTGCGGGAGCCTGGGCGAAGGTGGCGAGAGAGAGGCCGCAAACAGCGAGCGTCGCTGTGTACTTGGTGAATGCTGAGGCCCGAGGCTGAAGGATGGCTCTCATCGACTACAGGTTAGACGGAGCAGACCACTAACGGGCGCTGGCGATGCTTTGAACACGCGGGCGCTCGCTGCTCGGTGGACGGCGCATCCCGTTGCGGATCTGCGCGGTGTCCATGTCGAGCTCAGCCAGGGTGCGGCTGAGGGTATTGCGGTGCATGCCGAGCTCTTCGGCGGCCTTGCACTGGTTGCCTTTGTGCTGCGCCAGCACTTCGAGGATGTAGCGTTTCTTGAATTGACGAACGGCCTCCGAATAGGGAATGCCGGCGCTGTGCATCTGCGTGATCAGACCGTCCATTTCGCGCTTCAAGGTTATTCCTCGCTTGCGGGTCCCTTTGTTGGAACCACACTCTCATTGTGCCTCTACTGGAGCGGTTTGATCCAATCGGGCGCGTTGTGCTTGAGCTGCTCGGCGCCGTACAGGACCTTCTGCTGAAGATCGTGAGGTACAACGAAGGATACCGCATGAACCCCCGCAAGGAAATAGGGAGTTAATCGGGAATTTTCCACCCAGGCGGAATGCGGCCGAAAGGCGCTGACTGCCATCAGGATAGCGACTCCAAATAGACAACCCCTGGCCAAGCCGAAGCCCGCGCCTAGAAGGCGATCAAAGAAGCCCAGGCCAATGGCATGGGCGGTGCGGTTGAGGGCCCTTCCAAGGAGAGTACTGAGTACCATGACTCCGATGACGATGAGGAGGAAGGCGACGATCTGGGCGGTAGCGGGTGTGGTGATGAGGCGCTGCAGAAAGACCGCAACGTGGTTGTAGTTCCAGCTGGCGAGCAGGATCCCGGCGATGAGACCGCCGAGAGAGAAAAACTCGAGGATGATGCCCCGCATGAAGGCCATGACGGTGGAGTAGGCGAGGAGGAGGATTAGAAACCAATCGAAGAGGGACATACGGCTAGCTATCGGTTAAGTCTTTGCGGTCGGTGAGCAGGCGGAAGGCTTCGAGATATTTCTCGCGGGTGCGAGAGACGACCTCATCGGGGAGCGCGGGTGCGGGGGCCTGCTTGTTCCAGTGGATGGATTCGAGGTAATCGCGGACGTACTGCTTGTCGAAGGAGGGCTGGGGGCCACCGGGATTGTAGGTTGCGGCTGGCCAGTAACGGGAGGAGTCGGGGGTGAGGACCTCGTCGGCGAGGATGATTGTGTCGCCTAGCAGACCGAACTCAAACTTGGTGTCAGCGAGGATGAGGCCTTTGCTTGCTGCGTGTTTTGTGGCCTTGTCGTAGATGTCAAGGGTGAGGGTGCGGAGAGCGTCGGCGTGGGCTGCGCCTATGGTTTGCTCGACGGTGTTGTAGGAGATGTTTTCGTCGTGGCCGCCGGTGTTGATCTTGGCGGCGGGAGTGAAGATGGGTTCGGGCAGGGGATCGGATTCGCGGAGGCCGGACGGCAGATCTATTCCGCAGATCGCGCCGGTCTGCTGATAGTCCTTCCACCCGGAGCCGGAGAGATAGCCGCGCACGACGCACTCTACAGGGAACATTTTGGCGCGCTTGACGAGCATGCTGCGGCCGTCCAGTTGGTCGAGGTAAGGATGTAGCTGGCTGGGGAACTGCCGGATGTCTGCGGTGATGAGATGGTTGGGGACGATATTTTTGAGGAAGTCGAACCAGAAGAGAGAGAGCTGGGTTAGGATCTTGCCTTTGTCGGGGATTCCGCTGCCCAGGACGTGGTCGAAAGCGGATATACGGTCCGTCGCTACGAAGAGAAGACGATCCCCGGATAGAGTGTAGATGTCGCGGACCTTGCCGCGTGCGGTCAGGGGAAGGGTGCCGAGGTCAGTTTGGAGGAGAGCTGAAGGCATCACGTTGACGGTACCACCTCTTGGATAGAACAGGGTTTGAATAGCGCTTAGTAAAGTGGGAGAAGCTTGTCGAATGTTCCGGTCGATCCCAGGGGGCGGGAAGGGCAGCGGCCAAGGATGGTTCTCGGAGTAGGGCCGGGTTCGGCAAAGGCCGCGACTGAGTTGCACTCTCGGTCGTTGAAAGGAATGGTTTGGACCTTGTGACGGAGAAATGGGATGAATGGAGATCGATAATAGATGATGACGTCGACGCCTCCGGAAAGCGTCCATGGGTCGACATTGTAGAAAAGATGATTGCCAAGGGGACCGGTCTTAATGGTGCCTGGGTAAAAGAGGTGGGTAAGAGGAATCACGATGGCGGATGCAAAGAGCGGAACCAGCAGGACGGTCGCACTGGGGATGGTGAGCCATCGGGGCGACAGACGCGAGAACAGCAAAATGAGGAGTTCGTAGCCCGCGATGGCCAGCCAGTTGATAAGGACGTTCAAGCGGTCAGAGGTGGTGCTCCACTTGGTTACAGCAAATATGGCATGGAGGACAATCACGACGATTGACGCGCGGACGAGAAAGGCCCTGAGCCGCGGGGGTACGCGTAGCCAGAAGGTCTGCAGCAGAATCATCGCAACCGTCAGGAGTGCGAGCGCGGCGGTGGTGATCGGAATGTACATGCCTTTTTAGGTTAACCGTTTTCAAAGAAGAGCGAATAGCAATAGTGCATGCGAGTCCGGCTACGATTGAGACAGCGGAACGCAATTGATTAGTCCGGCGTAATAGAAAAAACGCTGGAGCGAGTGTTGATCGCTCCAGCTGCGCAAAAGGACGTCGATTTGTAGATCCAGGTGCTAAGCCACGGCCCGGCGATTGTCTGCGGAGTCGCGGCGGTTGAGGTTGACACTGACGATCTTGGAGACGCCGGGCTCCTGCATGGTGACGCCGTAGATGACGTCGGCCTGGGCCATGGTGCGTTTGCTGTGTGTGATGACGACGAACTGTGTGGAGGCACTCATCTCGTGGATGAGCTTGGCGAAGCGGCCTACGTTAGTTTCGTCGAGTGGAGCGTCGACTTCGTCGAGGATGCAGAAGGGGGCGGGCTGAAACTGGAAGATGCCGACCAGGAGGGAGAGGGCAGTGAGGGCCTTTTCTCCTCCGGAGAGCAGAAGGATGTTCTGCAGCTTCTTGCCTGGGGGCGAGGCGACGATGTCGATGCCGCTCTCGTTCGAGTTTTCAGCGTCCGTGAGCTTCATGAAGGCCTGGCCGCCGCCGAAGAGCTTGCTGAAGGTGACGGAGAAGTTTTCGTTGATGACCTTGAAGGCCTCGTCGAACTTCATGCGGGAGACATCGTCGATCTCCTTGATAGAGGCCTGAGTGTTTTCGATGGAGTCGAGGAGGTCCTTGCGCTGGGTTTCGAGGAAGCTGTGACGGGTGACGGTCTCGTTGTACTCCTCGAGTGCCATCATGTTGACCGGGCCCATGGC
Organism: Edaphobacter sp.; assembly: GCA_035483075.1. Lineage (GTDB taxonomy): Bacteria > Acidobacteriota > Terriglobia > Terriglobales > Acidobacteriaceae > Edaphobacter. Next base: position 4,853 of record DATHQG010000125.1, on the reverse strand, counting down.
TTCGAGGCGCTGCTTGAGGGCGCGGGCCTCTTCTTCTTCGGTGTGAAGAGCGTCGCCTTCGATGCGGACGACGGCGGCGTCTTCGCGGAGAGTGGCGGCTTCGGTACCTAGGTCGTTGAGGCAGGTCGCGTCGATATGCTCGATGTCGGAGGTGAGTTTGGCGGCCCGAGCGGTGAGCGTAGCGCGTTGCTCGCGGAGGGCTTCGGTCTCGTGGCGTAGAGTGCGGAGACGCTGATCCAGGTCGGCCATGGCGGTGCGGAGTTCGGCGGCTTCAGCCGTGAGGCGTGCCCCTTCGGCCACGGAGGCGGCGCGAAGTGCGGAGAGCTCCGTGTACTGGACGGCGAGTGCTGTGGTCTCCTCTTCGCGGCGGAGTTTCTCAGCTGCTGAGGCGTTGAGTTGCTGTTCCAGTTGCTGGATGCGCTGGCTCTGGCCGTTGTAGATGCGGCTGGTCTGTTCGAAGTTGGCGGCGGCGTTACGGCGGCGCTCTTCGAGACCGGCCAGAGCAGCGGAGGCCGCTGCCGCAGCTTGTTGGAGTTCTTCGCGACGGCTGCGGAGTTGGTCCAGCTGTTCTTGAAGTGCAGTAAGGTTGGCTTCGAGGATGATGCGCTCGTTCTCGAAGGCCGCGGCCTCTTGTTGACGGCGGGCGATGAGTTCTGCCTTCTGGTTGCGGGCGTCGCGATTGCGTTCGCTGGTGAGGGCCCAGTCCTGCAGGCGGCGCTCGATGCGGGCGACCTCGGACTCCATCTGGCGGAGGGCTGCGCCGGAGTTGGCGGACTCGCGTTCGGCGTCGCGTCGCTCGTGAGTCTTGCCTTCGATGGTGGTGTTGAGGGCCGCGATCTGATGCTGCAGGTCGGTGGTGCGAAGGTCGGTCTGGGCCAGGTCCTGTTCGGCCATCTCTACCTTGTGTTGGACCTCGGCGAGTTCGCGCTTGAGGGCCAGCGGGCCTTGGGCGCGGGGACGGCCGCCGGTGACGGTGACGTTGTGGAAGGTCTCGCCAGAGGGAGAGAGGAAAAAAGCCTGTGGGTTCGACAGGGCGAGCGACCGGGCGGTGTAGGAGTCGGGCGCAACGAAGCCTTCGCGGAGCTTGGGTAGGATGACTTCGAGGGACTTGCCGAAGCCGTCGAGGACGCGGACGCATTCTTTGAGGGGGACTACACCTTCGACGCCCTGGATGTTGGTCTGGGCGGCGCTCTGCATGCCCTCGGCGAAGGCGAAGTTGGCCTGGGCATCGTTAGGGTGGACGAGGAAGGTGGCTCGGCCGCTGACGTCGGTCTGGAGGAGATGCATGCCGGCGTCGGCGGCGTCCCAGGATTTGACGACGATGTAGTTGAGCTCGTCGCGGAGGAACTCATCAACTACGCTCTCGTACTTGCCGTCGACTTCGAGGAAGTCGGCCAGCGTGCCTACGGCGGCCATTCCGTTGGTGTTCTGCTTGTAGGTGTCGGTCTTGAAGATGTTGCGAACGGTGTCGGTGGAGTAGCTGTGCTCTTTGATGAGGGCTTCGAGGGAGTTACGGCGGCCGTTGAGGGTCGCGACTTCGCCGCGTAGCTGGTCACCTCGGCGCTTGGACTGGGATTCTTCAGTGCGGCTGGCTTCGATCTGGAGGCGAAGTTCGGCGATTTCGGCTTCAAGACGCTTCAGGCGCTCGGTGACGGACTCGAAGGAGAGTGCAACTTGACCGCGCTGGAGGCCAAGGGTTTCGAGCTCTTGTCTGGCGATGTCGGATTCGGAGACGAGGCGTTCGGCTTCGCGCTCGAGGCCGGCCAGGGCTGCGGCGGCCTGGGCCTCTTCGTTGCGGGTATGACCGATTCGCTGCATCAGCTGCATGGACGAGCGGCGATTTTGTTCGGTCTGCTGCTCGGCTGCTGCCACGCTGTGGACTGCCTCCTGGGCCCGGGCCTGATGTGTCTGCGCGGCCTCTCGAGAGCCTGCAGATTCGGCGGTGGCATTTTCGAGGAAGCTCCGGTGCTGTTCAAGCTCGCCGGCGAGGCTAGCGAGTTGTTCGCGGGCTTGGGCGAGATCGTCGGTGCCTGTGGCGAGGCGGATGGTGAGTTCGGCGATGCGGTCGGCGTTGGCGGCGGTGCGGGCAGTGATGCGCTCAAGCTCGACGGCTGACTGGTTGGCCTGAGCTCCTGCCTCGCGAATCTGCTGGTCGAGGGTGTAGCCAGTGCGGACGCCCTCGGTGTGCTCGTTGTCCATTGCCTCGACAGTGGCGGCTTGAGCATCGATCTGGGTGGCGAGGGCGGTGATCTTTTCAGCGGTGGCGGTCTGTTCGAGGTCGAGCTGCGACATGCGGCTGGCGAGGACAACGCGGAGCCGGGTGCGGAGTTCGTCGCGGAGAGCGCCGTAGCGCTCGGCCTTGGAGGCCTGACGCTTGAGTGTGGTCATCTGGCGGGTGACTTCGTCGAAGATGTCGTTGACGCGGGAGAGGTTGAGACGGGCGGCCTCAAGGCGGAGTTCGGCGAGACGCTTTTTGGTCTTGAAGCGGGTGATGCCGGCGGCCTCTTCTAGGATGGCGCGGCGATCGAGGGGCTTGGAACTGAGAAGCTGGCCGATGCGCTCCTGCCCGATGATGGCGTAAGACTCGCCACCAAGGCCGGTGCCCATGAAGATGTCCTGAATGTCGCGGAGGCGGCAGATCTTACCGTTGAGGAGGTATTCGCTGTCGCCGGAGCGAAAGAGGCGGCGGGTGATGGTTAGTTCACCGGCACGGATTGGTGCGCGGCCGAACTTGCGGCGGCGGATCTTCAGGACGACGTTATTTGGGTTTGCCAGTTCGGCGGACGCGGCTGCTTCTGTTGCCGCCGGGACGATTTGGGGCCCCTTGGCTTCGCCTTCGATGATGGTGCCCGGCTGGGCTTCGGCGACGGCCTCTTCGGTTTCGGCAGCGTTCTGCTGGCGGAGGGTGGTCTCGTCCCAGTCGGTGGGGGTGGCTTCGTCGATGACGATCTCTGGTTCGCCGTCGAGACTGGCGCCGTCGTAGACCTCTGGGTCGATGAGGGTGAGGGAGACCTCTGCCATGCCGGTGGGCTTGCGGTCACGGGTGCCGGCGAAGATGACGTCTTCCATCTTGACGCCGCGGAGGGACTTGGCGGACTGCTCGCCGAGGACCCAGGTGATGGCGTCGGAGATATTGGACTTGCCGCAGCCGTTGGGGCCGACGATAGCGGCGATACCTTCGCCGGAGAGCTGGACCTCGGTGCGATCACAGAAGGACTTGAAGCCGAGTATCTGGACCTTCTTGAGCTTGAGCAAATGTGACCTCTGCGGGCGAAGGATGGGGGACGCCTCGCCTGCTGATATGACTAGAACAACTCTAGCCGCGTTGCGTGCCAGAATCAACGGGAACAACACTACCAGTTGTGGATAAGACGGATATAACACTATCAATAGGCAGGTGCTGCAGTATGGTGTGGAACATACTGGTATTTCTGGCGAGTCTACCCTGTCGAGATGTTTATAAGACGGTGAATTCTTAATGGTGATGGTGTTTCCTTGCGTGGAGCCAGAGTGGGTCTGTGGCAACAAAATGATGCTTCCGCGAGGTGATCGCAAAGGCCCACCATGCAACAGTGGAGCCTACGCGAACTCTCGGCCAACTCAGATGACAATTTGCCAGGGGCAGGGCGAAATCGGGCGCCTCACTTGTGACAATTGCCGCCGGCCTGACGCGTTGGGTCGATATGAATTGGTCAGGTGTTCATGCGTAAAGGCCGCTTCCTGCGACAAAACATAGGATCCGACTTGCCTTTGTGCAACGGCGTTTCTATAATCCGCATCATCATCCCGAGATGCCACGAACACTTCAATCGCTCGGCTGCAAGGCCAGGCATGGCGACGACTACAGCCGAATGCACTATGATCAGGCTGTGTTTCGTCAAAGGTACAAGTGACCCTGGACGCATCGGTGACACATTTGAAAGAGAAGATGTATTGAGGAGTGTGGAATGAAGAAGGTAGTGGTTGCGTCTCTCCTGGCCTTTGCCGGCATGGCATGTGTTGCAGGTCCTGCTTTTGCACAAACCCAGGTCAATCTTGGTTCCAACGCGCAGTCCACCAGTGGCGGCGTCCAGATGTCACCGGCGGAATATAACGCTTATAACAGCGCGATCACTCAGGCGACCCCGCAGACCAAGGCACCGGCGCTGGAGGCGTATCTGACGGCCTATCCACAGTCAGCGGTGAAGGAGGCTACGCTCGAGCAGCTAATGCTGGCGTATGCAGCGTTTGATCCGGTGAAATGTCTGGATGCGGCGGACCGGCTCCTGCAGGTGAATCCCAATAACCTTCGGGCGCTGACATTTGAGACGTACTTCCGCCTGGCGGGTGCAGACTCTATCACCGATCCGGCGGCGAAGCAGGCCGCTCTGGACAAGGCAGCGGATTATGCCACCAAGGGTCTGGCAGCGCCGAAGCCGGCGGACATGAGCGCAACTGACTTCGCCACACTGCAAGGACAGGCAAAGCCGGTCTTCTACCGGGCGATCGCGACCGCAGCGCTGAACAAGAAAGACGGCGCCACGGCAGTGACGGACTTCAAGCTCGATATTGCGAGCGTGCCGGCGGCCGATACCACCAAGCCGGGACCGACCCTGCAGGACATCTATGAACTCGGATATGCATACTACCAGGAGACTCCCCCGGACTTTGTGAACTGCACCTGGTATGCGTCTCGGGCCGCGGCCTTTGCGCCGGAGCCTTACAAGAGCCAGATGTTGTCGCTGGCGAAGTTCTGCTACAAGAAGTACCACGGCGGTGACGACGGTTACGATGCCGTGACGGCCGCGGTACAGAAGAGCCTTGATCCTCCGGCCGACTTCAAGATCAAGCCGGCGCCTTCGCCCGCGGACATT
>DATHQG010000124.1:0-8977 GCA_035483075.1 Edaphobacter sp. | reverse complement strand
CTTCGTCTGTTGGTGCCGGGAAAGGTCAAAGTGATTGAGTACGTCACACTGGGTGGCATATGGGCACCAGAGAGTCTCGTGGTATTAATTTTGTTGTTCGCAGGTGCAGTCGTATTTGCCATGAAACTGCATCGTAACGTTCGTCCAGCGGTCGTCCTGCTCGTGATGAGTTCGCCGTATCTTCTGACCATCTTTATCGGGAGCTCCTTCCGCGAACTGCGCATCTCTATTCCCATACTCCTTTGTCTCTCTTGTGTTTATTTATTTCTAAGTCGAGCAGCAGAAGTCTCAGTGGAAGACAGCACAAGAGTAGTCGTCGGGTAATTCCCTGAGCTCCATGTCGGCTTCGAGGACCGTGCGAAGAATATTAGAGAATACCTCGACCGTAGACCAACAATTGTGTTGCTCATCTTGAGCGCCCCCTACATCATTACAATTCTGCTGAGCGGAGAAATTCGAGAGCTCAGGCTACTCGTGCCCCTTTTGCTCTGTCTTTTCTTCGTTTACATCGAACTGGCTCGGCTAAAAACTGAGAATGAGGACGCACCTGACGGACAGGAATATGTATGAAGCTGGGCCATGACCTACCGGCCTCTCTTCTCATGAATAGGACCTGCCTACCCGCTCCCGGTACACTGGTACAAGAATGAACAAACTGGTTGTCGGCAATCTCGTCCATCGTCCCCTGCGCTCGCTCATCAGCTGCCTCGCCATCGCCATCGAGGTCATCATGATCCTCTCCATCACCGCCATCCTGATGGGCAAACTCAACGGCTTCAAGGACCGCACCAACGGCATCGGCATGGACATGTTCGTCCGTCCCAGCACCACCAACAATTTCATCGGCATGAGCCCCGCCGCCGCCTCCATCAAAGTCGCCGACGTCCTTGCCAAGGTCCCCCACGTCATCGTCGCCGCGCCCGTCAACATCCAGATCACTGGCTCCTTCGACAACATCTACGGCATCGACTTCAAGACCTACGACGCCCTCCTCCCCTTCGTCTTTCAGAAAGGTGGGCAATTCCAGGGTCCCTTCGACATCATCGTCGACGACTATGTCGGCGCCGGAAAAAACATCGGCGATTCCATCGAGGTCATCAACCATCAATTCCGAATCTGTGGAATCGTCAATCACGGCAAGGGCGGGCGCAAGTTTATCCCCATCGATACGATGGGTTCGATCACCGGCACCGAAGGAAGGGCCACGGCCTTCTATCTCAGGACCGAAACCCCGCCAAAATATGAAGATGACGTCAAGGCGTCCATTCTCGCCACGCCCGGCATGAGCAGCTATAACGTCGTCAAGACCGAGGAATACCTTGCGGCAATGACCCCCGCCAATCTGACTCCCGCATTCAACATCGGCCTCGAGGTCGTTATCGGCATCGCCGTTGTTATCGGCTTCCTGGTCATCTTCCAGTCCATGTACACCGCCGTTATGGAGCGCACTCGCGAGATCGGCATCCTCAAATCTATGGGCGCCTCCCGAGCCTACATCGTCGGCATCGTCCTCCGCGAAACGAGCGTCCTTGCCTTCCTCGGCATAGCTCTCGGCATAGCGGCCAGCTTCGCTCTCAGCGCCGTCCTCGAGGCCCGCTTTCCCACCCTCGACTTCGTCATTAACGTTCCCTATGTCTGGAAGGCAATCCTCATCGCATTTGTCGGGGCAATCCTCGGAGCGCTCTACCCGGCCCTCAAGGCCGCCAGCAAAGATCCCATCGACGCCCTCGCGTACGAATGAGGCAGGACCGCGCACATCTCTCAACGCCATCGCTTCCAGCTATCTTTGAAAGGTGACTCCACTGATAGATAAGGCTTATCGTTGGGCGGTCCCGGTCTTAGGCCTGTGGCTCGTGACGTGGATCGTCCTCTCTTGGGCCGGTGTCCAGGACGACGCGTTCATCCATCTCCGCTACGCCGACAATCTCTTCCAAACGCATCTCATCACCTACGACGGCGTGCATCCCAACTATGGTGCGTCGAGTCTTCTCTACGTCTATCTCCTCTCGTTCCTTCGCACATTCACCGCCACGCCGGACCTTCCCCGCATCGTCTCAAGCTGCGTCCACGTCCTCCTCATCGCCGGCCTCGTCTTCTTGTTCCTTCGGGCAATACCCCGGGAGGCCCATCTCGCTCGTCTTCTCGGCCTCATCACGCTCGTCATCTTCGTCGCCCCTTCCGCCGTCCGCTGGCTCGACGACGGCATGGAGACCGGTCTCGCCCTCTGCTTCGTCGCAATGCTCTGCTGGTTCACCTACCGCCAGTCCACCACGCCCGCCACCACTGGCCTGCAGTATCTCGCCTTTGTCATACTCGGCTTCTTCACCGTTCTCCTGCGCACTGAGCTCATTCTCTTGTGCGGTTTGTCCTTCGCCATCATCGCGTGGAGCCGCTTCTTCGCTTCAGAGGATAAGGCGCAATCGAATCAACGTCTGCACGCGCTCCTTGGCAGCAGCCATCTGTTGCTGGGCGGCGTCCTGGCCATCGCATTTATCCGCCTCAAGATGCACGTCTTTCTTCCCGACACCGCTCTGGCAAAGTCCGACGGCACAGCAAGTTGGTACATAGCCTCGTACGTAACCGCAAAAGTTCTTGCCGGGGCCCTCTCCTTTGGAGTTGGGGTCTTCCTTCTCTGGCTTCTGACCATCTTCCTGTTGCTGCGTGCAGGCCGTTTTTCGATCACGGCCCTATTCGCCAACCTGGCCTTTCCCGTCTTATTTGCCCTGGCCGCCATGCGCGGCCAACAGATCCAGGGCGCCCGTTACTTCGTCTGGACCTTCTTCTTCTCCATCCTCTGGAATGTTCTCCAACTAAGCTGCGTCCCTCCGGGTGATCGGGTGCAAACTCAAAGCACCTCATTTACCTACTGCTTTCTGGCACTGGTCCTGCTTGCCCTGCCATTTGAATCCAGAATGCTCTACCCCATGTTGAGAGGTCGCGCTCACCTCCTCAAACAGTTCGAAGGCAATCACCTCGAAAACCTGCAGGGCAAACGAGGAATCGCCCTCGACATCGGTCTTATTGGCTATTTTTCTCGTGCTGATATCTGTGACATGGCTGGTCTGGTGAACGGAAGAGATAAGGCCCGCCAGACGACCCAGCAACGCCTCGTAAGCTGTGTTGCGACTCACCCCGACTTCATATTTCTGGATCTTGGGGGGATAGGTTATGTGGCGAACTATCTTCCCATCAATGACTGGCAGGTTTGCTCCCAGTATGACTTTGAAAATGTATACCAGAGCAACCGCCACTACCTCATCGTTCCCCGAACGACCGCCCCCGAAGTCTGCAAAAGTATCGCTAACACTGTCCCCTCGGAGATAGCACCTCTCCTCCGTTAAGCAGGGGCCTCCGGGCGCCTGCAACGCCGGCCTGTCCCGGCGAAAGGACGATCTTCCTCTCGTTTCGAACAGAATCAAGACCAAAAGATAGCGCTCCCCGCTGCGGCGTCAGTTGATCGTCTCAGTCTCAAAAGCCTTGAGATTGCTATCATTTCCGTCGCCACTGCAACACTTCTGTAATACTCTGGAACTCTCGGTGCCAACTTGCGTTTAACCCCCTGAGCAAATGAACCCGTCGCGCTCCATTTCGTTCCATGTCATTCAAGCAGTCGAGGCCGTTCTCCTCCTCGCCACCGCTATCTTCCTCGCCCTGCATGCCTTCCACCTCAACGCCGACTTCCCCAACCACTCCCCTTGGATGGACTGGGCCAAGTACACCGACGAAGGCTGGTACGGCGACGCAGCCATCCGACACTTCCAGCGTGGCCACTGGCACGTCCCCGGAGACTTCAATCCCGCGGTGGCCCTTCCCGTCTGGCCTCTGCTCGAAGCGGCCCTCTTCCGCTTCACCGGCGTAAACCTCACCGCCGCGCGCGCCCTGACCGTCGCCATCTTCGGCCTTGTCCTTCTCACGTCCTATCTCTTGCTCCGCCGCTGGCACAGTCTCTCCGCTCCAGCCGGCCAAAGACCCGCTGCCACCCTCGCCCCCGCAATCGCCGTACTTCTTCTTGCCGTCAGCCCGTTTTGTTACGTCTTCACCCGCATGGCCATCCTCGAGCCTTTGCTCATTCTCTTCACCCTGCTGGCCCTCCTCGCCGCCTCCTACGCCACACCGCCGGAGAAGGGAACAGCCGCCACGCCTCTCCGAACCCGCCTCAGACAAATCGTGCCCCCCTTGGCTCTTGGTCTGCTCCTTCCCCTCATGGTCCTCACCAAGACCACTGCCATCTTTCTCCTCCCCGCGATCGCCTGGCTCCTTTGGGCACGTGCCGGATACCGCCTTCGTCCGGTCCTCTGTCTCGCCGTTCCCCCTGCCGTGCTCGCCGCAGTCGCCTGGATCAGCTACTACCTCTTAATCGTCCGTCCGCACTTCCTATCCGACTACCGTTATCTCTTCAGCGCCAACGCCTACACCGGCATAACTCCGTCCACCGCCCTCCCCATCATCGCCGCCACAATCGCCGATGGTCTCTGGATAGGCAACGTCCTCTATCCTCTGGCGCTTCTCGCCGTGGCCGCAGCGTTCCTTCTCCGCCCTCAACTTTTTCGCAGCGACCCGCTCGTCACAGCGCTCGTCCTGTGGGCCGCCGGCTACGCGGCCTTCCTCGCCTATCACAATAATCTCCAGCCCCGGTACTACCTGGTCATTGCGGTTCCCCTCACCCTGTTGGTTCCCGTGGTCTTCTCCAACTTTTTGAGCTCAGGCTCCGGCACCCGCACTGCTACCCAGACCTCGCTGCACCGCCTCGCAATCGCCTCGATAGTCGCCGCCCTCGCCGTCCTGACCTTCACCGACGCCCGCCAGACCCTCCACTACGTCCGCACCCCCGACTACACCTTCACCACCGCCGCCGCCCGTATCCGCCAGATCGTCTCCGCCGATCGCACTCACAACCCTCTCATTCTCTCCATCAGCGGCTCCGACCTCTCCCTCATGACCGGCCTACCCTCCATCTGCGACGACTTCGGAACCATGGACCTAGCGGTACGAGTCCAGGCCTACCACCCCGGCTGGTATGTCACCTGGAACCAGGTCGACGACGACAAAATGGACGCCCTCGCCCCCATGTACCACCTGCACCGAGTCGCTGCTTTTCCCGCCTTTGACGACCCCGAGCGCAATCTCCTCATCCTCTACCGTCTCGACCTCGCCACTCCCGGCTCACCATCGCCACGCCGTCACCGCAAGCCCGTCGTCCCCCGCCTTCTGCAGACCAGCTTCGGCCAACCGCCCAGCCCCACCCAGCTTGAACACTGAGCTACGACTCGGTCGCTACTGGAGAAACTAGCCTCTATCGCAGCCTGAAATGCGAAGCTCATCAAATGAGTAATAATCGGAAACATGTCCCCAGTGCCCCCCCCGCCTTCTGCTCCATCAGGGGATAAGCAAAATCCTGGCGGTTTTACCCATATTCCAGCGCTCGACGGGGTACGAGGCTTGGCAATTCTTCTTATCCTCTTCGTTCATCTCTTCAATTCAAACCCTGAAACCGGCAGCCGGTTCTTGAACTTTGTGAGCCAGACGATTGCCTCCTTCTATTTTGGAGTTAACCTCTTTTTTGTCCTCTCCGGATTTCTCATCACCGGGATCCTTTTGGACACGCTCCATCAACCACACTTCTTCAAGACCTTCTACATCCGCCGTGCACTTCGTATCTTTCCCCTCTACTACGGCGTCCTCGTTCTGTTGTTTCTGCTCACCCGGCCATTTCATTTCATTTGGTCTGGGTGGCAATACTTCTTCCTGACGTACACCGCGAATCTAGCGTTCTGGTACATGCACCCTCTCATCCTCGCCCCCTTCAACATCAACCACTTCTGGTCCCTCCAGGTCGAGGAGCAGTTCTACCTAGTCTGGCCTTTTCTCGTTTACGGCATCAGGCGCCTGCGGTCACTCATCCGTCTCACCTTGATTGCCTGCACCGTCATCCTTCTCGTTCGCGTTGTCCTGGTTGCCTTGCGTCCACAACTCCTGAACATCTATCTCCCCTATGCGCCAACTTTTTCCTGTGCCGACAACATTCTCTTCGGATGCGGCCTTTGCTGTCTCCTTCGCACCTCCGCGCGCCAGCGAGTCCTCGACCTCGCTCCTCGCCTGTTTGCCATCGGTGCCGTCATTCTCGCAAGTACTGGCCTCTACTACCACGGCCTGGTGTGGCAAACCAATTTCTTCATACCTACCCTTGGGTTCACTCTCATTGGCGTCTCGTTTGCGGCACTTGTCGCGATGGCCTTACGCCCCAGATCGATGACGCAACGTTTCTTCGAAAACAAGACCCTGCGCTTCTTCGGCAAGTACAGTTATGGCCTATACGTATTCCACTACTCAGTCGACAGCGTCCTTACCGGCCCCACGCGTCTTTTTGTCAACAATCACTTCCATTCCAAAGGACTCGCCGTACTAGCCGGTGCCTGCGTCGTCATGGCGGTAACGGTCCCCATCGCGCTCTTTAGCTACCACTTCTACGAGGCTCCATTCCTCAAGCTGAAGCGATACTTCAGTTACAACCGGCCTGCGTCTCTCCCGCTCAAGAGTGAAGGGCTATCAACGGAGAAGGCCCTCCCGCCCCATCAGGTTTGAACGCAGGATGGCCAAACTCCGGCCGCCCCATGATCATTTGCAATCGATCATTAACTACTCAATGCGGCGCATTCATTAGGGAAAGATCACTGGCGAGGTCAAACCCACGTAGAAACAATGTTTTACCCACCAACTGCCCAACGTCGACGCCCAGTCGCCACATGCGACTGAGACCTATCAAAGTGGGCCCCTAAACCTCGTTCATCGTTGACTTCCGGCCCAAAGGTCGTCTATTCTTGAATCTCGCGCAGTCTCGCGTCTGTACGTCTGTGTCTTCATTGTTCCCAGGCAAGTTCAGACATCCGAGGCGTCCGTGATGGATCCACTGGGGAGCAGCTCTCACACCATAGCCGCCCCTGAAGCACCCATCCCATAGGTTTGTGCGTAGTCCAGTTCAAGCGGTATTTCTCCGCGTGTTGTGAAGAGAGAAATCATCTCTTCCTTCGCCACGCCGCCCTGCTCTGGAACAATCGTTCTTTTTGCTTTTCGCGCACCATCAACTTGGCACCATTTTCTTCATGCACCAAGCCGAACAATGAAGACGGCAGAATCAGGGAGTAAACAACGATGTCCACCACCATTCCGAGCGGCAAAGACATTAAGCGCAAGTGGTTCGTACTCGACGCCAGCGGCAAAACGCTCGGTCGTCTCGCCACTCAGGCCGCCTCTGTCCTCGCAGGCAAGCTTAACCCCCTCTACACCCCCTACATCGATATGGGCGATCACGTCGTCATCATCAACGCCGAAAAGATCGTGCTGACCGGCCTCAAGTCTGACCAGAAGCTCTATCGCCGCTACACCGGATTTCCCGGTGGTCTCCGCGAAGAGTCCTTCATCAAGCTCCTCGCCCGTCGCCCCGAAGCCATCGTCGAGCAGGCCGTCAAGGGCATGCTTCCCAAGTCCAAGCTCGGCCGTCAGATGGCCACCAAGCTCAAGGTCTACAAGGGCGCACAGCATCCGCACCTCGCCCAGCAGCCTCAGCCGATGGAACTCGTCGGCTAGGTTTTAGAGATTTTAGGTAGGTCCGGGCTTTAGCCCGGACATCTACGGAACCAAAAACGACGGGGCTGGTAGCCCAGGGCTTTAGCCTTGGGTCTCCCCGAGGAAAAGTTCAAGGAGCACCATGGCAGATTTGATTCAGTACTACGGAACCGGCCGTCGCAAGTCCTCGATCGCACGCGTCTTCCTGCGTCCGGGCAGCGGCAAATTCACCGTCAACAAAAAAGAGTGTGACGTCTACTTCGTCACCGCGCAGCAGCGCGCAGCCGCCCGTCGTTCCCTCGGCATCGCCGACATCGGCGAGACCTTCGACGTTATCACCACCGTCAAGGGCGGCGGCGTCATGGGACAGGCCGACGCCGTCAAGCTCGGCATCGCCCGGGCCCTTATGGTTTTCAACCCCGAGCTCCGCAAGGCGCTCAAGGCAGAAGGCCTCGTTACCCGCGACTCGCGTGGTAAAGAGCGCAAGAAGTACGGCCAGAAGGGCGCTCGCGCTCGCTTCCAGTTCTCCAAGCGGTAATTACTGGAGCACTGCAGGCCCCGTGCTTGGGCCCACACAGTTTGAATGGGTGCCGGAAATGTCCTCCGGCGCCCATCGCATCACCCTCACGTTTCGATCGCTTGCGATCGCGCCTGAGGTCAGGAGTCAAATCTCCCTTACGAGGGATCAATCCAGGCACCGATGATCACACTCGGCCGCCTCAACTAAGGAGCTACATTGGCAAACATCACTATGAAAGAACTGCTCGAAGCTGGCGTTCACTTCGGGCATCAAACCAAGCGCTGGAACCCCAAGATGAAGGAGTACATCTTCGGCGAGCGCAACGGCATTTACATCATCGACCTCCAGAAGACCCTCAAGATGTTCAAAGAGGCGTCCAAGTTCGTCACCGACCTCACCTCCACCGGAAAGCTCATCCTCTTCGTCGGCACCAAGCGCCAGGCGCAGGACGCCATCGCCGAGGAAGCCACCCGCGCCGGCATGCCCTACATCAACAGCCGCTGGCTCGGTGGTCTGCTCACCAACTGGATCACCGTCCAGAAGTCCGTCAAGCGCCTTCAGGAGCTCGACGACATGTCCACCGACGGCCGCTACGAGCTCCTCACCAAGAAGGAAGTCATCAAGCTCGAGCGCGAGCGCAAGCACCTGTCGACCAACCTCGCCGGCATCAAGTCTATGAAGCGCCTTCCTGACGCCATCTTCGTCGTTGACTCCAACAACGAAGCCATCGCCGTCGCCGAGGCCCGCAAGCTCGGCATCCCGGTCGTCGCCGTCGTCGACACCAACTGCGATCCCACTCAGGTCGACTACGTCATCCCCGGCAACGACGACGCACTCCGCGCCATCCGCCTCTTCACCACGAAGATCGCCGATTCCGCCTACGAAGGCGTCCAG
>DATHQG010000123.1:0-15265 GCA_035483075.1 Edaphobacter sp. | reverse complement strand
AAAGTGTTTCGCAACAATTCGTTCCACCGGCTCCCGCTCGGGGTACTTGGTCAAGTCCTCCGCAGTCACCGCGCGAAGCCTTTCCATCACTCGCGGCGAAGGTCCAAAGGTGTTTTCATTGAAGTCCAGCCGCAACGCCGTACGCCCGGCCAGTGGGGGATGATACTCCGGCATCTCCAACACGGCCTTGCGCGGCTTTATTATTCCTACATTTGTAGCAGTATCTGTCACAATAATCCCATCCTCACTCGAACGCTTTCCGCGTGTCCAGTCAAACCCTCGGCCTCAGCTAACGCAATCGCGTGCCGCCCTAACTGCTTCAGCCCCTTGTGCGTGTACTGCTGCACTGTAATCACTTTCACAAAATCCAACACGCTCAGCCCTCCACGAATACGCCCAACCCGTCCCGTTGGCAGCACGTGGTTCGGCCCGGAGACGTAGTCCCCCATCGACTGTGGCGAATAGTCGCCTACAAACACCGAGCCTGCGTTGCGGACCCACTCCAGGTCGGTCGTCGTATCCACCGTCAAGTGCTCCGGCGCCAGCCGATTCGTCAGCTCCTGCGCCTCGCGGGCCGTGGCGGTTACAAATATGCAACCCTGTGCGGCCAGCGCCTGCTTTGCAATCGCGTTTCCCCTTGCCCGCAGCTTGACATTAGCCGCAACCTCCTGTGCCAATACCTCATTGCTTGTGATCAACACAGCGAGCGTCTCGGGATCATGTTCTGCCTGCGCGACCAGATCCGCCGCAATCCCAACCGCGCTTCCAATCTCGCTCGTGACCACAATCTCTGTCGGGCCAGCAGCCATGTCGATCCCGCACTCGCTCGAAGCAAGCATCTTAGCGGCTGTCACATACAAATTTCCAGGACCGACGATCTTATCGACTCGTCCAACTGTGGCCGTCCCATACGCCATCGCCGCAATAGCCTGCGCTCCACCCACCCGATAGAACTCCGTCACACCGGCCAGCCACGCCGCCGCCATCGTCTCCTTGCCGGGCTTGGGGGAACAAACCACAATCCGCTCAACTCCAGCTACTTGGGCGGGAGTCACTGTCATCAACAACGTCGAAGGCAGCGGATACCGCCCTGCCGGTACATAGCAACCCACACTCCCCAGCGGTCGAACAATCTGTCCCGTTCTTACTCCCGCTATCGGAGAGATCGTCCACTCCTCGGGGAGCTGCGCCTCCGCGAACGCGAGAATATTTCCCCGCGCCACCATCATCGCCGCCTGCAACATCGGCGTCGTCGCCTCCCACGCGGCCTTCATCTCCTCGCGGGAGACCAGCAGCCCCTGTCCCTTCTTCAGTCCATCGAACTTGACCGCATATTTCAGCAGCGATCGATCCCCGATCCTACGGACCTCCCCGAGAATGCGACGCACCACCGGCTCAACGCGTGCCGTACTGACGGCCCCGCGCCGCTCCAGCGTCTCTATCAGAGCAGCCGCAGACTTTGCCGCCCGGCCAAATGTCTTTACCAGCCTCATCAATCAACCCCGCAGAAAGCTAAAACCGATCATCGCCGAAGAACACCCGTTAAAAGTGATCCACCATCGTCTTTCAATCGGTGTCATCGGTGAATATCGGTGTTAAGCCTTCAATCCTTCCTTACAGCACAACCTTACTCAGCGGATACTCCACAATTCCTGTAGCTCCCGCCGCCTTCAGCTTCGGGATCACGTCGCGCACCAGCGCCTCATCCAGAATCGTATTCAGCGCTACCCAATCGACATCGCTCAGCTGCGACACTGTAGGTGAATTCAACGCCGGCAGTACGCCAACGACCTTCTGCAGATCGGTCTTCCGTGCGTTCAGCATCAAGCCCACGCGCCCCTGCGCCGCAATCGCCGCGTTCAGCATCAACGATATATTGTCGATCTTCTTGCGCTTCCACTCGTTTTTATAAGCGGACTTGTTTGCGATTAACTGCGTCTCGCTCTCCATCAACGTCTCAATGATGCGCAGCCGGTTCGCCCGCAGCGAAGATCCCGTCTCTGTAACCTCTACGATCGCATCGGCCAGTGTAGGCGGCTTCACCTCAGTCGCACCCCAACTGAACTCCACTGTTACCGGGATGTTCTTTCCGGCAAAATACCGTTTCGTAAACTCAACCAACTCGGTAGCAATGATCTTCCCCGCCAAATCTTGGGGCTTCTGGAACGGCGAATCCTCAGGCACCGCCAGCACCCACTTCACCTTCTGTCGGCTCTGCTTCGAATACGTAAGACTCGTAACATACTCCACGTCCGTCTCGTTCTCCATCACCCAGTCATTTCCTGTCAATCCGGCGTCCAATGCGCCATGCTCGACATACCGTGCCATTTCCTGGGCGCGCACCAGCATGCATTCGATCTCGGAGTCGTCGACGGAAGGAAAGTAGCTCCGCCCGTTCGCAAAGATCCGCCAACCGGCCCTTTCAAACAGCGCAATCGTCGCGTCCTGCAGACTACCCTTTGGAATCCCCAGCTTCAGTTTCTTCGTCTCGCTCACTTCGCCCCCTCTGTGCTTAGGCCAATATTTTTCGTAAAGCAACTCACCGTACCTTCGTGGCAAACCAATCCATCGCCTTCAACCTCGACCCTAAATAGCAACGCATCGTTGTCGCAGTCGGTCGAAGCTTCGATCACCCGCAGCCGGTTGCCGCTCGTCTCGCCCTTCATCCAAAGCTTCTGCCGCGTCCGGCTCCAGAATGTGACAAACCCCGTCTCGAGCGTCTTCGCGTAACTCGTTTCATTCAAGAAGCCGAGCATCAGCATCTCGCCTGTCCTCGCGTCCTGGACGATGCCCGGAACCAGGCCATCCATCTTCGCAAAATCAATCTTCACCGTATCAATCATTGTCATCTCTCCCAATCGTCCTCACGCAAGAAAAAGGCCCGCTCGCGGTGTGCGCGTCAGCGGGCCTTCAAAATCCTGAGTAAGCGTTCGTTACTTCGCCACACCGGACACGGCCGCCAACACGCTCGTCGCGTGATGATGGTGATTCCCGTGATGGAGGTGCAGCGTGCTCATCTCCATCTCAGGGTAGCTTTTGAGCTTTGAGAAGTCAACCGCCCCTCACCCGGAGGCAAACTTCACCCGACAGCAAAGCGCAAACTTGCTCATTGACGCGCCCAGCTTGCTCTCGTACTCTTCCGCAGTAAGGCACCCACTCGCACAAGGAGACCCACGATGTTCAATCTTCGCCGCAAGCTATTTGCCGCCACACTCCTGTTCGCCGTTACTCCAGTCTTCAATGTCGCCCAAACGCCCAAGCCCGCAGCTGCCACCGCGGCCGCAACTGCTGCTCCGTTGGACATTAACACCGCTACTGCCGACCAGCTCAAGGCCTTCCCCGGCATTGGCGACGCCTATTCCAAGCGAATCATCGATGGCCGTCCCTACACCGCCAAGAACCAGCTCGTCACCCGCGGCATCCTTCCTCAGGCCACCTACGACAAGATCAAAGACAAGATCATCGCAAGCCATCCCAAGAAGTAGTTGCTAAAAAATCCGCTACAAAGTCAAAAGCTGGCTGCTACCATGCATCCAGATCCAGCCTTCTATGCTTCAGAGAGCCGCTCGCCTCCAGTACGCTCTTCTCGCGCTTGTGACCTTCTTCGCGCTCACTCACTTCTACCTGGGTGCGGTCAACAGCATTGACAATCTTGCTCACGGAGACCGCCGCGCCCGCTTCCCCTTCTATCAGGGAACCCTCGGCCATGCGGTTCGCCTCACTACGCCGGAGGCTGTGGAGGCAGGTCGTCGGCCCGGTGATACCGCAGTCACCGTCACGCTCGCCATGCCGGAGGCAGAGACAGCTGGCCTCCACGTCGGTGACGCTGTGGTCGGCGTCAACCATCGCCCCTTTACCGGAAGTGATGTTCTTCTCGACGAACTGCGGCACAGCACGCCCGGTCAGCCCATGTCCCTTACCATCCTGCGACCCGACGAATCCGAGGCGACCGCGACTTTCCTGCTCGCTCCGGAGCGTCCATCTGTCCCCCCGGCCTGGGCCTGGGTCATTCAGTGCACCTTTATTTTCCTGCCCTTCATTTGCATGCTCGTGGGCCTGTACACCGTCTTCGCCCGGCCCCGCAGCTTCCATGCGTGGCTCATTCTCGGGGTACTCGCCTACCTGCCCACAATTTTCTTCCCGCAGAATCAGTTCCACGGGCCATTCACTTCAATCGCTCTGATATGGAACATCGTTGCCCAGACCGCGATGCCGATCTGTCTCATGCTATTTGGCATCTACTTTCCGCAACGGGCCACTTTGGATACCCGTGCGCCCTGGATCAAATGGGTTCTCATCACCCCAATTCTGGTGCTCGTTCCTACCGATTTTTTAGCCAGCTTTGGACATACCTACAACTTCAATCTCGACGCCTTTCTCGATCCGTGGGAGCTGAAGATCAACATGGTCGAGAACATCTTCAGCATCCTTGCCATCTGTTACTTCTTTGTCACCATCTCTACCAAGATGGACGGAGCCACAGGAGACGCCCGTCGTCGGTTGAAGATCCTCTATTATGGTGCCGCCGCCGGGCTTACCCCTTTGTTCATTCTTGTCCTGATCTCCCTCATCCGAAGTAAAGACGTGGGCCAGGACATCCCGCGATGGATCATCCTGGCCTCGTTATTTACCCTTCTGCTCTTTCCCCTGTCCCTCGCCTACGTCGTCATCGTCCATCGCGCCGTCGACGTTCGCATTCTCATCCGCCAGGGCACCCGCTACGCCCTCGCTCGCCAGTCCATCAACGTCATTCGAATGCTCCTCGGCATTTGGCTCGCGCTCTCACTGAAAGATTTCTTCCAACACCCGGGCCCCCAGCGCAACGTCGACATCGTTCGGATCTTCGGTATTCTCGGCATTTTTTTCGCGTTCCGGTTTAGACTCTCCAAGCGCCTCCAGCAAAGTATCGATCAACGTTTCTTTCGCGAGGCCTACTCCACCGAGCAACTTCTCTCTGAGCTTTCCGAAGAGGCCCGCAACTTCACTGAAGTCGCTCCTCTCATAAGCACAATCACCCAGCGCCTCGGCGAAACTCTACACATCGACCGCATCGCCGTCTTTCTACGCGCCGGCGACACCTTCCGTTTGCAGCTAGCTACGGGCGCCTCGCTCTTGCCCGGTACCGCGGGGATCTTCTCCCTCCCCGCTGCCTCCAAAACCATCGCTACCCTCAGCCGCGCCAAGACCCCCGCCAACGTCTACCGCGACGACCCCTCCAGCTGGCTCGTAGACGCCACTGACGCCGAGCGCACTGCTCTGGCCGACCTCTCCACGGAACTCCTCGTCCCCCTCCCCGGACGCAATCGCCTCGCCGGCGTTATCGCTCTGGGCCCCAAGCGCTCCGAAGAGCCGTACACCAAGACCGACCGCCAGCTCCTCCAGACCATCGCCTCGCAAACCGGCCTCGCCCTCGAAAACGCTGAACTTCTCGAAAGCCTCACGACCGAGATCACCCAGCGCGAGCGCATCTCCCGGGATCTCGAGATCGCCCGCGAGGTGCAGGAGCGTCTCTTCCCCCAGAGCTACCCCAAAGTCGATGGCGTAGACCTCGCCGGATACTGTCGTCCCGCTCACGCCGTCGG
Source organism: Edaphobacter sp. (assembly GCA_035483075.1). Lineage (GTDB taxonomy): Bacteria > Acidobacteriota > Terriglobia > Terriglobales > Acidobacteriaceae > Edaphobacter. The sequence continues at coordinate 9,683 of DATHQG010000123.1, read as the reverse complement.
CGGCGACTACTACGACTTCTTCGTCCTAAGCGACGGACGTCTCGCCCTGGCTCTGGGCGATATCTCCGGCAAAGGCATCTCGGCCGCGCTCCTGATGGCGAGTCTGCGCGCCAGCCTCCGCAGCATAGCGTCCCTTCAACAGAACGACGTTGCCACACTTATTCGTCGCGTCAACAACCTCGTCTATGAGTCCTCTACGGCCAACCGCTACGCCACCTTCTTCTACGCCGAGTACGACCCCGCCGCTCGTCTTCTCACCTTCGTCAACGCCGGGCACAATCCTCCATACATTCTTCGCGGGACCCAGGCCATCCCACTTGAAGCGACCGGCACAGTAGTCGGCCTTCTTCCAGACTCCGAATACGCTCAGGCCACTATCCTTATCCACCCCGGCGACGTCCTTCTCACTTACTCCGACGGCATCTCTGAAGCCATGAACCACGTCGACGAGGAATGGAGCGAAGACCGCATGGTCGCTTGCGCCCAGCAGCTTCTCAATCAGCCCGACTGCACTCACAGTGCCCAGCAGCTACTGGATTGCGTACTCACCGCCGCCGACAAATTCACTGACGGTGCTCCCCAGCACGACGACATGACGATTCTCGTCTGCACCGTCCACTAGCACCAGGGACACCTCTTTAAGATAAAACTGGTGGTTCACCTCTGAAATAATTCCTGTTCATGGCGTATCCTGCCCACATTCGCTCCCCGGGCCCACCGCAAAGCAAGAGCGAGTTCTCTTCCTCGCCCCGCACCTAGACAACTCCAATTCCGCCAATCCGCCGAAGTCCTTATCGTCACGATGCCTTCCTTCCCGCAGCCGTCCCCGATGCCCCGAACCCTTCGTATCGAAGGCTCCCGTCCCCTCGGCGCCATGTAGCCCCGTCCCACAATTTAGCCATTGGCGCACTCGATTCCGTCGTCGCTTGCGGCTGTCAAATCGTTTAGAGTTGAAGCATGTTGATCTCGAATCAACATACTCCTCACGGGCCGGCGATCCATGTTTGCCAAACCTCTTCATCTCGTCAGTTCCATCCCCCGCTTCGCCGCAGCCCTCGCGGTTCTCGGAACGCTTGTCCTTACCGGCTGCGGAGCCATCGCGAGCACCGAGCCACAATCACAGGTCCGCATCATCGACGCCACTCCTGACGTCGCCCCTGAGGCCCGCGGCCTCGACATCTACCAGGGCCCTAATGCTCTCGCCTACAATCTCGGATTCGGCACCGTCACTTCCTACATTCAACTCGCCCCTGGCGTCTACACCATCAATGCCAACACCGCCGGAAGCAAGCAAGTCCTCTCCTCCTCCAAAGCGACCTTCGCCCCCTCCACACAGTACACCGTGCTGATCGGCAACTCGATCGCAAACATGCAGCACCTGACCTTCGTTGACCAGAACCAGCCCGCACCCGCGGGTCAGATCGCTCTCCGTTTCATCAACCAGGCCACGCGCATCAGCGCCGTCGACATCTACCTCGTTCCCGCTGGACTGAGACTCGCCGCCGTCGCCCCTCTTGTTACGGGCGTCGTCTTCGGCGCCAACACTGGCTACCTCAATGTCCCTACTGGTACGTACAGCCTCATCATGCTGCCTACCGGCACCGTTCCCGGCGGCACGGTCGCCTATACCGGACCCCAGGTCGCGTACTCCGTCGGTTCTGCACGCACCATCGTCCTAGTCGACCAGTCGCTCGTTACGACCCCCAGCCTCCAGGTCATCACGGCTCAAGACTTCGATCCGCCGAGTTCCACGAACTGATCTTGGCCCCATTCGTGGTCGTCACTGCTGAAGACTTCGGTCCCCGCAGCGCCAGAAGACTGAACAAACTCTGTCTTGTTCTCTCCACGCAAGAAAACAAAAAAGGGCGCCAGGAATCTCCTCAGCGGCCCTTTTTAGCTCAGCAGGAAACTAGTAGCGGTAGTGGTCTGCCTTGTAGGGTCCTTCCACCGGAACGCCCAGATAATCCGCCTGCTTCTTCGAGAGCGTCGTCAACTTCACGCCGATCTTCTCCAGATGCAGCCGTGCCACCTCTTCATCCAGCTTCTTCGGCAGAATGTAGATCCCGACCTTATACGTGTCCTTGTTCTTCCACAGATCAAGCTGCGCCAGGGTCTGGTTTGCGAAGCTGTTGGACATCACGAAGCTCGGATGGCCGGTCGCGCAACCCAGGTTCACCAGCCGTCCCTCGGCCAGGATGAAAATGCTGTTGCCGCCCTCAAAAGTGTACTTGTCCACTTGGGGCTTGATATTCAGCTTCTTCACGCCCTTCAGCGCATTCAGCGGCTCCATCTGGATCTCGTTGTCGAAGTGGCCGATGTTGCACACGATCGCCTGGTCCTTCATCAGCTTCATGTGCTCCACCGTGATGATGTCCACGCCGCCTGTGCAGGTCACATAGATATCGCCTCTCCCCAGCGTCTCTTCAAGCGTCGTGACCTCGTAGCCTTCCATCGCGGCCTGCAGCGCATTGATCGGATCGATCTCCGTTACCATCACGCGAGCGCCAAGCCCGCGCAGCGAAGCCGCCGAACCCTTACCCACATCGCCATACCCGCAAATCACAGCAACTTTACCAGCAACCATAACATCGGTCGCGCGCTTGATCCCGTCTACCAGCGACTCGCGGCAACCATATAGGTTGTCGAACTTCGATTTCGTCACCGAGTCGTTCACATTGATGGCCGGTACCAGCAGTGTGCCATTCTCCAGCATCTTGTACAGCCGGTGGACGCCCGTCGTCGTCTCCTCCGACACCCCGCGCCACTCCTTGGCAACGTCCTGCCAGCGTGTCGGATACTCCGCATGCACGTCCTTCAGCAGTGTCTTGATCACGTCCTCTTCCTTCGAACTCGAGGGAGAATTGACCCACTTGTCACCCTTCTCCATCTGCACGCCTTTGTGGATCAGCAGCGTTACATCGCCGCCATCATCGATCACCAGCTGCGGCCCCAGCAGTCCGCCCTTGCCATCAGGGAACTTCAGCGACTCGTTCGTGCACCACCAGAACTCCTCGAGCGTCTCGCCCTTCCATGCAAATACCGACACACCCGCCGCCGCAATCGCCGCCGCCGCGTGGTCCTGTGTGGAGAAGATATTGCAGCTCGCCCATCGAACGTTTGCGCCCAGCGCCACCATCGTCTCAATCAGTACAGCCGTCTGGATCGTCATGTGCAGCGAGCCGGTCACGCGAACGCCTGCCAGCGGCTTAGCCGCCGCGTACTTGTTGCGGATCGACATCAGCCCTGGCATCTCCTGCTCGGCGATATCAATCTCCTTACGACCGAAATCTGCCAGCGAGATGTCTGCCACTTTGTAGTCGTGCGCCTTGGCTGCTGCACTATTTTCCAATGTTGCTGTTGGCATAGAAGCCTCAATATATTTGAATGGTAAAAGTACTACCGGGCGAAGTAAACTCACCTGTATATAAGAGTACCAACGTCCTCGCCTAACATCAACGAGATGTCTTTCACTACTAAAAATTGCTTTCGATGGGACCGAGAATGAGCCGCTTGACCGTCCGTAACAAAATTTTTTGAACCACGGCCAGGGCTATCTTCGCACTTGCACTCGACCGCTGAGCTTCGCTTTGGAACCTCGTGCCGCCAGAGCAAGCATTGCCGCCGCGAGCGCCAACCCGCTGATCAGGTACAGTCCGCCCGCGAAGGTATGGGTCGCGTCCCGCAACCGCCCCGTCACATACGGTCCCAGAAATCCCCCGACCGCTCCCACCATCGTAATAATCGCGACCCCGCCGGCCGCCGCTGCACCTCCAATCATGCGTGTAGTCAGCGCCCAGAACGGTCCCATGGTGCTCCACAATCCAATCGCTACCAGCGACATCGCACATAGCGCCACAGGAACACTATGCGCGTGTGCGGCCCAGGCAAACCCGCCGGCCGCCAGCGCCATGCAACCCGTAAGATGCCCCCGTCTCTCGTTCCATCGGTCCGAACTCCACCCCAGCACAACAGTGAAGATCGCCGCGAGAACGTATGGCACCGTTGCATATCGCGCAATCAAACTCGCGTCCGCGACGCCGTTCCCGCGTACCAGGCCACTCAAAATCAAAGGCATCCACAGATTGACGATGTATACCCCAATCTGAATGACGATGTACACCCCAGCCAGCACCCACACCGCTGGCAGCCTGAAAGCATCAAGCAGATTGTGATGCTGCGCTGCACCGTACCGCTCCTCGTCCAACTGCAACTCACGCTTCAGCCAGGTCCTCTCCTCGGGCTTCAGCCAATCAGCCACTGCCGGGCCGTCCTTCAGCACAAAAAGCACGGAAACACCCAACAACACCGTCGGCACGCCTTCAAACAAAAACAGCCATTGCCATCCACTCAGCCCAGCCACCCCGTCAAGCTTCAGCAGTGCACTCGATAGCGGCGCGCCCACCACTCCAGCCAGCGAAGTCGCTGTCATAAATTTAGCGACAGCGCGCGCCCGCTCGTGGGAAGGGAACCAGAAGGTCAAATAAAGAAGCATCCCGGGAACAAATCCGGCCTCAGCCACTCCCAGCAGAAACCTCAAGAGATAAAACGATCTTGGCGACGACACCCACACCATGCAGGCCGAGACCACACCCCACGAGATCATGATGCGCGCGATCCATATCCGCGTCCCGACCCGCCGCAGAATCAGGCTGCTCGGCAGGTCGCAAAGCGCATAGCCAAGAAAAAATATTCCCGCGCCGGTCCCATACACCGTATTGCTGAAGTGCAGGTCCCGCTGCATATCCATCGCCGCAAACCCCACGTTTACGCGGTCCAGATACGCCACTATATACAGCAGAAACATATAAGGAATCAGCCGCCACGAGATCTTCGCGTACAGCGCGCGACCTCCGACTACCGTTCCGCTGACCGTCTCTGCCATCGCCCTACTCTACCCGTTCGGCAAAAGAACGCGTCAGCCTTTTTCCGCCTCCAGCAATCTTCGCTTCCGCTCCACGCCCCACCGGTACCCGGTCAACGAGCCATCCTTCCCCACCACACGATGGCAAGGTACCACCACCGCCACAGGATTCGACCCGATCGCCGCCCCTACCGCTCGTGAAGCCTTCGGCACACCCAACTCCAGCGCCAACTCTGAATAACTCCGCGTCTCTCCCCGCGGAATCCCCTGCAGCGCCTTCCACACCCGTTGCTGAAACGCCGTGGCCCGCACATCGATCGGAAACGTCGCCGCCAGCGGATGCTCTCCCAACTGACTCGCCACAAACGCAACCGCGTCCGCCAGCCAGCCAGTATTTCCCTTGGCCGCCACCAACTGCGCCTTCGAAAACCTCTCCCGCAACCCGGCGACCAGCTCCTTATCGTCCGATCCGAACGCAATCGAGCAGATCCCTACGTCCGTCGTCGCCACCAGCATTCGTCCCAGCGGACTTGCCGCCGTCGTATAGCGAATCAGCAGCCCGGCCCCACCCTCCCGCATCACGCGCGGCGTCATACCCAACGCTGTCGAACTCTTCTCGTACAACCTGCTGCTCGACCCATACCCCGCCTCATAGATCGCGTCCGTAATCGGCGCCTTTCCCTTCTTCGGTTCGCGCACTTTGCTCTTGAACCTCTCTAGCCGCGCCTCCTTCGCAAACTGGCCGGGACTCACCCCCAACACTCTCTTGAACCCGCGCAGAATCGTCAGCTTTCCCACGCCAGTCGCCTTCGCCACATCGGCCAGCCGCGTCCGCTCCTCCGCATGCTCTTTCAGGTACTCCGTCACCGCAGCAATCGCACCCGCCTGCGGATCGGCCTTAGCTTCAGTCCGCTCCGGCTCACATCGCTTGCAAGCCCGGTACCCCGCCGCCTCGGCCTGCGCCGGGGTAGGGAAGAAGCTCACCTGCTTACGCGTAGGCCGCCGGCTCGCGCAACTCGGCTTGCAGTAGATCTTCGTCGACTTCACCGCATACACAAACTGCCCATCCGCCCGGGCGTCCCGCTCCAGCACCTGTTGCCACTGCTTCCCTGGAAAATAACTCGGGACCACAATCGCTCCTGCATCCGTCCTTACTGCACTAGTCATCGTCATTCCAGTATCCTCCCACTGGCCACAAATCTGCACACTCCGTTTCGCTCACCCGAACTGGTGAAACCTGAGCGAGGTAGACTGTGGTCAATGACGCCTCCCCATCACCTCCGTCTGCTTCTTCTAATGACCCTGTCTATCCCGACGGCCGCAAAGGCCCAAAATCCCACCGATCCGCCGCCCTCGCAACACCCCATCCTTACCGTCACCGGCAAGGGTGTTCAAATCTACGCGTGTCAATTGGTTGCGAACGCCCCGCAGTGGGTCTTTCAGGCCCCCGACGCCTCCCTCTTCGACGCATCCGGTGCCAAAGTGGGGGTCCACGGCGCTGGCCCCAGCTGGAGATATTTTGACGGAAGCACGGTAAAAGGCGAGGTCGTCGCGAAGAGTGCCTCCCCCGAAGCCACGGCTATTCCCTGGCTTCTTCTCAAGGCAGTCAACGAAGACGATACGGGCGTCCTCGCCAAAGTTGAATTCATCCGTCGCTCCGACACCCACGGCGGCATCGCTCCCGTTACCGGCTGCGACTCTCAGCATCTAAACACAAGCGCCCGCGTCCCTTACACCGCCACCTACACCTTCTACTCCGCGAAGCCCTGAATCGCACCAGCTGAGCCCCTGTTCGCTGACGTCACGACCGTCTGCTGCACCGTAGTCCCAGGCAGGCTTGGCACGGTCGTCCCGTCCTCCAGCACCTCATAGCTGTCGACATAGAAGTTCGTCAGAATCGCATTCCCAAACGAAGTGGTAATCGCAACGTCTGCAGCGTCTCGCCCCGTTCCCATCAACACCCGCCCAATCCGCGGCTCACTATGTCGAGCGTCCATCGTCATCCATCGCCCGTCAAGAAAAACCTCGTACCACGCACTGAAATCACCTGCCCCGCTGTAAGGCGCACGAATGTCCCCTAGATATCCCGTCACATACCGCGCCGGAATGTTCTGGCACCGCGATAGCGTAATCGCCAGGTGCTGGTAGTCCCGGCAAACCCCAATTCGTTCCGCATAAACATCCATCGCCGTCTTAGTAGGCCGCGCCGCGTTATAGTTGAACGCGACCTTCTCATGGACCCAGTCGCGAATCGCCGAAGCCCTTGTCCATCCTGGCGTCATCCACCCAAATAAGTCCTGCGCGATCGGCCCAAACCGGTCCACTTCGCAGTAGCGGCTTGGCAACAGGAACTGCAGCACCTCAGACGGCAGTTTCTCCACTGCGGCTTGCGTCGCGTACGCATTGATGGGATCAGCGATCCCCGCGATCTCAACGACACTGCTCCCGCTCAGCCGTATCGCGCCTGCCGGAGTCATAAACCGTGTGCAGCGGTTCCCAAACACATCGTGATACTCCGAGGCCGCAACATTGGTCTTCGTCTCGCGATCGATATGTTCCACCTTCAACTCATTGCCCGCCCTTACCTGCGGTTCCAGCGACGGATGCAGATGTAGCATCGCCATCATCGGCGTAGGCATCGTGAGATGAAATTGAATGTCGTATTCAGACTTAATAAGCATCGAGGACCCTCTTCTTCATGCGGTGGGTCTTACATGTGATGCAATTAAGCGATAGCCAGCAGTCTATCTCCATCTTCCAAAAACACGCGAACAAAAAGGAAAAGGCAGGCCCGAAGGCCCGCCCATCTTTTCCAATCTATTTAGAAGGAGGTTATTTAGAAGACGCCAGTTTCACCCCGGCCTGCTCCGCCAGCGCTGCAGCTTTGTCCGTCTTCTCCCACGTAAAGCTGTCACCCTTGCGTCCGAAGTGGCCATACGCCGCAGTCGCTTTGAAGATCGGCTTCCGCAGATCGAGCCCCTCGATAATGCCCTTCGGCGTCAGCGAGAAGTTCTTCCGCACCAGCTCCTCCAACTTGGTCTCATCCACCTTGCCCGTACCGAACGTATCCACCAGCACGCTCACCGGCTCAGCCACGCCAATTGCATAAGCAAGCTGCACCTCGCAACGATCAGCCAACCCAGCGGCAACGATGTTCTTCGCCACGTACCGGGCCATATAAGCCGCAGAACGGTCCACCTTGGTCGCGTCCTTACCGCTGAACGCTCCGCCGCCATGCCGTCCCATGCCGCCATACGTGTCGACGATGATCTTCCTTCCCGTCAACCCCGTATCGCCCATCGGCCCACCGACCACGAACCGCCCCGTCGGATTGATGTGGTACTTCGTGTCCTCATCCAGCAGATTCGCAGGAATCACTGCCTGAATCACGTTCTTCAGAATGTCTCCGCGCAACTCTTCGTTCCCAACGTTCTCCGCATGTTGTGTCGAGATCACCACCGCATCCACACGCACCGGCTTATGGTTCGAGTCATACTCCACCGTCACCTGACTTTTGCCATCCGGCCGCAGGTACGACATCAGCCCCGACTTGCGGACCTCGCTCAGCTTATGCGCCAGCTTATGCGCCAGCGAGATCGGCGTCGGCATCAACTCCGGAGTCTCGTTCGTCGCATACCCGAACATCATCCCCTGGTCGCCGGCGCCGCCGGTATCCACGCCCATAGCAATATCGCCCGACTGTTTATTGATCGTCGAGATCACCGCGCACGTGTTCGAGTCAAACCCGTACAGCGCATTGTCATAACCGATGGCCGCGACCGTTCCGCGCACCAGGCTCTGGAAGTCCACATACGCCTTCGTCGTAATCTCGCCGGCAATCACCACCAGTCCAGTGCAGGTCAGCGTCTCGCACGCCACACGGCTGTAGGGGTCCTGCGCCAGGCAGGCATCAAGAATCGCATCGGAGATCTGGTCGGCAATCTTATCCGGATGCCCTTCGGTGACAGACTCACTCGTAAACAAAAAACGGTCGCGTTTAGCCAAAACAAACTCCTTCAGAGTACCTGCCGGACACGTAGTCCGCGCAGCATCGAACTCTCCCATTCTACCCGTCCCATCCCGCCTGGGCAAAACAGCTCACTCACCCGCGTCTATCGGCCAGTCAACGGCAGTATCCTGCATCGAACGGTTCGCTCAGGCCTCGCCTCCACAAGCAAACTGCTTCTGCCACGGGCAGCTAGGAACAGCTGACGTTAGGCTGGAGATCATTGCGGCGTGCCAGTAGAAGAAGATACAGTGCAAGAGGGATTTGCGGGGATGTTGTTGACGAAACGGGACGATCGACTATCCGACAACGTAGCCACAAGTGTGCTGAGCCAGCACATGCCCGGCCTGGACCTTTTGCGAGGCATGGCGATTCTCGCCGTAGTCTTTTTCCACGGCTTCTACTATGTCGCGCCCGCCGTCCCCTGGCATAACAGGCTGGCCGCAACACTATTCCATCTCACCAGCTTCGGATGGACGGGAGTCAACCTCTTCTTTACCTTGTCAGGTTTTCTGATTACCGGAAATTTAATCGATTCGGAGGCAGCGCCGAACTACTATTCGCGGTTCTATATACGACGCGCCCTGCGCATTCTTCCTGCCTACTTCCTGGTCCTCATCCTCCTCGGCCTCACCCGAACAGCCTCGCTCAACTATCTGTTGGTGTGCGTCATCTTTCTCGCAAACTGGCCAAAGCTGCTGCTCCATGGCCCCTTCGTGCTCTATTCCGTGTTGTGGTCCTTGGCAGTAGAGGAGCAGTTCTATGCGGTCTGGCCGTGGCTGTATCGCAAACTGCGGATGCGAGGATTGTTCGCGC
>DATHQG010000122.1:0-9757 GCA_035483075.1 Edaphobacter sp. | reverse complement strand
GGTTCGAGCCGCGACGCGGCAGGGTTCACGAATGCAGATACAGAAAACTCGACGCCTACCAGAGTAAGAGCGACGAAGAGGGTTCGCCATGTTGAACAAGTGCATAAGGGGCTCCTATTGACTCTTCGCTAAAGACGCTTTCGAATGGAGCACTGATGCAAAATGCAGCACTGACAAAGTTGTCAGTTGGAATAATCTATGGGCGTCTCAAAAAAAGAGATCTCACCATGCCCCATCGATGCGACGCTAAGCGTCATCGACGGGCGATGGAAGGGCACAATCCTCTGGCGACTGTTGGACGGCCCGATGAGGACGAACGAATTGCGGAAGAGTATTCCTGAAATTACAGAGAGGATGCTTCTCCGTCATCTGCGGGATATGACAGGAGCTGGGATTCTGGAACGTCATCAGGAGCAAGGCTCGCCCCTGCGAGTGCGGTACTCGCTAACGCCTTACGGACGGACGTTGGTCCCGGTATTGGATGTTCTCTGTTCGTGGGGCAGAGAACATTTGAGACGAGATCCCTCTGCCTGATCCTTGCTGAGAAGTTGCTCACTCTTCCTGCGGCAAACGAGATGCTGCCGCTGTCGGCCCTGTTCGCAGGCAAGTACCGAGAAGTCGGCTTGTGGGAAGCTACCGCGCCTAGCGGGCTGTGATTGAACCTGCCAGTGAAACTTCAAGGTTTCGTAGATGGTTTGAAGAGCCCGTGTCCGATCAGCTTAGAAACGGCTTGAGTAGATGTTCTGTTCATTGGTTGGGCGCTATTTGCCGGAAGCTGATGTTGCTTCCATCCGAAATTTGATCCAAGGCAAAGCCTCCGACGACTTCGGTATAGCGAACAGCCTGGAGCCTGCTAACGGAAGCGCGTCTATTGTTATCGATCGCCCTGAGCGAGGCCCAATAGGTCTATGAGTGAGTTGGGCCATCTCGACACGCCTATTTTATTGGCATGCAGAAGCACAAACCGTTACCGTCTGGATCAGTCACGGCAAATTCGCGCAGTCCCCACGTCTGATCAACCGGCGCAGTGTGAATTGGAGACTCGGGACGCGATGTCGTGTCTAGCCCGCGTGTGCGAAAGGTCAAATAACGCTCGTCAACGTCGTCCACAAAGACGCGGTTGACCGAACCGAAGACGCCGTCTCCCGCATGACGCGAGAGCTGTAGCTCGGCTCCGTCTCGAACCAGGTCAATGACTCCATTGGCCATCTCGCGATCTTCATATCCGGGCCACTTGCGCTCGAAGTCGAGAGTTCTCGTGTAAAACTGTACCGACCTTTCTAAATCACCGGACTTGATCACAGGAACAATCTTCATGACGTTCTCCCGGATGGCAGGGATAGGATACTTGGTCGCCACGACGAAAGGCGGGTCCGTGGGTAGCCGTCGTAGTTACTCGGCCCGAGACCCTCATCGGACCGCGGCCAGTTCCATCTGATGGTTGTAGTGGGCTTCCTTAGTGGCTAGAGAACGCGGCGTGGGGCCTCTCCCGTGGCTGTATTGTCTCGGGGAGCAGCCCATGACCCTTCTGAAGGCTTTGCCGAATGCGCTTTCGGATTCGTAGCCGAGCGATGAGGCGATTACGGAGATGGAATCGTCTGAATTCTTCAGCCTGTCGCCGGCCAGCAGCATTCGCCAACGTGTCAGGTACTCCATGGGGGTCGCCCCAACCGTCTCTTTGAACCTTAGAGCGAAGATCGATCGCGACATACCGACGCGGGCCGCGAGTTCCTGGAGTGTCCATGGACGCCCTGGATCGTCGTGCATGCAGGTGATCGCTGCGCTCATCTGTTTATCTGCGAGCGCGAAGAGCCATCCGACGCCACCTCTTGCGCCATCGGCTGCCGCACCTGCCAGGTGCAGTCGAAGGGCCTGGACGAGCATCATGTAGGCGAGTTGCTGGGCGATCAGGGCCCCTCCCGGCTGCGGATCATGCAGCTCCTCCTTCATGCGTTCCAGCGACCATCGCATCGTCGCCTTATCCGACTCTTTCCGGATGTGCACAATGGGCGGCAGAGACTTCAGCAGAATGTCGGCGTGACTGCCGGTTAGGACGAAGTGGCCGCCGACAATATAGCGGGCGGCGCCTTCATCGTTGAAGACAGCGCCGCCCGACGCTCGCGCCTCACGGACCGTGTTGAAGTCTACAGGCGGAAGTGACAGATCGGTTGTGAGACGGAAGGGCAGCCCACGCGGCAGAAGGAAGCAGTCCCCGGCCGTCAGCAGCACAGCGTCGGGAACGCCTTCGACGGATAGCCAGCACTCCCCAGAGACCATCGCGTAGCATTTGATGCCTTGATGTTTTGGAAATTGGATGGCCATGTCGCCATCGACCCCAAAGCCGCCCGTTACATAGCTCTGGGGTTTCAGCAGCGATAACACGTCTGAAAGTGGGTCCATGGCGCCTCCGGACGATTGAGCCAATAATGCGGACTTTCAGTATAGATCGTCTGCGTCACTCGCTCATCTAGCTAGCTGACAGGACTCGTTCTGCGACCTCTCATCAGTGGTGAGGCGCCTATCCGGTCCTTAGCTTGAAGCAAAAGGAGAATTCATCATGCGTATTTTTCTTACCGGCGCTACGGGCTTTATTGGTTCAGCTATTGTTCCGGAGCTCATCAAGGCGGGCCATCAGGTGCTCGGACTGACGCGGTCGGATGCGGGAGCTGAGACACTCAAGGCGGCCGGTGCCGAGGTGCATCGAGGGAACCTTGAAGACCTGGAGAGCCTGCGCAGTGGGGCGGCCAAATCGGATGGCGTAATTCACTGTGCCTTCAATCACGACGCCTTCACCGGCGGCAACTTCTCGAAATTCAAGGATTACTGTGAGGACGATCGGCAAGCCATTGAGGCCCTCGGCTCGGCGCTTGCCGGCTCCGATCGTCCCTTGATTGTCAGCTCCGGGACCGGGCTCCTCGCGCCAGGCCGCGCTGTGACTGAAGACATTGATCCCCCGGCCAACTCACCGATGCCCCGCGTTTCAGAACAGGCTGCTCTTGCGATGAATTCGCAGGGCGTCAGTGCGTCGGTGGTGCGCCTTCCCCAGGTCCACGACACCGTGAAGCAGGGCCTCATCACCTACGCGGTCAAGATGGCCCGTGAGAAGGGAGTTTCGGCGTACATCGGTGACGGACTCAATCGCTGGCCGGCGGCGCATGTTCTCGATGTTGCCCGACTGTACAGATTGGCGCTGGAGAAGCACGAAGCAGGCAGCAGGTATCACGCAGTCGCTGAAGAGGGAGTATCGATGCGGGAGATCGCTGAAGTCATTGGCCGAGGTTTGAAGGTGCCCGTCGTCAGCCTCTCTCCGGAGGAGGCGTCAGCTCATTTCGGGTGGCTCGCGATGTTTGCCGGGTTCGATATGCCGGCCTCGAGCACGCAGACACAGCAACGGCTGGGATGGCACCCAACCGGCCCTAAGCTGATCGCCGATCTCGAACAAATGCGCTATTCCTGAGCCTGAACCGACTGCGTACCAGCAGCGCCTTTGCGCTCTGGTGCGCGGTTGCACGATGGCCGATCGAAACTGTGCACGCACGCCCTGTCCGCAAATACCTATTTGCGAAATAGGTATTTCGATCCTATAATTCCCGGAATGGCGAAGAACCCCGAACATCGCGACCTTTTCCCCGGTGCACTGGAGATCATGGTTCTCCAATCGCTGCGTTTGAAGCCCATGCATGGGTATGCGCTGGTGAAGCACATCAAGCAGGTGTCCGACAACATGCTCCAGGTGGAAGAGGGCTCGCTCTATCCGGCGCTGCAGCGAATGCTGAAGGAGGGTTGGCTGGAAGCTCAGGCTGGGACCTCGGCCAAGGGTCGACCAACGCGGATTTATCGGCTTACTGCTGCAGGCATTCATCGTCTCGAAAGCGAAGTTGTCAGTTTCGAGAGGATGTTTGCAGGTTTTAACCGTGTGCTTGCCGCGGCCAAAGCATAGGAGGTGTGGATTGTCACGATTCGGTCGCTTCTTCTTCAGAAATCGGCGGTATGACGACATCTCTGTCTCCATCCAGGAACACATCGACGAGCGGACCGATGAACTGGTGGAAGAGGGCATGTCGCGCGATGCGGCGGAACGAACCGCGCGTCGCGACTTTGGTAATGTGACACTCCTCCGCGAGCGGAGCCGTGAGGTGTGGCAGTGGCAGAGACTCGAATCGCTGCTGGTGGACCTGAAGCATGTATGCCGCCGGCTGGGACGATCGCCGGGATTTGCGATCACCGTGGTGCTCACGCTGGCCATTGGCATCGGGGCGAATACGGCTGTGTTCAGTGTGCTCAACAGTGTGCTGATCCGGCCGCTGTCTTACCCTGAACCACAGCAACTGGTTGCGTTGCGTTTGAACGCTCCCGGCGCGCCAGGGCTGACCGACTTCCGGGACGAGCTGCGCCTGTCGGCCTCGATGTATCTAACCTTCGCGGCCCATAACCGTTCCTTCCAATCGATGGGCGTGTGGCAGTCTGGGACTTCAAGCATTACGGGAATCGCACAACCGGAGCAGGTCAATACGGCCCTGATTACCGATGGCGTTCTCCAGACGCTGGGTGTGCCAGCCGCTGCCGGGCAATGGCTGACCGCGGCGGACCAGGACCCGCGTGGGGCGCGGCGGGTGATGCTGAGTTATGGATACTGGCAACGGCGGTTTGGCGGCGACCCGGGTGTGGTTGGCCGCGTGATCAGCGTCGACTTGACGCCGCACGAGATCGCCGGCGTGATGCCACGCGGATTCAGAGTGGTCAATTACGACTTCGATCTGCTGGTGCCACTGGCCTTCAATCCGGTCAACCAGTCGCTGGCGGGCTTTGCGTACCGCGGCATTGGGCGGCTTCGGCCGGGCGTGACGATCTCGCAGGCCAACGCCGATGTGTCGAGTCTGCTCAGCGTCTGGATGGACTCGTGGACGAACGGCCCAGGCACCGATTCGCACTGGTATGAGAAGTGGAAGATCACCCCGGCGTTTCAGCCTTTGAAGGAGCAAGTGGTCGGCAGTGTCGGCAACGTGCTGTGGGTGGTGATGGCGACGATCGGCATCGTGATGCTGATCGCGTGTACCAACGTGGCCAACCTGCTGCTGGTACGTGCCGATGGGCGTCAGCAGGAGCTTGCGGTGCGCTCGGCGCTGGGGGCGGGACGATGGCGGATTGCCCGTGAGTTGTTGTTGGAGAGCGTGACGCTTGGCCTCCTGGGTGGCGCAGTCGGCGTCGGGGTTGCGTATGCGGGACTGCGGCTGTTGACGGCGATCGGGCCTGAGAACCTTCCGCGTCTCAACGAGATCTCGCTCGACGGCGAATCGCTCGCGTTCACCCTGATTCTCTCGGTGCTCTCCGGGCTGCTGTTCGGCTCTATTCCTGTGCTGCGGTACGCTCCTTCGCGGCAAGCTGTGCCGCTGCTTGGCGCAATGCGAACGGCAAGCGTGGGCCGCGAGCGACAGCGCGGCCGCAATCTGCTGGTCGTGGCGCAGGTAGCCATGGCGCTGGTGCTGCTCATCAGCGCCGTGCTGATGATCCGTACCTTCCATGCGATGCGCAACGTCGATCCGGGCTTCTCCGATCCTGTGTCGTTGCAGGTCATGCGGATTTCGATTCCGCAGACGCTGGTTCGCGATCCGCAGACAGTCGTGCGCGTTCAGAACAGCATCCAGGACAAGCTGGCCGCGATTCCTGGGGTCTCGTCCGCGGGCTTCGCCGTTTCCGTTCCCATGAGTGGGGCCGAACCGAACTGGGACGGGATCTCCGTTGAAGGAAAAAATTATGAAGGGGAAGAACCTCCCTTGCGTCTGTTCAACTATGTCTCGCCGGGTTATTTCCATACCGCCGGTACACGATTCGTCGCAGGGCAGGATTTTGCGTGGTCGGACATTTACAGCCTGAGGCCGGTGGCGATCCTGTCTGAGAGCCTGGCCCGTGAACTTTGGGGATCGCCCAGCGCGGCCGTTGGCAAGCGCTTTCGCGAATTTCCCAGCATGCCGTGGCATGAAGTTGTCGGGGTGGTCCAGGACGTTCGCGAGAACGGTGTCAATCAGAGCTCGCCTGCGACCGTGTACTGGCCTTCGATGATGCATGATCTTTATGGGCCTGGGCCTCTCGATGCAAGACGCACTGCCTACTTTGCCTTGCGGAGCAGCCGGGCCGGAACGCAGACCTTCATCAACGAGATGCAGCAGGCCGTCTGGTCGGTGAATTCGAATCTGCCGGTTGCGGCGATCAGCACCATGCAGGACATCTACAGCGAATCCATGGCGCGCACCTCATTCACGCTCGTCATGCTGGCCATTGCCGGAACGATGGCGCTCGCTCTCGGTATCCTCGGTATCTACGGCGTGATCTCGTATGCGGTCTCGCAGCGCACGCGCGAGATCGGCATTCGGATGGCGCTGGGCGCGAACAAGAGCGAGTTGTTGTGGATGTTCGTTCGCTCAGCGTTGGTGCTTACCGGCGTTGGGACGGCCGTTGGCCTCGGCGCGGCAGCCGCACTGATGCGCCTGATGCGAACGCTGTTATTTGGCATTAGTCCGCTCGATCCGATCACGTTCACAGCGGTACCGGTCGTCTTGGTTGCTGCGGCGGCACTGGCAAGCTATCTGCCGGCGCGCCGCACCGCTGCAATCGATCCCGTCGAAGCGCTTCGGGCCGAGTAATCGGGGCACAATCTGTAGTTGCAGGCCGGATTGCCTGAGGCCGCTGTCTCGATTCGTAACCAAATGCCGACTTGTCCTCGGGCTTTAGAGTCGCGTTCAGAACGGATGAGTGAATGCGAATTGAACCTATTCGTCCTGATCTTCTTCGATTGGGATCCCTGGCTAATACGTGCATCATCGACGACGCCGCGCGCCCTCTCTTCGTTGCCCGACCAGGTGTAAGGTTACGAGGTAGCACAGGCAGCGCTTAGCCGGCGAGGTATGGAAGTATGAGAACAATTGAAGGGCCAAGTTCTACGGTCCGGACGATGCTGATCGGCTTGCTGACGTTGGCGGTCCTGCCTGGTGTCGCGATGGCGCAGGCCGTTCTCAATCCGCAGACGATGGTTAAGGTCGGCGATGTCGATCCAAGATTCGTTTCCTACAACGTTGAGACTGTTGAGGTCACCGGCGGGCGGTTCTGGAAGCCATACAACGCTGAGGTGGAGGCGCGGCTTTCAGGTGCATCGCAGGCGAAGCCCGGACAAGATCAGCCCGTCGGCATGGATCCGAATCTTTTTCAATATCGCCCGCCGATCGACCTGAGCAATACCCGGCTCCGAAGGCTCGCCAAGGCCCTGGAGCCTGCGTATCTTCGGGTGAGCGGGACGTGGCGCAACAGCACCTACTTCCAGGACGATGACCAGCCTGCGATGCAGACGCCTCCCAAGGGCTTTAATGGGGTGCTCACTCGCGCGCAGTGGAAAGGGGTCGTCGATTTCTCTCATGCCGTTGGAGCGGAGATCATGACGTCTGTTGCGACCAGTGGAGGAACGAGGGACGCCAGCGGTGTCTGGACACCGGAACAGGCGAAGGCGATCTTCGACTACACCAAGCAGATCGGGGCGCGTGTCGCGGCAACGGAGTTTATGAATGAGCCGACGTTTGCGGCGGTCGGAGGCGCGCCGAGCGGTTATGACGCCGAAGCCTTCGCGAAGGATGTGAAGGTCTTTCGTGGCTTCCTTAAGAATGAATCGCCAACGACAATCTTCCTTGGTCCGGGCAGTATTGGCGAAGGAGTTTCGCTGCTGCCTGCGGGATCCAGCATGCCGTTCATGCCCACCGAAGACATGCTGAAGGCCACCGGGCCTGCCTTCGATGTGTTTTCCTATCATTTCTACGGGACGGTCTCCCGCCGGTGCAGTGCGGGCCTTGGTCCGAAGGCCGGGACGTCACCGGAGAAAGCGCTGACTCCAGAGTGGTTTGAGCGAAACAACACTGTTGAAGAGTTCTACTCAAAGCTGAGAGACGAGTATCTCCCCGGCAAAGACATCTGGCTGACGGAGACAGGGCAGGCGGGGTGCGGCGGCGACAAGTGGGCGGCCGACTTCGTCGACAGCTTCCGTTATCTCGACCAACTTGGCACGCTGGCCCAGAAGAGCGTGAAGGTCGTGGCGTACAACACCCTCGCTTCGAGCGACTACGGACTGCTGGATGAGGAGACGCTTGAACCTCGGCCGAATTACTGGGCGGCGCTGCTCTGGAAACGGACGATGGGGACAGGCGTTCTCAATCCTGGGACCGCAACGACTGCAAACGTGCGCGTATATGCGCAGTGCATGAAGGGCCCGCGGGGCGGCGTCTCGTTGCTTGTGCTGACTACGGATTCGAAGGTGGAGTACACCCTGAAATTGCCTGTGTCGGGAGAACGGTACACGTTATCAGCGCCCGACCTGCTGAGTAACACGGTGCTGCTCAATGGTTCCGGGCTTAAAGTGACAACTGACGGGGAGGTCCCGATGATCAAAGGAGAGCCGGTGAAGCGAGGCGTACTCCGCTTCGCGCCTCTGACAATAAACTTCGTCACGTTTCCCGGGGCCAAAAACGCTGGCTGCATGTGAGGTGCATGGGGAAGGAGCGCGTATTATGACAAGCCCAACACCACCGGTTGTTGAATGCGAGAGGACGCAGACTTGTTTGGCGGTTGGTGATCTTGCCGCGGCCATTGATTTCTATGTGAAGAAGCTTGGGTTTCGGTTTGGTTTTACATTTGGGGAGCCGGCGTCGTTTGCGGGTCTCAACCTGGGGAACGTGGGGATCTTCTTGAAGGAGGCGAAGCCCGCTCCGAACGCCGGTGCGGTGTTCTTTACGGTGGGTGATGCCGATGCGTTGTATGAGTTTCATCGAGCGAACGGGGTGGAGGTGGTGGAGGAGATCGGCGACCGGGAGTTCGGTATGCGCGACTATGTGGTGAAGGACCTGTATGGGT
Source organism: Edaphobacter sp. (assembly GCA_035483075.1). GTDB lineage: Bacteria > Acidobacteriota > Terriglobia > Terriglobales > Acidobacteriaceae > Edaphobacter. The sequence continues at coordinate 868 of DATHQG010000122.1, read as the reverse complement.
ATCGGCTGATCTTTGGACATAACATTCACAATGTGGGGCCGGCGATCAGGATTGAGCGGGTCGAGGTGCCGGTGCGGTTGGAGAAGCGGTTGGCGGGGTTGTTGAAGGACCTGGCTGAACATAAGCGCATGAGTGTGGATAGTTGCCTGGAGGAGATGCTGCTGCATACGAATGAGGGCGTGGAGCCGCATACGAAGTCGACGCTAAGGTACATCGAGGAGCTGAAGAAGAAGCATGGGATCGATTACGACAGCCATGGGAGCTATCGGTTTGTTGAAGAGTGAGCGGGTGGGGTGATAAGGGCCGCTTGGGGTTATTATCTCGGGGACGAGGTGCGTGCATGCAATTGAGATGGTGGGTCAGGGGAGCTGTGTTTCTCCTGCTGGTGGTGTTGGTTGTCGAGGTCGGGCTGTCGACGCGGCAGGAGTCGCCCAGCTGGGACGAGGGCGACCACATCTATTCCGGCTATATGAACTGGAAGCACGGCGAATACAGCCTGAACCCGGAGCATCCTCCGCTGGTGAAGCTGGTGGCGACGCTGCCGCTGCTGCCACTCGATCTGAAGGTCGCCCCACGGCAGGGCAGATACTTCAAGTCCGAGGCGTACTACGGCGGCAGAGAGCTGCTGTTTCGCAACGATCCGAAGTATGGAGGGCATTACAGTGCGGACACTCTGCTGTTCCGCATTCATATGGCTGCCTGTGTCTTTGCGCTGGTGCTGGCGTTGGTGCTTTTTGTTGCAGGGAGGGAGATGTTTGGCACCGCTGCGGGACTGATCGCGATGACGCTTTACGTGTTCGATCCGACCGTGGTGGCCAATGCGCCGTTCGTCGCTACGGACACGGGCGCGGCGTGTGGCTTATTTGCT